>NZ_JBHSFK010000011.1:0-294926 GCF_042653945.1 Streptomyces vulcanius | reverse complement strand
CCAGGCCCTGATCGCACTCGCCCGGCGCAAGGTCAACGTCCTCTACGCCATCCTGCGTGACCGTCGGCCCTTCGAAGCCCGGCCAACTCTTCGTCTCGTGGCTTGACTTCAGCATTAGGCAGCGGCCTCGGCGGGGTCCAGGAAGAAGTGGGCGTACGGCACGGTCCACACGGACTCGTGGCCGAGGCGGTGGCCGGTGTAGCCGTCGTCGCCGTAGGCGGTGCCGTGGTCGGAGCAGACGATCGCGAAGCAGCGGCGTCTGCTGCTCGCGGCGGCGAAGAGGCGGCCGATGTGCCGGTCCACGTACTCCAGGGCGGCAGCGTGCGTCTCACGGCTGTCGCCGGCCTCGCGGGTCGCGCCGGGCAGGTGGAACCAGTTCGGCTGGTGCAGGGCGGAGACGTTGACGAAGAGGAACAGCCGCTGTCCGGCGGGGAGTTCACCGATGACGCGTTCGGCGTGGGCGATCTGGTTCTCGAAGGAGTGGGGTGAGGTCACGCCGAACTCCGGTGTCCAGTGGGACTCGTGGAAGAGGCCGGGCAGCACCGAGCCGAGCGGGCCCTGCTTGTTGAAGAAGCCCACTCCCCCGACGCAGACCGTGTGGTAGCCCTCCTTGGCCAGACCGGAGACCAGGTCGGGGGTGTCGTAGACGAAGGTGCCGTCGGCGGTGGACTCGCTGCCCGCGAAGCTCGCCGCGAACAGCCGCGGATGCGGTCCCGGTGCGGCTGGGGTGGGCAGGAATCCGGCGAAGACGGCCTGGTGGGAGGCGTAGGTGAAGCTGCCCGGCGCGTGCCGCTTCTCCCAGCTGCCGCCGGGGAGGTGACGGGTGAGGTTCGGGATGCGGCCCGCTTCGGCGAGCTCGACGGCGACGTCGTACCGCAGGGTGTCGAGGGTGACCAGGAGGAGATCGTGGCTGCCGACGACGTCCTTCATGTCGGGCACGGGCATGTCGGGCTCAGGCATGTCGGGCTCAGGCATGGGGAGTTCCTGTTCTGTGCCGGTCGTGCAGTACGGCGGCCACCTGGGCGGCATAGGTGTCCATGCCCTCGGCGCCGCTGCCGGGCAGACCGGTGAGCCGGGGCAGCAGGTCACCGAAGGCGTTGACCTCGCCGACGGCGGTCCCGTGCCAGCCGACCGCCGGGAGCAGGTCGACACCTACGCAGAGGGTGCGCGGGAAGCAGGCCGCCGCCCGTTCGCACACGCCGAGGACGTCGGCCCAGCGGGCGCCCGCCGTCTCGAAGGACCGCCGGACGGCTTCGAGGTCGCCGCGGCTGCCGCCGAGGTGGAGATTGGTCATGGGCGAGCGGCTGGTGCGGACGACGGCATGGGTGGCCCGGCCGGCCACGACGACGACCCGCAGATCGGCGGCCCTACCGTCCTGGGAGGCCTTCGGGAACCAGCGTTCGAGGTGCAGTCCGTCCGGGGCGAGGGCGTCGACGATCGCCGCGACGGCCTCCTCGCTCTCGTAGCGGCGCACCCTGAGGGAGTTGTACAGGCGGCCGTCCGGGGCGCGTTCCACCGAGGTGGTGGCCCTGATCCGGCCGCCGCCGCCCGTCTCGACGGCGAGGACACCCGACGCGGACGACCCGTGCGCGGGCTTGACGAACAGCCGGGGCATCCGGTGCTCGCGCATCAGTTCCCGCACGTCGTCCCAGCCCCGCACCGGCGCGCCGCCGGGGCCCGAGGTGGGCGAGGCGGGGACGGGAACACCGGCCGCGTCGAGGACGGCGTGGCACTTCCGCTTGTCGAACAGCACGGCGAGGTCGTCCGGGTCGTCGAGGCGGATGCCCCCGCGCATCCCGGACAGCGCGGCAACGAGCCCGGTGTACCAGCGGGCCGAGCCCTCGACCCGGGTGGGGTCTCCGGCGCCCCGCAGCAGCCGGTCGACCTCCGGGTTCTCGCCGGGCGAGTCGACCCGGACGGTCTCGTCGGCGGCGAAGTCGGCTCCCCCGTCGCGCAGGACGTCCGTCCAGGGGACGACGCGCGGGCCGGGCAGTCCTGCCGCGCGCACCGCGTCGGCGAAGAGGGCGACGCGTCGGTTCTCGGGGTTGCCGACCACCGCGAAGCGGGGCGGCGGCACGGTTGGGCCGCTCACTCGGCCACGGCGATATAGCGGAACGGCTCGTCGTCGTCCTCGTCCTCGTCCTCCTCGGCACCGTCGTGGTCGAGGTCGACCTCGACCCCCGCGGCCCCGAGGGTCTGCAGGAGACGGTCCATCAGCGGCTCGGTGAGGTAGTTGTGGTGCAGGTCGAGCTTCTTGAGGTGGGTGAGGGGCTGACCCGCGAGCAGGGCGGCGGCGCCCTCGTCGGTCAGGATGCCCATGGAGAGGTCCAGCACCTCCAGGCGGGCGACCACGGGCGCGGCGGCCACAGCCACGGCGATCTCGTCCTGGATCTCGCTGTTGCGCAGGGCCAGATGGCGCAGACGCGGCAGACGGGCACCGGACAGGAACGGCTCCAGGTCGGCCACCTCGCTGTCGCCGCCGTACTCGTCGGTGCCGAGCCACAGGTCCAGGTGTTCCAGGGCGGGCAGGTCGCCGGCGCCGACCCCGCGCACCACCTCGGCGGACAGTCCGCCGGTCTGGATGACGAGCTTGCGCAGCGCGCGGTGGCTCGTCGCGGGGAACTCCAGCCCGGAGCCGCCGCGCACACCGAACTCCTCCAGCTCGGGGAAGCCGGTCAGCAACGGGGTGACGTCGGTCTGCCTGATCCAGGAGATCTCGCACTCCTCCCCGACCATGTCGCCGATGAACACGGCGCGCAGCGCGGGGAAGCTGTCCCGGGCCGCGACCAGCGTCTTGACGGCCTCGGCGGAGTCGTCGGAGGACGCGTCCCCCCACTGGCCGACGATCAGTGCCTTGACGCGGGTGGTGTCGACGGTGTCGCAGAAGCGGGCGAAGAGCGAGTTCCAGTCCTCGCCGTTGGAATAGAAGTGGTTGGTGTTGAACCGCCAGGCGACGGCGTCCGGGGCGGGGAGGTTGCCGGTCCCCCCGTCGAGGGCCGGGAAGGTGTGGCTGCGCAGCCCGTACAGCTCGTCCAGGTGTCTGTTGACGGTCATAGGGCTGCTCCCAAGAAGAAAGAACGTGCGTTCCCGACGTCCGCAGTTCTACCAACAGCCACTGACAACGCCCGTCGGCGGGGCCGGGGTCGGAGCCGTTGTCAGTGGCGGCCCCTACGGTCGTGGTCATGAGCCGGTGCGGGGTGCACCCGGCGGTGAGGGGAGAGCCATGTACCGGCAGGGAGACGTGCTGATCGTGCCGGTGGCGGAGGAGGCGGTGCCGCCGCATGCCGGGCAGGCGCCGAGGGAGGCGCGGGACGGGCGGGGGCGGCTGGTGCTGGCGCTGGGCGAGGTCACCGGACACGCCCACGCGGTGGTCGGACCGGGTGATCTGGTGCGCGAGCCGGGGCCGTTCGGTCCGCTGCTGCTGCATCTCCCGCAGGGCGGCCGGGTGGTCCACGAGGAGCACGCGGTGATCGCGCTGCCGAAGGGCTGGTTCCGGGTGATCCGGCAGCGGGAGTACGTACCGGGGTCCGTGCGGATCGTCGCGGACTGACCAGAGGCTGACTGAACAGAGGGTGCTGCACAGAGGGTGGCTGACCAGAGGGTGAGGGACGGGGAGATGGAGATGACGACGATGGAGACGCGGGCGGGCCGGGTTGCCGCCGACACGGGCGTCGACGCGTGGCGGGGGTGGGCCGCGGCGGCCGTTCCGGCGGACCGCGCCGCCGCCGAGGCGGGCGTACGGCGGGCCTACCGGCAGGCCGGGCTGGCGGAGCCGGAGGAGGTGGTGTGGGCCGGTTCGCCGCGCGAGGCGGTGACCCTGATCCGGGCGTTGCGGGACCCGGGTCCCAGTGTGCGCGAGGCGATCCGCAGTGCGCCCTGGGCCGGCGAACGGCACCGACTGCACGGCGAGTTGGGTGCGGCGGGTTGGGCGGCGCACTGGGCGGCGACCGGCGGCCGGCTGTGGGGGTCGACGCAGGCCCTGGTGGACCGGATCCGCGCCGGGGTGCTGGCGGACCTGGTCGGCGAGGACACCGGGAAGGCGGCCACGGAGGTCAGGCTGACCCTCCTGGACGCGGTGCTGGGGCAGCACGACGCGCCGTGGCTCGCCGCGTTCGCCACGGACGACGGTCCGCTGGACGGGCTGGCCGCGGTGTGCCGCAGCGCCGGCTGGTGGTGGCCGTACGCGCGGGTGGCGGTGGTGTGCGAGCGCCCGGTGGCCCTGCACCGGGACGAGGCGGGCCGGCTCGACCACGGCGACGGCCCGGCGCTCGCCTATCCGGACGGCTTCGCGCTGTACGCGTGGCGCGGTATGCCGGTGCCGGCCGGTTTCCTCGCGGAGCTGCCGGCGCTCACTCCGGAGCGGATCCGCGCCGAGGAGAACGCCGAACTGCGCCGGGTGATGCTGGAGTACTACGGCTACGACCGCTATCTGGCGGACTCCGGTGCCCGTCCCGTCCACCGCGACGAGACGGGCGTCCTGTGGCGGATCGATCTCCAGGGCGACGAGCCGGTGGTGATGGTGGAGGTCGTCAACTCCACCCCGGAGCCGGACGGCACCCGGCGCACCTACTGGCTCCGGGTACCGCCGTCCACCCGGACGGCACGCGCGGGAGTCGCCTGGACCTTCGGACTGGAGGAGGAGGCGTACGCCCCCGCGCGGGAGACGTGACACGAGCAACCGGCGCCGCCCGAGCGCAGCTCGCCCCTGCGTCGCGGTGCGAACTCCTATGCCGCGCGGGCGAGTACGTCGGCGACCTGGGCGCGGACCGCGGCCCGGGCCTCGGCGGGCAGTGAGCCGAGGTCGGTGGGTTCCAGGGCGTCGAGCACCTGTCCGGCGTCGGTGCCGGCCTCCCACGGCGTGCTCTCGCTGACGACCTCGTAGCCGTCGCGGACCGCGACGCGCAGCCGCCCCGGGCCGTCACCGCCATCGCCGTGGACCGCCGCCGCGACGATGAGGGGCGGGGGTCCGCCCGGGTCGCCCTCCAGCTTGCGGTAGCCGCTGGCCAGCGGGGTGCGCCAGCGCAGGCCCAGCAGGAGGTGCCGCTTGGCGACCACCTCCGGCAGGTCGGCGTCGTACACGTTGTCGGACTCCAGGACCGTCGCCCGGGAGTTCAGGACGAGGGCCGCGGGGAGCAGGTCGCGCAGGGTGCTGCCGACGATGTTGCCGCCGACCGTGGCGGTACGGCGCACCGCGCCCGTGCCCACTCCCAGGGCCGCCCGGTGCAGCGCTTCCGGCACGGTGGCGTCGACGCGGTGCAGCAGTACCGCGGCGCCCAGTTCCTCCCGGCCGACCACGTTGGCCTCGGGCACGTTGCGCAACGACACGGCCTGCTCGGGGAAGCCGTCCCGTTGCCAGGCGGCCCAGACCAGGGTGGCCCCGCCGATCGGTATCGCGCCGTCGGCCAGACACCGCTGCGCTTCGGACACGGAGGCGGGAAGACGCAACTGCACGACAACCGACCTGCCTTCCCGGGTAGTTCATGGTGATCACTGACAGAACGATTCTGCCCGCGCACGAGGGGGCGCATACAGGGCTCACCGCGGCACTGCGCGCCCCCTGAGCCCCCTTCTGCCGAACCACACCTCCCCCACACCTGTCCCGTTTTCCACAACGACATACAAAATCGGCCAACGCCGCTACTCTGTACCGGTATTCGCCGCGCAGGGGACGGTGAATTCGCCACACCTGCCGGATCACGCTCCGAACAAAAGCGCGATCAGGGCGTTTGTTTTCGGGGGGAATCGAACACACCGTGGAACAGAAACGCATGCCGGTACGCATCGGCCCTTATCAGGTGTCGGCGTTTCTCGGCCAAGGGGGCATGGGATCCGTCTACTTGGCCAGGACGCGCGGCGGGCGGTCGGTGGCCGTCAAAGTCATCCGCCCCGAACTGGCCAGGGAACCGCGGTTCCGCAGCCGGTTCGCCCGGGAGGTGACAGCCGCCAAGGCGGTCAGCGGGGCCTATACCGCGTCGGTCGTGGAGGCCGACACCGAGTGCGAAGAGCCCTGGCTGGCCACGGTGTTCGTGCCCGGCCCCTCCCTGTGGGAAGCCGTGCGGGTGGGCGGCACGTTCACCCCCGACCGGGTGCGGCAGCTCGGCGCCGGACTGGCGGAGGCGCTCGCGGACATCCACGCCGCCGGAATCGTGCATCGGGACCTCAAGCCGCAGAATGTGCTGATGAATGCGGAAGGCCCACGGGTCATCGATTTCGGCATCGCACATGTGACCGACCTTCCGCCGCTGACCGATCCGGACTCCCTGCTCGGCACTCCGCATTTCATGTCACCGGAACAGATCACCGGCGGAGTTCTCTCCCCCGCGAGCGATGTGTTCTCCCTCGGGCTGGTGCTCGCATTCGCCGCGAGCGAGCAGGGTCCTTTCGGGACCGGAAACAACGCTCAGCTCCTTTATCGCATCGTGCACACCGAACCCGATATGAGCGCCCTGCCCCAGGAATTACGGCTCCTGGTGGCCGCCTGTCTCGCCAAACGGCCGGACCGGCGGCCCACTCCGGCCGAACTGCTCGACGCCCTCGGCACCCGGGCGGCGGACCCCGACACACCGACGCTGCCCGCGGTTCCCCGGCCGTACACACCCACCGTGTGGGCGCCGCCGGCCCGGCCCGGTGAGGGCGGCGGCGACTTCGCGTGGAACGCGCAGGCTCTCCTGGCGGACGGACTCACGGACGCCCTGGTGATCGAGGCGGCCGGTCATGACACCTGAACACACCGGGTACCCGCCCCACTTCCTCCTCGACACCGACTGGAACGGCCTGGTGAACCGCTGGGCCACCGGAATCGGCGTACCGGCCCACGACGCGGCCACGCACATCACGCTCAGTGTGTCGCGCCGCCCGGCCGCCGACCGGTTGCAGGTCCACCTCACCACGTCCCGCCGCTTCCTGGTGGCGTTCATGACGACCGGCCGCGGTCTGGCGCCGGGCGAGCTGGCCCGGGCCGCCGCCGCCAACGCCTGGAACATCGAGCAGTTGATCCCGACCCTCTCCGTGTGGAACGTGCGCGGCGACCGGCCGCACCTGGGCGGCGTGTGCACCCTGCCCCTGTCCTGCCGGATGACCCAGCCCGACTTCGACGCCACCGCGTCGGGCTGGGTCGACCAGGCCGCGACCATGTTCACCCGATGCCGCGAGGTGTTCAGCCTGTGACACCACCGTCGAGCCCGCCGCCCCGCGCCCCGCACCGCCCTCCCACCCGTCGCACCCCCGCCGCCGCGCGCCGGGCCGCCGTCCGCCGGGTCCTGCTCGGCGCCGTCCTGCTCGGCTCGGCGCTGACGCTGGTCACCGCGATACCCTCCGGCGCCCAGCGTCCCGATCCCCCGGGGCCCGTCGGCCCGGCCGCCACCCGGACCGCCGGGGCGGCCTGCCCCCAACAGGAGTTCACCGCGTCCCTGCGGTGCTGGGGCGAGCACGCGTCGACCGGCGAGCGCGTCGTCGTGACGATCACGGCACCGCAGGACCTTCCCGAGGACACCGGTCCCGACACGGTGAAGCAAGCGGTGGAGCAACTGCGCGACCGAGTGATCGTGATCGTGCCGAACAGCGTGCGCACCGGCTCCGGCGGGACGTTGCTGCTGGCTCTGGCCTCCCAGCGCATCGTGGGCCGGGACAGCACGGTGTCCGCGCTGACCGAACGCGTCGATCAGCGACTGCGCGAATTCTCGGGCTGCCCGCTGAACGGCTTCTGCGACGCCGTCAGCACCGAGTCCAGGAGCGGGGAGTACCTCGTCGACAAGGGAGTCGTGCAGGACGGCGCAACCGCGCTGTTCACCGCCGGCCCGGCGGACACCGCGCTCCCGTCCCACGCCACCGGGACGAGCGACGGCACGGACCTCTCGGGCTCCGGGGACGACGGCTCGTCCTCGGGCGGCGACCTCCCCCTGATCCTCTTCGTGGTCGCCCTGCTCACCTGCCTGTTGATCACCATGGGGGTCCTGGTCCGCCGTACCCACCCGACGGTCGGTCCGCCGCCCACGACACCCGCCGAGGCCGGCGCGGGCACGCCCCAGGGCACCCAGCCGCCCCGCCACCGCGGCGGCGGCAGGTCCCGGTCGCGCCCGCAGCAGCCGGCGCCCGCCACGGTGGCCGACCCGGGCCATCGGGCGCCGGACGAGCGGGACGCCCCTACGACGGCCCTCGCGGCCCCCGCCCGACGGCGGACGGCGTCCTCCCACCCGTCCGCCACCGTCCGCACCGCGCTGCGGCCCCAGGGCTATGTGGCCATCAACGGCCTGCTGTACCGGGCGAGCTGGGTCGGCCACGGCGAGCCGCCGGCACCGGGACAGCAGGTGGACGTGGGCCGGGGCAGCACGGGCGAACTGACCGTGACCGGGTTCATCAGTGAGTCCTGACACCACCGCAACAGCGAATGCACAGGGGTACTTCCATGCGTGACGAGGGTTCGCACAGTGTTCCGCTCTACTACAACGACATCGTTCCCGACGGCAACGCCCAACGGCAGCCCCTCGTGCTGTGTCTGGACACCTCCATGTCCATGGCGAACGCACCCATCGACATGCTGAACAAGGCACTCCAGGAGTGGGTGCTCCAGCTCCGCTCCGACATCAACCTCACCAACAGCGTCGAGGTCGCCCTCGTCACCTTCGGCGGCCGGCAGGTGTGCACCTGGCAGGGCACGACCGTGCTGGCCGACCCGGCGGACCCGGGCGCCTTCGTCCCCGCGCACTCCTTCGGCGCCCCGCACCTGCAGGCCAGCGGCGTCACCCTGATGACGGACGCGCTGCGCACCGCCGTCCAGCTGGTGACGGCCCGCAAGACCGTGCTGCGCGAGGCCGGCCACCTCTACTACCGTCCGCAGATCTGTCTGATCACCGACGGACAGCCGACGGACAGCCAGGGGCAGCCCACCGACGACTGGCGGCGGATCGTGCCGCTCCTCGCCGACCAGCAGCAGAAGAAGAAGTTCCGGCTGTTCGCGATCGGCGTCGGCGGCATCACCCCGCGCGGCGAGGAGGTGCTGCGGGCGATAGCCCCCAAGTACTACGCCCGGCTCCAGGGTTTCCCCTTCCGGCAGGTGCTCCAGATGATGTCCGCGAGCGCGGGGGCGCAGGACAAGGGCGACGGCGAGGAGATCTACGAGAAGATCTTCGCCCGGTTCACCACCCAGCGGTCCGCGTGGAACGGGTGAGGGGCACGACGATGAGCGTCACCACCCCCTGGCGGGTGCACGGGCTCAGTGTGACCGGGCTGCGGCACCGCACGGACAACGTTCCCTGTCAGGACGCGCACACCCACCGGGTCCTCGCCCCCGAGACCTTTCTGCTCGCCGTCGCCGACGGGGCCGGCAGCCGTCCGCTGTCCGGGCAGGGGGCCCGGCTGGCGGTGGAGCTGGCCGGCGTCTACTTCCTGTCGGCCACCACCCTGCCCCAGCAGCCGGAGGCCGTGGAGCACTTCCTGCGCGCGCGGTTCACCGTGCTGCGCAACGAGTTCCGGCGCCAGACCCAGCCCCACCCGGAGGACTACGCCACCACACTCACCGTGGTCGTCCACACCCGGCACTGGCTCGGCTACCTCAGTGTCGGCGACGGGTTCGCGGTGCTGCGGGCCGGAACCGTGGACGGGGAACCGCAGTTCCATCTGCTGCCCCAGCCGGACCCGGTCAGCGAATACAGCAACGAGGCGTTCTTCGTGACCTCCGACGACGCGACGGACCGCCTGGAGACGGCCTGTGTCGTGGACGACCAGATCACCGGGATCCTGCTGTCCACCGACGGACTCACCCAGGCCGCCGTGGAGTACCCCGGCAACCACCGCAAACGGGTCCGGCAGACCTTCGTGTCCAAGGTCCTCGGCGCGCTGGAACGGCCCGACGTACCCGCCCAACAGGAGGAGGAAGAGCTGACCCGGCTGCTGGAGTCCCGACGGCTCAGCGCGGACAACGCCGACGACAAGACGGTCCTCAGGGCGGTTCGAGGCTGATGCGCGAGGTGTACATCGACGGGCGCCGCACCCCGCTGGACGAGCAGCCGCTGGCCTCGGGCGGACAGGCCGCCGTCTACGCGATCACCGGGGAACCCGGGCGGGTGGTGAAGATCTACCACGACCTCCCCGACCCGGACCAGCAGCAGCGGCTCACCGGCATGATGCGGATGTCGCCCCTGGTCGACCGGGCCACCGACGGCCGCCAGGCCCCCGAGCTGGCCTGGCCCGGCGCGCTCGCCCGGGACGCCGGCGGCACGATCGTCGGCTATGCCATGCAGCGGTTCGGCCAGCCGGAACACGTCCCGCTGGCCGCCCTGTTCGACCGGTGGACCCGGGCCAAGGTGTTCAGCCCGGAACTGGACTGGCGGTTCCTGCTCGGGGTGGCCTGGAACCTCGCCTACCTCACCGTGCGGCTGCACAGCGAGGACATCGTCGTAGGCGACTTCTCGGCCCGCAACATCGTCGTCGACCGCGACGGCTTCGTGACGTTCCTCGACTGCGACTCCATGGCCTTCGAGGACCCGGACGACGCGCGGTACTTCCCCTCCGAGATGCACACGCCCGCCTACAGCGCGCCGGAACGCTTCGCGCGGGGCGGGGCGACCCGGGCCAGCGACGGGTTCGCCCTGGCGGTCTGTGTGTTCCAGCTGCTCACCGGCGGCATCCACCCCTTCGCCGGCCAGCCCAGGGGGGTCGGCTCGGTCAGCGTGTCCATGCGCAGCCGGATCTCCGACGGGACGTCCTACGTCACCCAGCCGCAGCGGATCGTCATGCCCAAGGGCACGGTGTCGCCCGGCATCCTTCCGCTGCCCCTGTTCGCCCTGGCCGAGCGGGCCTTCTCGGCCTCGGCGGCGGATCCCACGACCCGGCCGACGCCCGCGGAGTGGTTCGAGGCGCTGGAGACGACCCGCGGCTCCGTGGTGTCCTGCGCCGCCCGTACCCACCACGCCTACGCCGCCGGCCTGAACTCCTGCCCCTGGTGCGAACGCCTCGCACGACAGGAACCCGACCTCTTCGCGTCGGCCACCCTGCCCGCGCCGCGCCCATCCACCACCGCGCCCCCGGTACGCCCCGCGCGCGCCACCGCCACCACCCGCTCCGCGCCCCCTCCCCCGGCCCCCCGTTCCGCCCCGACCCGCGTCACCGTGATCGTCTCCCTGATCGCCCTCCTCGTACTGATCGCCGTACTCCTGCGCGTCACCTGAGAAGCAGGTCCGGGGTCACCAGGGGATGACGCCGTCGTCCTCGAAGAACGAACCGGTCGGGCCGCCGTCGGGCAGCGTGGCGAGCCGGATCGCCGTGGCCGCGCCCTGCTCGGGAGTGCGGGGTCCGTAGAAGCCGTTGAAGTCGGTCGCGACCAGGCCCGGGCAGGCGGCGTTGATCAGGATGTCCGTACCGGCGAACTGCCGGGCGTACTGCACGGTGACGGCGTTGAGGAACGACTTCGACGGCGAGTAGGCCGCCATGACGGGGCCGATCTCGATGCCCGGGTCCGCCTGCCGGGTCAGGGAGGCGACGCTGCTGGAGACGTTGACGATGCGTGGCGACGTCGAGCGCCGCAGCAGCGGCAGCATCGCGTTGGTCACCCGGATGACACCGATGACGTTGGTCTCCACGACCGTGCGGACCAGGTCGAGGTCGAGGGTGGTCGGGTCCTGCAACCACCCCGGGCCCGTCTCTCCTGAGATACCGGCGTTGTTGACCAGGACGTCCAGCCGCCCGGCCTGCCGTTCGACCAGTTCCGCGGCGTCGGCGACGCTCCGGTCGCCGGTCACGTCCAGCGGCACCCCGAACGCGTCCACCCCGGCGGCGCACAGCTTCTCGACAGCGGTCCCGCGCCGGGCCGCGTCGCGGGCTCCGACGCCCACGCGGTACCCGAGGGCGCCGAGACCGGCCGCGATCTCGTACCCGATTCCCTTGTTCGCACCGGTCACCAGTGCGGTCTTCGTTTCGCTCATGCCGTTGATGTTCACTCACGGACGAGCGGCGCATCCAACACCGATACGGTGTCCTGTCATACCCGGTGGGTATCACCGAGCTACGCTGTGGCCGTGGACACCTTGGAGACCCGCGAGTTGAGGTATTTCCTGGCCGTCGCCGAGGAACTGCACTTCGGCCGCGCCGCCGAGCGCCTCGGCATGGCCCAGCCACCGCTGTCCCGGGCGATCCAGCAGCTCGAACGGCGCCTCGGCGTCTCCCTGCTGGAACGCAACCGCCGCGGTGTCTCCCTGACCGGCGCCGGAGAGGTACTGCTGCACGAGGGCCGCGCGGCCCTCGACGCGACCACCGCCGCCGCCCGCCGCACCCGCCGCGCCGGTGGCGCCGACGGTCCGGGCGGCCCCCGCAACCGCCTGGTGCTGGCGGTGAAGGCCGCCGCGTCCCACGAGCTGCTGCAGAAGCTCCTCGACGCCTACGCGGCCGAGCCCGACGCCGCCGAGATCGAGGTACTGCCGTGCGGCTTCTGTGAGCAGGAGGAGCTGCTGCGCGACGGCCGCGCCGATGTGGCGCTCATGCACAAGCCGTTCAACTCCCTCGCCGGGTTCGACAGCGAGGAACTGCTGACCGAGGGGCAGATCGCCATCCTGCCCGCCGGGCACCCCCTCGCCGCGCGCAGGACTCTGTCCCTGGCCGAGGTCAGCGACATCCCCGATCTGCCGCTCGCCCGCTGGCCCCGCAACGGCACGTACCCACCCGGCCCGGGCCCCGAGATCCGCGACCAGACACAGCTGGCCCAGCTGGTCGCCCTCGGACGTACGGTGACCGTCTTCCCGGAGTCGGCCCGCGCCTGGCTGTGGGCCGAGCACACCGCCGTCCCCCTGACCGACGCACCCCCCGTCGTCACCCACATCGCCTGGCCGGCGCACAGCCGCTCCCTCGCCCTCGCCGGGCTGATCCGCACGGCCACACGGCTCTGACCCGCTCCTGGTGAAAACCGGTTGCGGTGGGGGCGGGCGTCACCGGACTCTGACGCCATGCCGTATCTCATACGTTCCGTCGCCCTCGCCGACGCGCCCGCGGTCACCGAGTTGATGAACGAGGTCGACCTGATCGAGATCGGCCGCCCCGAGACCGACCTGCACATCGTCGAGGCGGATCTGAAGCACCCCGAGGCCGACCTGGAGCGCAACTCCTGGCTCGCCTTCGACGGCGGCCGGCTGGTCGCGTACGGGCTGCTGTGGGACGAGTCGGAGGGCGAGCGCATCGACATCGACCAGTACGTCCTGCCGGACCACCAGGAGGCGGCCCGGCTGCTCCTCACCTCGATGGAGGCCAGGGCGCTGGAGAAGGCCCGGGAGAACGGCGCCGAGCGTGCCGTGGTGCATCTCCATCTGAACGTACGGCCCACCCTGGACACCGAACTGCTGCGCGCCCGGGACTGGAACGTCGTACGCCGCTACCACGTGCTGCGCAGGCCCCTGGACGCGGCGCAGGACGTGGCGCCCGAGCCGCCGGCCGGTGTACGGCTGCGGCCCTGCGCCACCGAGGCGGACCGGGTGCGCGTCCACGAGCTGTACCAGGACACGTTCGCCGAGCACTTCGACCACCAGCCGCGGGCGTACCGGCAGTGGCTGAACGACATCGACGCCGAGGGCGTCGACTGGTCGCTGGTGTGGATCGCCGACGTCGAGGGGTTCGGCGACGCCGGGTTCCTGCTCGCCCGGGACGACCGCGAGGCGATGGGCTGGATCCGCAGCCTCGGGGTCCGGCGCGAGGCCCGGGGCCGCGGGGTGGCCGGCCTCATGCTGCGGCACGCCTTCGCGGCGTTCGCCGCGCGGGGCCGGGACAGCGTGGGGCTCGGCGTGGACACCTCCAACGCCACCGGGGCGCCCGCGCTGTACGCCCGCCACGGGATGACCGTCCACTACGCGGTGGACACCTGGGAAGCGGTCCTGCGCCAGGCCTATCCGGACGCCGTCAGCCAGGGCATCGGGTCGGTGTAGTAGCCGTCGTAGATCACCTCGAAGTGCAGATGGGGGCCGGTGGACAGGCCGGTGGAGCCGACCCTGCCGACGGACGTGCCGGTCCGCACGCTCTGGCCCACGGTGACGTCGATGCGGGAGAGGTGGCTGTACGTCGTCTCCAGCCGTTTGCCGCCGATGGTGCCGTGGTCGATCACGACCCGGTTGCCGTAGGCACTGGTGAGGGCCGCGAAGACCACCGTGCCGTCGCGTGCGGCGGAGACCTGGGCGCCCTGGGGCGCGCCGAAGTCCACGCCGGTGTGGAGCTTGGTCACACCGGTCAGCGGGTGCTTGCGGGAGCCGTAGGGGGAGGTGACCGTGAGGGTGGTGGTGGGCGCGGTCAGGATCGCGTTCGCCTGCGCGGTGCCGCCGCCGGGGTCCTCCTTGTCGAAGTCCGCGTACGTCGCGAACCTGGCCTTCACCTCGCCGAGGTAGGTCTGCGCCCCGGCGGGGACCTTGCCCGCCTTCGCCACGGCGTCGGTGCCGACCGCGTAGGCGGCGAGGGTGAGATCGACGAGGTCCCCGTTGACGGTTCCGTCGGTCCTGAGGTCGGTGACCTTTCGGGCGAGTGAGCAGTCCTGACGGCCGAGCGCCATGATGGCGTCGGCCTGGTCGCGCGGCGAGGAGCGCCCGTTGCCGTCGTCGTCCTTGCCCCAGGTCCGCCACCCGGCGTCGGTGAAGGCGGCGATGCCCTGCTCGCCGGAGGGGCCGCCGCTGTCGTTGTCCCAGCCGGTGAGCTGGTCGATCTGGGCGGCGAGCACGGACGGGGTCACGACGGTGCAGGCCTCGGCGGACTTGCGCAGCCAGGGGCCGTAGGTCGCGTTGACGCCGCCCGCGGTGTCCTGCTGGGTGCTCCCGCCCGGGGTCAGGTCCTCGGGGAGTCCGCCGGTCAGGGCGAGGACTCCGGTCACCGCGGCGAGGGTGAGCAGTCCGGGCAGGACGAGGAGGGTGAAAGGGCCGGGGCCGCGTCTGCGCGGGGTCGAGGGTTCCGGCGGAGAAGCGGGGGCCTGCTGCGGAGGTGTCTCGACGGTCTGCTCGTCGCTCACGCGGCGCGGTCCTGACGGTACGTCAACGGCCGCTGCGGAAAAGTGCAGTTGTTCACGAGCGGACGTTAGCGGGCGGCCCGCCGCGCGTCACCGGACGCGAGGGCAGACCTGCTGTCCGCACGGGCAACTCCCGCCCGGCGACTGTCGGTGGGAGTTGGTAGAAAGTACGGCGCACGGGCCGGGACACGGGAGTTCCGGCCATCGTCCCCTCTCGGAGGTTCCTGCCCATGGCGCTGGACCACATCTCGGAACTGCACGGCCTGCCGGTGTACGAATTCCCGCGCCCCGGCGCCGACGCGGCGCCGTTGCCGGCGGCGGAGACGGTCGCCTGGAAACTCTCCCGGGACGAACTCGTCGACGGCGAGGAACCCTTCACCGCGTGCTGGCACCGTTTCCTGGACACCGTCGACCCCGCGCGCGTGCGCGCTCTGGTCCTGGGGGACGGCGCCTACGGCAACGAGAACTCCGCGGGGCCCGACGATCCGGTCCAGCTGCTCGCGGAGGCCGCCGACCGGCTCACCGGGCTCGAGGCCCTCTACCTCGCCGACCTCAACTTCGAGGAGTCCGAGCTCTCCTGGATCATCCAGGACGATGTCTCCCCGGCCCTCGCCGCCTACCCGCGGCTGCTGGAGCTCGGCGTCCGTGGTTCCGGCGGCGGCTTCAGCGGCCAGCCGGGGCTGCAGTTCACGCCGCTGCGCCACGAGCACCTGCGGACGCTCCGCTTCGAGAACGGCGGGCTGCCCGCCGAGGTGGTCCACGGCCTCGCCGCCTCGGACCTGCCCGCCCTGGAGCACCTGGACCTGTGGCTGGGCGTGGAGTGGTACGGCCGCACCACGACCGTCGAGCACCTCGCGCCGATCCTGGACGGCTCCCGGCTGCCCGCGCTGCGCCGGCTGGGCCTGCAGAACGCGGACATCCAGGACGAGGTGGCCGCCGCCGTCGCCTCCGCTCCGGTGGTGGCCCGGCTCACCGCCCTGCACCTCGGCCACGGCACCCTGTCGGACACCGGCGCCGAGGCCCTCCTGAGCGGCCAGCCCCTGGTGCACCTCCAGGAACTGGACCTGCATCACCACTATCTGTCGGACGCGATGATGGAGCGCGTACGGCAGACCCTGGAACCCCACGGCGTCAAGGTCGACCTCTCCGAGCAGGAGAGCGCGGACGACCCCGAGGAGCGGTACGTGTCCGCCGACGAGTGACCGCCGGCGGACGTGCGGCTCGGGGACTCATCCCACCTCGACCAGCAGGTCGCCGCCCTCCACCTGCTGGATCCGGTTGATGGCCAGCCTGCTGACCCGGCCGGCCTTCGGCGCGGTGATCGTCGCCTCCATCTTCATCGCCTCGATGGTGGCCACGGTGGCACCGGCCGCGACCTCGTCGCCCTCGGCGACCGCCAGGGTCACCACGCCCGCGAAGGGGGCGGCGACATGGCCGGGGTTGGCGCGGTCGGCCTTCTCGGTCACCGGGATGTCGGAGGCGGCGGCCTTGTCGCGGACCTGGATGGGCCGGAGCTGGCCGTTGAGCGTGGACATCACCGTGCGCAGACCGCGTTCGTCGGCCTCACCGACGGCCTGGAGCTCGATGAGCAGCCGGACGCCGGGTTCGAGGTCGACGGAGTACTCCTTGCCCGGGCGCAGGCCGTAGAAGAAGTCCTTGCTGTCCAGGACGCTGGTGTCGCCGTAGGCCTGGCGGTGGGTGTCGAAGTCGCGGGTCGGGCCGGGGAAGAGGAGACGGTTGAGGGTGGTGCGGCGGGACTTCTCCAGGCCCTCGCGGTCCTCGGTGCTGAGGTCCTTGACCGGCTTGGCCTCGGCGCGGCCTTCGAGCGCCCTGCTGCGGAAGGGCTCGGGCCAGCCGCCGGGCGGGGTGCCGAGTTCACCGCGGAGGAAGCCGATGACCGAGTCGGGGATGTCGTAGCGGTTGGGGGCCGCCTCGAAGTCCTGCGGGGACACTCCGGCGCCGACCAGGTGCAGGGCGAGGTCGCCGACCACCTTGGAGGACGGGGTGACCTTGACCAGGTGGCCGAGCATGCGGTCGGCGGCGGCGTACATCGCCTCGATGTCCTCGAAGCGGTCGCCGAGGCCGAGCGCGACGGCCTGGGTGCGCAGGTTGGAGAGCTGGCCGCCGGGGATCTCGTGGTGGTAGACGCGTCCGGTCGGGGAGGCGAGGCCCGCCTCGAAGGGGGCGTAGATCCGCCGGACGCTCTCCCAGTACGGCTCCAGGTCGCCGACGGCCTGGAGGTCGAGTCCGGTGGGGCGCTCGGAGTGGTCGGTGGCGGCGACGATCGCCGACAGCGACGGCTGGGACGTCGTACCGGCCATGGAGGCCACGGCGCCGTCCACGGCGTCCGCGCCGGCCTGGATCGCGGCGAGGTAGGTGGCGAGCTGGCCGCCCGCCGTGTCGTGGGTGTGCAGATGGACCGGCAGGTCGAACTCGCGGCGCAGCGCGGAGACCAGCTTGGCGGCCGCGGGGGCGCGCAGCAGGCCCGCCATGTCCTTCACCGCCAGGACGTGGGCGCCGGCCTCGACGATCTGCTCGGCGAGGCGCAGATAGTAGTCGAGGGTGTAGAGGCGCTCGTTCGGGTCGGACAGGTCGGAGGTGTAGCAGAGGGCGACCTCGGCGACCGCCGTGCCGGTCTCGCGTACGGCGTCGATGGCGGGGCGCATCTGGCCGACGTCGTTGAGGGCGTCGAAGATGCGGAAGATGTCGATGCCGGTGGCTGCGGCCTCCTGCACGAAGGCGTCGGTCACCTCGGTCGGGTACGGGGTGTAGCCGACGGTGTTGCGGCCGCGCAGCAGCATCTGGAGGCAGATGTTGGGGACGGCCTCGCGCAGGGCGGCAAGGCGTTCCCAGGGGTCCTCGGCGAGGAAGCGCAGGGCGACGTCGTAGGTCGCGCCGCCCCAGCACTCCAGGGAGAGCAGGTTCGGCAGGGTGCGGGCGACCAGGGGGGCGGAGGCGAGGAGGTCCTTGGTGCGCACACGGGTGGCGAGCAGGGACTGGTGGGCGTCGCGGAAGGTGGTGTCGGTGACGCCGATGGTCGGGGACTCGCGCAGCCAGTGGGCGAAGCCCTCGGGGCCGAGGTGGACCAGGCGCTGCCGGGAGCCGGCGGGCGGCTCGCCTGCCGGGGTCGCGGGCAGCTTGGTGGTCGGCTCGATCAGGTCGGGCCGCTCGCCGTGCGGCTTGTTGACGGTGACGTCGGCGAGATAGGTGAGCAGCTTGGTGCCGCGGTCGGCGGAGGAGCGGGCGGTCAGCAGGTGCGGGCGCTGCTCGATGAAGGAGGTGGTGATGCGGCCGGCCTGGAAGTCCGCGTCGTCCAGGACGGCCTGGAGGAAGGGGATGTTCGTGGCGACGCCGCGGATGCGGAACTCGGCGACGGCACGCCGGGCGCGGCCGATGGCGGAGGGGAAGTCCCGGCCCCGGCAGGTGAGTTTGACCAGCATCGAGTCGAAGTGCGCGCTGATCTCCGTGCCGGCGTGGGTGGTTCCGCCGTCCAGACGGATGCCGGAGCCGCCCGGGGAGCGGTAGGCGCTGATGCGGCCGGTGTCGGGGCGGAAGCCGTTGGCGGGGTCCTCGGTGGTGATCCGGCACTGGAGGGCGGCGCCGCGCAGGGTGACCGTGTCCTGGGACAGGCCGAGGTCGTCGAGGGTCTCGCCGGAGGCGATGCGCAGCTGGGCCTGGACGAGGTCGACGTCGGTGACCTCCTCGGTGACCGTGTGCTCGACCTGGATGCGCGGGTTCATCTCGATGAAGACGTGGTTGCCGGCGGGGTCGAGGAGGAACTCGACGGTGCCCGCGTTGCGGTAGCCGATCTCGCGGGCGAAGCGGACGGCGTCGGCGCAGATCCGGTCGCGCAGCTCGGGGGCGAGGTTGGGCGCGGGGGCCAGCTCGATGACCTTCTGGTGGCGGCGCTGGAGCGAGCAGTCGCGTTCGAAGAGGTGGATGACGTTGCCGGCGCCGTCGGCGAGGATCTGCACCTCGATGTGGCGGGGGTCGACGACGGCCTTCTCCAGGAAGACGGTGGGGTCGCCGAAGGCGGAAGCGGCCTCGCGGGAGGCCGCCTCGATGGACTCGCGCAGGACGGCCGGGTCCGCGACCCGGCGCATACCGCGTCCGCCGCCGCCCGCGACCGCCTTCACGAACACCGGGAAGCCGATCTCCTCGGCGGCCCGGACGAGTTCGTCGATGTCGTTGGAGGGCGCGGAGGAGCCGAGCACGGGGACGCCCGCCGCGCGGGCCGCGGCCACCGCGCTCGCCTTGTTGCCGGTGAGTTCGAGGGTGCGGGCGTCGGGCCCGACGAAGGTGATGCCCGCCTCCTCGCAGGCGCGCGCGAGTTCGGGGTTCTCGGAGAGGAAGCCGTAGCCCGGGTAGACCGCGTCGGCGCCCGCCCGGCGCGCGGCGCCGACGATCTCCTCGACGGAGAGGTAGGCGCGCACGGGGTGTCCCGGTTCGCCGATCTCGTACGCCTCGTCGGCTTTCAGCCGGTGCAGCGAGTTGCGGTCCTCGTGCGGGAAGACGGCGACCGTGCGTGCGCCCAGCTCATAGCCGGCGCGAAACGCACGGATCGCGATCTCACCACGGTTGGCGACGAGTACCTTGCGGAACATCCTGGACCCCTTCGGCCTGCCGGTGTCGGGACCCATGGTGGCGGTGAGTGACCCTCCATGACCATGTGAGCCGGGCCACTCACCGCATGTCTCGCCCGAACGGATGGCGCGGCGGGTCGTCTCAGGTCGCCGTGGCCGCCGCGGCGGCCCGGCCCGCCTGACGTCCGGAGAACAGACAGCCGCCGAGGAAGGTGCCCTCCAGGGAGCGGTAGCCGTGGATTCCGCCGCCGCCGAAGCCGGCGACCTCTCCGGCCGCGTACAGGCCGGGCACCGGGTTCCCGGCGGCGTTCAGGACCCTGCCGGAGAGGTCGGTCTGGAGGCCGCCGAGGGTCTTGCGGGTGAGGACGTTGAGGCGTACGGCGATCAGCGGCCCGGCGCTGGAGTCGAGGATCCGGTGGATGGACGCCGTACGGCTGAGGCTGTCGCCGGTGTAGTTGAGGGCGTTGCGGATGCCCATGACCTGGACGTCCTTGGTGTACGAGTTGGTGATCTCCCGGTCGCGGGCCTCGATCTGGCGCTTGAGGTCGGCGAGGACGATCAGGTTGTCGCCGGTGAGCTTGTTCATGCCGGTGACGAGGTCGGTGAGCGTGGTGGCGACGACGAAGTCCTCGCCCTTGTTCTTGAACTTCTCGATCGGCTCCGGGGTCTGCCAGATACGGGACAGCAGCTGCCAGATGTTCTTGTTGGTGAGGTCGGGGTTCTGTTCGGAGCCGGAGAGCGCGAACTCCTTGGCGATGATCTTCTGGGTGGTGACGAACCAGGAGTAGTCGTAGCCGGACGCGGTGATCGTGCGGAGGGTGTGCAGGGTGTCGTAGCCCGGGATGTCGGGCGTGTCGAACCGCTTGCCGGTGGCGTCGAACCACATGGAGGACGGGCCGGGGAGGATGCGGATGCCGTGGCCCGGCCAGATCGGGTCGTAGTTGCGCAGGCCCTCGGTGTAGTGCCACATACGGTCCGGGTTGACGATCCGGCCGCCCGCCTTCTCGGTGATGGCGAGCATCCGGCCGTCCACGTGCGCGGGGACGCCGGTGACCATGAACTTCGGCGGCGTGCCCATGCGTGCGGGCCAGTTCTGGCGGACGAGGTCGTGGTTGGCGCCGATGCCGCCGGAGGTGACGACGACGACCGGGGCGCGCAGTTCGAAGTCGCCGACGACGGTGCGGGAGCTGGGCTTGCCGCGGGCGACACTGCTGGGCTCCAGGACCGCGCCGCGGACGCCGGTGACGACTCCGCCGGTGGTGACGAGTTCGTCCACGCGGTGGCGGAACTTGAAGACGACCTTGCCGGCGTCGACGCCGGCGCGCACCTTCTTCTCGAACGGCTCGACCACGGCCGGTCCGGTGCCCCAGGTGACGTGGAAGCGGGGCACGGAGTTGCCGTGCCCGGTGGCGAGGCCGCCGCCGCGCTCCGCCCAGCCGACGATCGGGAACCACTGCACACCGAGCCCGGCCAGCCAGGACCGCTTCTCGCCGGACGCGAACTCGACGTACGACTTGGCCCACTGGTAGGCCCAGTAGTCCTGGCCCTTGGGGTCGTCGACGCCCCGGTCGAAGCCGGCCGTGCCCTGCCAGTCCTGCCAGGCCAGGTCGTAGGTGTCCTGGACGCCCATCAGGCGCTGTTCGTCGGAGTTGACGAAGAACAGCCCGCCGAAGGACCAGAAGGCCTGGCCGCCGAGGCTCGCCTCGGGCTCCTGGTCGAGCAGCAGCACCTTGCGGCCGGCGGCGACGAGTTCGGAGGCCGCGACGAGTCCGGCGAGTCCGTGGCCGACGACGATCGCGTCGGCGTCCTGCGACTCGGCGCCGAAGGCCGGGAAGGCGTGGGCGGCGAGCGTCGCGCCCGCGACGACCCCGCCGGCCACGGTCAGGGCGCGTCGGCGGGTGATTTCGGCGGCGGCTGCGGGGTTGTCCATGAGCGGCCCTCCCGGGGGCTTTACTGATGGGCGAGGCTGGGCAGTTGTTACCGATGGGTGCTACTGGGCGGTGTTACCAAGGGGTGTTCCTGCGGCAGCTGCACTGTTACCGTCGGTAGCCCACAGGAAACCAGGTCGTCACAGCGCTGCGATAGTGCGCGGGTGCCAACGCGACCACCGCTTGCTTGTGGCCCGGAGACAGCGTCCGGGCGAGGAGGGGACCATGACCGTCGTGCGCGGCCAGGGGCGAATCACCGGACAGATCACGGTGGTCCTGCACGACATGGCGGACGATCCCGAGGTGCTCGTCGAACTCGTCCGCGCGGCGCGCAGCCAGTCCCCCGAACTGTCGTCGCTCGCCGAGGAGGCGACCCGTTCGCATGTCACGGCGATGATCCGGGCGGCCGGCCCCTGGTTCGCCGCGCTGGAGCGGTCCGGGGCGGTCGAGGAGCAGGACTTCACCGCGGCCCTGCTGCTCGGCGCCGACCGCGCGGTGCAGGGGGTCGCGATGACGGCCGTGCTGCGCGGGGTGCAGGCGGCGCTGGCCCGGGCGGCGGAGCTGGCGGTGGACCGCTGCCGTTCGGCGGGCGTGCCGGACCGCGTGCTGCTGTCGGTGGTGCTGCGGCTGCAGGAGTACGGCAACGCGGTCGAGCGGCATGTGGTGCACGGCTACCGGGCCGCCGAGCACGAGGCGCCGCGCGCCCTGGGCGCGGTACGCACCCGGCTGCTGCGCCGGATCCTGCTCGGCGAAGTCACCCCGCGTCCCGAGGAGTTGGCGCAGGCGGGAATCCGGGCGGACCCCGACGGCCGGTACCACTGTCTCGCCGCCTTCCCCGCCCGCCGCCGTTCGCTGCGCTCGGCACACGTCGTCACGGGCACGCTCGACGGCCGTCTGGCGGGCCTCGGCCCCCGGCCGCCCGGCGCCGACGAGGTTCCCCCGGACGCCCTCGTCGTGGTCGCGCCGCCTGCCGCCCTGTCCGAACTGCCCGCGCTGTACCGGCTGTGCGTGCGCGCGGTGGATCTCGGCCTGGAGCAGGGACTGCACGGCCGGTACGACGTCACGGACTTCGCCGCCCTGGTCGCGCTGGCCGAACAGCCGCTGTTGGGCGCGCTGTTGCGCGACCGGCTGCTCGGCGGGCTCGATCCGGCGAACGACTTCCACCGTCAACTCGCCCTGACCGCACTGGCGTTCCTCGACAGCGGCCGACGTCTGGACCAGACGGCCGCGGCCCTGTTCACGCATCCCAACACGGTCCGCTACCGGCTGGGCCGGCTGCGGCAGATCACCGCCACGCCCCTCGCCGACGGCGACGCCGATCCGCTGGACGCACTGCACTGGTGGTGGGCGCTGACGTCCTGGCTGTCAACTCGGGGCTGAGCAGGGGACCTTAGCTTTGGACAGGTTCCGTTCGGCCAGTCGGACATTGTTCGAGAAGTCTTGACGCGAGCATGTACAGCGTTTGACACTCTCGCAACATCACGTCACACGGCTGAAACGGCGGTCCCCTATGACGCATAGAAAACGCTTCCGCGTCCGCGCAGGACAACTGGCCGCGCTGACCGCCGTGTCACTGCTGGCGGGTCTGCTCGGCGCTGCCGCCCCCGCCCGGGCCGCGGACCTCACCGACGGCCTCGCCCTCTGGTACAAGCTCGACGGCGCCACCGGCACGACGGTGCCCGACGCCTCCGGTCACGGCCTGGACGGCACGGTCAACGGCACCGCCGACTGGCCGGGGTCCGGCCAGGGGCTCGCCTTCAACGGCTCCGACACCTACGTCAAGGTGCCGAACGACGTCATGAAGGGCATGACGTCGATCAGCGTCGCGATGGACGTGAAGATCGACGCCGCGCAGACCACGCCGTACTTCCTCTACGGCTTCGGCAACTCCAGCGGCAGCAACGGCGACGGCTACCTCTTCACCACCGGCAACTCCCTCCGCACCTCGATCGCGACCGGCAACTGGTCGACGGAGCAGACCACCAAGCCCGCCGACTCCCACAATCTGACCCGCTCGGTGTGGAAGAACGTCACCTACACCCAGACGGGCAGCACCGGCGTCCTGTACGAGGACGGCGTCGAGGTCGCCCGCAACACCTCCGTCACCATCACCCCCGGCGCAATCGGCTCCGGCACGACGACGGCCAACTACCTCGGGAAGTCGGTGTACTCGGGCGACAAGCTCTTCAAGGGCGGCATGCGCGACTTCCGGGTGTACGACCGCGCCCTGGAGCCTTCCGAGGTCGAGCAGCTGGCGCTCCCCGTGGCGACGCAGGGCGTGGAGGACGACAGGGCCGCGCTCGACCTGGGCGACACGAGCGCCGTCACGGACGACCTGGACCTGCCGAAGACCGGCCCGGCGGGCGGCTCCACCCTCACCTGGGCCAGCGACAACGCGGACGTGGTGTCCGACTCCGGCAAGGTGACCCGCCCGGCCGCCGGTGAGCCGGACGGCCACGCCACGCTCACCGCGACCCTGAGGAAGGGCACGGTCACCGCCACCCGCGCCTTCGACGTCACGGTCCTCGCGTCCTTCGACGACAAGACCGCGACCGAGCGGGCCGCCGCGGCGCTGACCGTCCACAACATCGACGACGCCCGCGGCAACCTCACCCTCCCGGCGACCGGCGCGTACGGCACCGAGGTCACGTGGTCGACCGCCCGCGAGGACGTCGTCTCCGCCGACGGTGTGGTCCACCGGCCCGCGCACGGCGCCGGGGACGCGAAGGCCGAGCTGACCGCGACCGTCACCAAGGGCGACGCGCAGGCGACCCGTGTGTTCACCGCGAAGGTCCCCGAACTCCCGGTGAAGGAAGCCCTCAAGGGCTATATGTTCAGCTACTTCACCGGCGAGGGCACGGCGAACGGCGAGCAGCTCTACGCCGCGCTCAGCAAGGGGAACGACCCGCTGAACTGGCGGGAGCTGAACGGCGGCGAGCCCGTCCTGACCTCCACGCTCGGCGAGCAGGGCCTGCGCGACCCGTTCATCATCCGCTCCCCCGAGGGCGACAAGTTCTACCAGATAGCCACCGACCTGAGGATCTACGGCAACGGCGACTGGGACGCCGCCCAGCGCACCGGCAGCAAGTCCGTCATGGTCTGGGAGTCTACCGACCTCGTCCACTGGACGGACCAGCGCCTGGTGAAGGTCTCCCCGGACAGCGCGGGCAACACCTGGGCCCCTGAGGCGTACTACGACTCCACGCTCGGCGAGTACGTCGTCTTCTGGGCGTCGAAGCTGTACGACAACGAGGCGCACTCGGGCGACACCTACAACCGGATGATGTACGCCACGACCCGTGACTTCTACACGTTCAGCGAGCCCAAGGTCTGGGTCGACCGCGGCTACTCGGTCATCGACTCCACGGTGATCCAGCACGACGGCGAGTACTACCGCCTCTCCAAGGACGAGCGGAACAACTCCTCCTCCACGCCCAACAGCAAGTTCATCTTCGAGGAGAAGAGCGACTCGCTGCGCGACCTCTCCTGGGACGCGGTCGCCGAGGGCATCGGCAAGGGCGCGATGAGCGCGGCCGAGGGCCCGCTGGTGTTCAAGTCCAACACCGAGGAGAAGTGGTACGCGTTCCTCGACGAGTTCGGCGGGCGCGGCTACCTCCCGTTCGAGACCACCGACCTCGCCTCGGGCAACTGGACCCCGGTCGCCGACTACGACCTGCCGTCGCGGCCCCGCCACGGCACGGTCCTGCCGGTCACCCAGGCCGAGTACGACCGTCTGCTGCGCGCCTACCAGCCGGACCAGCTCGTCGAGAGCGTCGAGGACGTGCCGGTGAAGACCCGGATCGGGGAGGCCCCGGTGCTGCCGGCGACCGTGATCGCGACGTACGCCGACGGCGTCACGCGTCCGGTGGCCGTGAACTGGGACGCGGTCCCCGAGTCGGCGTACGCGCAGGCCGGCACGTTCACCGTGACGGGCGGTCTGCCGGACGGCGCCGCGCTGCCGGTGCGGGCCGAGGTGACGGTCTCCGCCGAGGGCCCGGACGTCCCGGCCGACCTGCTGCTGCACTACGGCTTCGACGAGACGTCCGGCTCCATCGCCCGTGACTCCAGCGGACACGGCTACCACGGCACCTACGTCCGTACGCCCGCCTTCGGCACCGGCGTGCACGGCGGCTCGTTCAGCATGTCCGGCGCGAGCGACTCGCCGTACGTGAAGATCCCGAACGGCGTGCTGAAGAACGCCGGCTCCGTCACCGTCTCGACGTACGCGAAGTGGAAGGGCGGCGCCAACTGGCAGTGGCTGTTCGGTCTCGGCCCGGACAGCGACAAGTACCTGTTCGCCAGCCCCTCCAACGGCTCCTCCAAGCTCTACTCGGCCATCACCAAGGCGAGTTGGTCGGCGGAGTCCAAGCTGACGGCGGGCTCGCAGCTCACGCCGGGCGAGTGGCGCAACGTCACGGTCACCCTGGACGGCTCCACCGGCACGATGGTGCTGTACGTGGACGGCGTCGAGGCGGCCCGGGCCACCGGCGTCACCATCAAGCCGTCCGAGCTGTACGACGCCGGCAAGGACTACAGCGGCTACATCGGCCGCTCCCTGTACTCCGCCGACCCGTACTTCGCCGGCGAGGTCGACGACTTCCGTGTCTACGGGCAGGCCTTGTCGGCGGCGGAGGTGATGGAGCTCAGCGGCAACACGGCGGGCATCGCCCGGGCCACCGACCCCTCGCTGAAGGTCGACGCGCTCATCGACAACGCGGGCAGCCGCATCACGCTCCCCGCGAAGGAGGGCACCGATCTCACCAGGCTGGCACCGGAGTTCACAATCGCCCACGGTGCGGCGATCAGCCCCGCCTCGGGCAGCGTCCAGGACTTCAGCAAGCCGGTGACGTACGAGGTGACCGGCTCCGACGGTAAGAAGCGCACCTGGACCGTCGCCGCGCTGATCATGAAGAGCCCGGTGCTGCCGGGGCTGAACGCCGACCCGAACATCGTGCGGTTCGGCGACACCTTCTACATGTACCCGACCACCGACGGCTTCGAGGGCTGGAGCGGCACGCAGTTCAAGGCGTACTCCTCCACCGACCTCGTGCACTGGACGGACCACGGCGTCATCCTCGACCTGGGCCCGGACGTGAGCTGGGCGGACAGCAGGGCCTGGGATCCGACCATCGCCGAGAAGGACGGCAAGTACTACTTCTACTTCTGCGCCGACGCGAACATCGGGGTCGCGGTCGCCGACTCGCCGACCGGCCCGTTCAAGGACGCGCTCGGTCAACCCCTGCTGAAGGCGGGGCAGTTGAGCGGCCAGATGATCGACCCGGCCGTGTTCACCGACGACGACGGCCAGTCGTACCTCTACTGGGGCAACGGCCACGCCTACGTCGTCCCCCTCGACGACGACATGGTCTCCTTCGACGCCTCGAAGATCACCGACATCACCCCGAGCGGCTACAACGAGGGCACGTTCGTGGTGAAGCGCCAGGGCACCTACTACTTCATGTGGTCGGAGAACGACACCCGCGACGAGAACTACCGGGTCGCCTACGCCACCGGCCCCTCCCCCACCGGCCCCTGGACCAAGCGCGGTGTGATCCTGGAGAAGGACGCCTCGCTGGGCATCCTCGGCACCGGCCACCACTCGGTGGTGCAGGTGCCGGGCACCGACGACTGGTACATCGCCTACCACCGCTTCGCGATCCCCGGCGGTGACGGCACCCACCGCGAAACCACCGTCGACAGGCTGGAGTTCGACGCGGACGGTCTCATCAAGAAGGTCGTGCCGACGCTCACCGGCATCGACCCGGTGACCATCGTCCACGCCGGTCCGGACGCGAAGGGCACCGAGGGCGACGCCATCGCCCTGAACGGCACGCTGTCCGGTGCGGGCAGCCCGAAGTGGACAGCGGAGAAGGGCGCGCCGTGCACGGTCGCCGACCCCTCGGCGGCCCGTACCACCGTCACCTGCGCGGACAACGGCACCTTCACCCTCACCCTGACCGGCGGACGCAGCACCGACACGGCGGTCGTCACGGTGACCAACGCGGTGCCGGTCATCACGTCCGTCTCCGGCCCGTCGTCCCCGGTCCCGGCCGGACACCGTACGACGGTCACGGCCGCGTTCACCGACCCCGGCGCCGGTGACACCCACACCTGCGCGGTCGACTGGAAGGACGGCGGCAAGCCGGCCGCCGCCGCGGTCACCGCGACCGGCTGCCGCGCCGAGCACACCTACCGCTCGGCGGGCATCCACCAGCCGGTGATCACCGTGTCCGACGACGACGGCGGCACGGACAGCCGTACGCTCCCCGAGCTGATCGTGTACGACCGCTCGGCGGGCCCGGTACTGGGCGCGGGCGCCGTCGGCACCAAGGGGGTCTTCTCGATCGCGGCCGGCCATCTGCCGTGGGCCACCGCCCCGGCGGGCCTGGTCACCTTCGACGCCGCCCGTCTCCAGTTCCGCTCCACCGGCCTGGACTGGCTCGTCGTCAGCGGCTCCCGGGCGGTCCTCCAGGGCTCCGGCACCGTGGGCGGCAAGGGCGGTTACGCCTTCCGCGTCACCGCGACGGACGGCCCTGACACCTTCGCCATCAAGGTGTGGAAGAAGTCCGACGGGCAGGTCGTGTACGACAGCGGGGCGGGGGTGAAGGTCACCGGCGCCGTGCAGGTGGGCGTACACCGCCGATAGGACCAGCGGGTTATGGTCATGGGCCCCCTGCGTCGGCAGGGGGCCCATTCGCTGTACCGGGGGGACACGACAGCATGCCCGCACCCGAGCAGATCTGGGAAGAAGCCGATCTGCCCACCCGACGCCTGGCAGGGCTGGCCCTCAACCCGTCCACTCCGCAGGACGTCCTGCTACGGCTCCTGGCCGACGCGCCGCTCGCGGCACGCATGGTGCTGTGCCGGGACCGAGACCTTCCCGTGGCGGTCGTCGACGCCGCGATCGACCACCCGGACACCCGGACACGCAGCTTCCTGGCGCGCAACCCCCACGTCGATCCGGCCCAGCGGGCGCGGCTGGTGGACGATCCGGAGTGGCTCGTGCGCGCCCATCTCGCCGACGGCCCCAGAATGCCCCACTACGGCCGTCCCAGGCCGCTGCCCGACGAGACCGTGATACGCATGCTCACCACGTACAGCAACGACGAACTGGCCGGCACTGTTTACCAGCAGTTCTCCAGGGAGTTGTGGGAGACCCTGCCCACCCATCCGGTCCCCAAGGTCCGTGCCTGGGGTGGCCCAAGCGATGAGCGGTACGAGGATCCGGACTGGGTGGCGAGCCAGTTGCCCGACCGGTCCTGTCACGGCCGCACCGACATCCTCATGAACCGGCCTCTCAACAGGGCCGTCGTGGACGGCGTCCTCACCGCTCCGGTGGGTCCTGATGAGCGGCTGATGATCGCGGGCAACCCTTCGCTGCCTCCGGACATGGTGGTTCTCCTGGCCGCCGATCCGGACCCGGAGGTGCGGGAGCGGATCGCGCACCGCGCGGATCTGGCCCCCGACCAGCGCCGGGCACTCGCCGTGGACCATGAGCCGAGGGTGCGGCTGGCCGTGTCGCTGCACCCCGCGTGGAGCGAGGAGGAGCGGGCCGGGATCGACTACGAGGTCCCGATGGACCGCACTTTCGGTTTCCACCTCGAGTCCCTGCGGCCCCGCGATCCCGGGGCCGTCCGGCAGGACGCGCTCTCCGGCCACCCGTTGCTCCGCCGGAGGGCGGCGGAGGAGCCCACGCTGCCGCCGGACCTGCTGGCCCGGCTGACCGGCGACGACGACCTCGGCGTACGTGTGCTGCTGGCCCAGAACCACCCCGATGCCGCGCCGGCGCTGCTGCTGCGCAGCTTCCTGGAGTACACCGGCCGTGAGCGCGACCACCTCCTCACCCGTCCGAACTTCCCGACCGACGGGCTGGCCGGGTACGCCGACGACGAGGATCCCGCCGTCCGCGCCCTGGCCGTCCGTGACCCCGGGACCCCGCCCGAGACCGTGGAGCGGCTCACCCGGGACCCGGACCCCGCCGTACGGGCCGCGTCCGCCCGGCATCCGAACCTTCCCCCCGCCCGGCTGGCGCGGCTCCTCGACGACGAGGAACTGGCCCATCACGCCGCCGCCAACCCGGCGTTGGGGCTGGACACCCTGCGCGGGCTGGTGGCGGCGCTGCCGGTCAGCCGACGGCCAGCAGGGCCTCCAGCGCCACGGCGGTCCCCGGGTGCTCGGTGAGGAGAGCCACGCCGGACACCGGCTCCGTGGTCGCCCAGGTGCCGTCGCAGCCCAGCAGGTCCGCCAGCGCGTCGCAGGTGGTGGGGTGGGCGGCGAGGAGTGCCACGCCGCCGTCGGTGTGCGCGGTCGGCGGCGCCGGGGGCGTCTGCTGCGGGAGCCGCCACGGCGGGACCCAGCTGTCGAGTGCCGTGAGGCGGGCCGGGAAGAGGCGGCCGGCCTCACGGACGATCAGCGGGGCCAGTTCGGCGCCGCCGGCGCGCAGGGTGCCGATGAGGGTGGGCAGCCAGGGCAGCAGGAGCGGGTCGGGAAGCCGGGCGAAGGCGTTCGACACCGCCTCGACGACGAAGTCGGCGAGGGCCGGCACCGGTTCCAGGGCGTGCAGGAAGCCGCTGAGGTAGCGGGGGTAGGCGGGCAGGGCCAGGGGGTTGCCGAGCAGGTCGTCACAGCGTTCGCGCAGGGTGCTCCGGGTGAGGGTGCCGAGGTGGGTCTGCGCCGCCCAGAGCAGGGCCGTGCGGGCGGGGTCGGCCGGGTGGCACTGGGCGAGGGCGAGTTCGAGCTGGGCGCGGTCGCAGCCAAGGGAGAGGGCCAGCCCCTCCATGCCGAACAGGAAGCCCAGCATGGCCGCGACCTGGCGGACGGTCGCGTCGTCGTCGGTGAACGCGGTCGGCAGCCGGGTGCAGTAGTGGGCGTAGCCGGTCTTGACGAAGGACTCGATCCAGCCGGGCAGGGCGGGTTCGGCGGTGCGGTAGTGAGCCAGCAGGCGGCGGACGCGGCGCAGTACCTCCGGCGCGCCGTCGACGCTGCGTTCGGTGGCCAGGACCTCGAGGGCGCGGGTGCCGAGTTCGTCGGCGAGGCGGCTGCTGCGCAGGTACAGGATCGCGTCCTCGACGGCTTCGAGGACGCCGGCCGCGGTGGCCTGCGGGTCGTACGCGGCGCGCCGTAGCCGCTGTTCCAGGACCTGCTCGATGCTGACGCCCTCGTAGCCGAGTTCGATGAGCGATCGCTGGTGGGTGCCCAGGGCGAGGTCCCAGGACTCCTGGATGGCGCGTTCGCCGAGGCTGCGGTCGCCCATGACGGGGCGGGCGGCGCCGTGCGGCAGCAGTCGGCGCAGCATCCACAGGACGTCGGAGCAGCGCTCCAGTTCGGGCTGGGCCGCGATGTCGAGCAGGGCCCGCTGGACGCCGCGCTGCTGGAGCCGGAGGTTCAGCGGGGCGAGCCGGTCGTGGACGTCGCGGGCGAGGGGCGGCAGCGCGTCGTAGCCGACCTGGCCGACGCGGTCGCCGCCCATCATGATCTCGACCAGTCTGCCCACGTCCCGCCGGCCGGGCACGGTGTCCTTCTCGATGCAGGTGACGGCCGCGTCCTGGAAGTCGTACGGCGTCGGCTTGGCGCGGTCGCGCATCCCCGCCAGCAGGATGGAGGTCTCGAAGACGGCGATGGCGTCGGCGGTGGAGGCGAGGTAGCCGCTGCGGCGGGCCGCGCGCACGATGTCGACCGACCAGCCGAGCAGTTCGGCCTCGTCGAGGGGGTCGAGGGCGGGTGGCCGCCGGAGGAAGCCGGTGAGCCGGTCGGCAGGCACCGCGGTGGGGGCGGGGACCGGGGCGGGGAGTGCCTTCTTCTTCGGCTTCGTGCCTGCCTGGCCTTCGAGGCGGTACGGACGTACGCCGGTCCTTCTGACGTTCTTGGCCCACTCCGTCGCGGCGATGGACACCGATCCCGGGGCCAGGCCGAACTGGGCCTCGATCGCCCCGTGGCTGGACGGGATGAGGCCGTGCCGCCACTTGGTGCCGCTGGGCGGGCCGATGGTGAAGGAGTCGCTGCCGTGCACGCCGAACTCGGCGACCCGGCTGGCCGCGTGGAACGCGCCGCAGACATAGAGGCAGTCGGCGGGGTCGGTGCCGGTGGCGGCGAGGTGTTCGCGCATCCGGGTCCACATGTACCGTTCGCGGTCCTCGTCGACCCGGACCTTGTGGGGGTCGCCGGGCGCGAGCCGCCGGAAGAGGCTGCCGATGAGCAGCATCACCTGGCGGTAGGTGTCGTGGTCGCCGTCGCCGAGGGGCACTTCGACGTACTGGTGCCACCACTCCGACCAGTGGCGGACCCGGCCGTGGCGCAGCAGGTGTTCCTCCAGTTCGGCGAAGCGGGGGCGCAGGTCGCCGATGTCGACGCCGACGGCGTCGCCGTGCAGGGCGGTGTCCTCGTCGGCCGGCGGCTCCCCCGGTGTGCCGGAGTCGCGGGGTGTCTCCCACTGGAAGACATGGTCGGAGGACCGGTCGACGAGGACGAGTTCGACGCCGGGGGTGTCCAGGGCGTAGGCGATGGCCTGGTACTCGGCGGAGGCCTCCGTGACGGGGGCGACGACGGACAGCGGGGACCAGTCGGCGGGAAAGCCCTCGACCTCGCTGGCGAACGACTGGACGGCCACCGGGAGGCGGCAGTTGCGCAGCTCGGTGAGGAGCGGGGCCATGTCCTCGCACAGCTCCAGGTAGACCGCCTTCGGCTGCTTCTCGCGCAGCCGGCGGGCCATGGCGATGGCCGAGGCCGGTGAGTGGTGGCAGACGGGGAAGATCTCCAGCGGTTCGGACACCGCGCGTTCGACGTCGTCGACGATGCCCCGCAGGAGGCCTTCGAGGGCGCCGGGTCCGTCGGCGAACGCCGTGGCCGCCTCGTGGAGTTGACCGCGCAGGGCGTCGAAGGTGCCGCCGCTGCTCATGACAGGGTCGCGATCGCGTCGCGTCCGCCTTCGAGGAACTCCGGCCAGGAGCCCCCTTCTTCCTTGCCGCGCGGTTCGACGACGCCGTGCAGGTACTTGTTGAGGATGGCGAGGTCCTCGGGGTCGCGGCGGGCCAGGGAGCCGACGAGGGAGGAGGCGAGGGTGCGGGCGGTCAGGGCGCGCTCCCCGAAGAAGTTGCTGTGCAGGATGGCGTCCTCCAGGACGCCGATCTGCTCGGCCGTGGAGAGCGCGGACTCCAGCTTCTCGTCGTCACCGCCGGCGGTCGCCGCCGCGGCCCGCAGGTCGGCGAAGCTCTGCAGCAGTACGTCCAGCAGGGTGGGCGGGACGTCCAGTTCGATGCGGTGGCGGCGCAGCAGTTCCTCGGTGCGGAAGCGGACGATCTCCGCCTCGCTCTTCTTGTTCGTGACGACGGGGATGCGGACGAAGTTGAAGCGGCGCTTGAGTGCGGAGGACAGGTCGTTGACGCCCCGGTCGCGGCTGTTGGCGGTGGCGATGACCGAGAAGCCGGGCTTGGCGAACACGATGTTGTCGCCACCTGCGCCGTCGAGCTCGGGCACCGAGATGTACTTCTCGGAGAGGATGGAGATCAGGGCGTCCTGGACATCGCTGGTGGAGCGGGTCAGTTCCTCGAAACGGCCGATGGTGCCGGTCTCCATCGCGGTCATGATCGGTGAGGGGATCATCGACTCCCTGGACTGGCCCTTGGCGATCACCATGGACACGTTCCACGAGTACTTGATGTGGTCCTCGGTGGTGCCGGCGGTGCCCTGGACGACCTGGGTGGAGTTGCGGCAGATCGCCGCGGAGAGCAGTTCGGCGAGCCAGCTCTTTCCGGTGCCGGGGTCGCCGATGAGCAGCAGGCCGCGGTCGGAGGCGAGGGTGACGATGGCCCGCTCGACGATACTGCGGTCGCCGAACCACTTCTGGGCGATGTCGCGGTCGAGGCCGTCGGAGCGCTCGGAACCGAGGACGAACAGCCGGAGCATCTTCGGCGACAGCCGCCAGGAGAACGGCTTGGGGTTGTCGTCGGCCGACTCCAGCCAGTCGAGTTCCTCGGCGTACTTGATCTCGGCGGGGGCGCGCAACAGGTCGGACATATGAGGGCCTTTCTGCGGGTCAGGAGGGTGTGTCAGGGCGCTTCAGGTGAGGAACGACTTGAGTTCGTGGACGAGCTTGTCGATGTGACCGGTGATCACCGGGGTGCCCAGGGCCTTGAAACGCTCCCGGAACCAGGGGTTGACCTCCTGCCGCCCGGAGCTGGTCACGGAGCCGACCGGGATGAACTTCACGCCGGAGCGGTGCACCGCCTCGATCCCCTCGAACAGCGGCTGGGAGCGGCTGAACTCGTAGAAGTCCGAGATCCACACCATCACGGTGTTGCGGGGCTCGGTGATCTTCGGGCGGGCCATGGCCATCGCGACGGGACCGTCGTTGCCGCCGCCGAGCTGGGTGCGCAGCAGTACCTCGAAGGGTTCGTGGACCCAGGGCGTGAGGTCGATGGCCCGGGTGTCGTACGCGATGAGGTGGACGTCGACCTTGGGGAGTCCGGCGAAGATCGAGGCCAGGATGGTGCAGTTGACCATGGAGTCGACCATCGAGCCGGACTGGTCCACGACGACGACGAGGCGCTGCGGTGTCGTCCGCCGGGCGGTGTGCCGGTAGTAGAGGCGGTCGACGTAGAGGCGTTCCTCTTCGGGGCTGTAGTTGGTGAGGTTCTTCCAGATGGTGCGGTCGAGGTCGAGGTTGCGGAAGACCCGCTTGGGCGGGATCGAGCGGTCGATCGCGCCGACGGTGGCCTTCTCGACCTGGGTGCGCAGCACGTCGGCGACCTCGTCGACGAAGCGGCGGATCAGCGACTTCGCGTTGGCCAGGGCCACGCCGGAGAGGTTGTTCTTGTCGCGGAGCAGCTGCTCGATGAGCGACATGCTCGGGGTGAGTCGCGCGGCGAGCTTCGGGTCGGCGAGGACCTCGCGCAGATGCATCCGGCGGACGAGGTCGGCCTCCAGCTCGCCGAGTTCCGCGCCGATGCCGGGGCTCCGGCCGCCGCGCAGCTCCCCGGGCGCGTGCCCGAGGGCGCGCTCCAGCCAGCCCGCGTCGGACTGCCAGCGGGCCAGCTGCCCGGCGCTGACGGCTCCGCCGCCCGTGGCGTGGACGTTGAGCAGCACCTTGGAGACGAGCGCGGCCCGTCGCACCTCGGCGGCGCCGTCCCGTTCCTCGTCGGCCCCGGGCACCATCAGGCCGTCCAGTTCCGCCGCCAGTTCCGGATGGCGCTGCACGAGGGAGTCGACGGAGGCCCCCGGGTCCAGGAGCGCGGGCGGCAGGCCGATGTCCTCGACGACGGCGAGGCTCGCCGACTCCAGCGCGGCCTGCTCCTCGGGGTCGAAGAGACGGGCCAGGAGCCGCCAGTAGAGGACCTGCCGGCGGTTGTCGTCCGGGTGGGCTTCCACCTGACGGTCGGTCACTTGATGGTCGTTCACCTGGTGGTCGGTCATTTGCGCAGCAGCCTTCCCGCTCGTTCCCGCAGGACGGTCACGGCGTCGGTGGCGGCCTTCTCCGCCTTGACGCCGTTCTTGTCGGTGGTGCCGCCGGCCCACGCGCCCGCGTGCAGGGCGACGGTCCTCTTGCGGACGGTGGTCTCGACGGCGAGCGGCTGGAGCCGGAACTCCCCGGCGTCCCAGCGGAGCAGGCCGACACACGCGCCGGAGGCGGCGACGGCCTCGGGGGTGAGGGGGCTCGCGACCGGGATGCGGTCGGTGTCCACCGGGAGGGCGCGCCCGGCGAGGAGAAGGGTGAGGGTGTCGCCGTCCTTACGGGTCTCGTAGCCCTCCAGGAACACCGGTTCGGCGAGGCGCGCCGGGTGGCGGTCCAGGGGTGCGGTGGGCGCCGCGGTGGCGGTGGGCAGGGCGACGCGGGCGGTGGCGAAGGGGTCCGCGGGTTCGCCGGTGCGGGCCCGCTCGTCGTCCCAGATCAGGTCGCCCGCGTCGGTGAGGGGCATGGCGTCGAGTTCCATGGCGCGGCCTTCGCCGAGGGCCGCGAGGAGCGACAGGCGGGGGCGCAACAGCTGCCAGACGCCGGCCGCGACGACGGTGTCCGGCTTGGGCACGGAGACGCTCGCGCGGACCAGCCGGGACGGGGTGCCGTCGGCGGGTTCGAACACCGCGTGGACCTGGGCCTGGGCGGCGGTGGCGTGTTCGTGGAGGTCGGCGCCGAGCGGCAGCAGGCGGCCGGTGGCGGTGCCCGTGACCGCGCCTGCGGTGGCGCCGGGTTCGGTCAGCAGCAGGGCGCGGGACCACAGGTCGCCCCAGCGGCGCGCCGGGATCCGCTCCAGGGCGGAGCCGGGGCAGGACGCGGCGAGTTCGGCGGCGAGGCCGTCGAGCAGGGTGGCCTGGCGGCGCAGTTCGGGCTGGGGCAGCATCGCGGAGACGATCGGCGCGGCCCCGCCGACGAGGTCGTGGTCGATGCCCTGCCAGCCGGCGCGGGCGAGGTCGGCGAGCCAGGTGCGGGCCGCCGCGAGCAGGTTGACGGGCGGACGGTCGCCGGCGGCCGGGGGCGGCGGTTCGGCGCGGGTGCGGCCGGTCACCTCGTCGGCACGCGCGGCGAGCGCGTCGTGCGCGGCGCCGAGGAGCGCGGTGCGGGCGGCGGCGAGGGCGACGAAGTGGTCCTCGGCCGCGGTTCCGGCCGCGGCCTTCTCGGCGGCCTCGGCGACCCGGGCGGCGAGCGGGCTGCGGGCCACGGCGCGGGCGAGCTCGGTGAGGTCGGCGGCCCGGTCGGGGCGGGGGCGCAGCAGACCGGTGACGAGGGTCCGGTCCAGGGCGTCGGCGGCGGCGAGGGCCTCGTCGAGCCCGGCGACGGGGGCGATGAACAGGTCGCCGGGCGTGCACGGAGGCGGTTCCGTGGCATCCGCCGCCCGGGTCGGCGGGAACCAGTGCAGCTCCGGCAACGGATCGGTGACCGGCGTCAGTTCGAGATAGGCGAGGTGGCGCAGGAAGCGGCTGAACACGGGCGCGGCGAGCGTCTTGCCGTCGGCCTGCGGCGGGCGCGCGCCGGTCATCGCGGCGGTGAGGGCGGGGGCGTCCGTCTCCCCGCCCGGGGGCTCGGCGCGCAGATAGCGGGCGACGCGGTCGGCGCCGTACTGCAGGACGGCCTCGGTGACCAGGGCGCGGATGTGGTTGCAGAACCCGCCGCGCGCGCCGCCGCAGGGGCGGTTGTTGTTGGTGCTGCACGCGAAGGCGTACGTCCCGGCCGCGACCGACGAGACATACACCCGCTCGATGTCCGAGCCGCTGGAGACCACGCCCTGCAGACGTCCGTCGGCCAGTTCGACGAAGGGGACCTTGGCGAGTTTGCGGGGCCGGGCGGGCGCCACCACCCGCGCCGTACTCGCCTGTTCCCAGGCTGGGTTCTCCCGTTGCGACAACGCGCCATCTCCTTTGCGGCATACGGCTGCACACGCCGAATCGGCGCAGCTCAGGTGGGTTGTCACAGCCGATCGGCGCGACAAGGACAAACTTAGCGGCGACCACTGACAACGCCCCGGTCTCCTAGAATTCGAGTGATCGACCCCGGGGGCACGGACAGGGGCACCGACAGGGCACGGCAGGCGGAAAGGGCGGAGTTGAGCGCGGAGCGGGCGACGTTCGGAGCGCTGCTGCGGGAGTTACGGCTCGCCGCCTCGCAGACCATCGAGGGCCTGGCGGAGGCGTCGGGCGTGAGTGTGCGGGGCATCGGGGACCTGGAGCGGGGGCGGCGGGCCGCTCCGCAGCGGCGTACGGTCGCGGCGCTCGCCGACGGCCTGGGGCTGGACGAGGCCCTGCGGGAGCGGCTGCTGGCGGCGGCCCGGACGGGGCGCACCGCGGGCTACAGCCCGGTGGGCGTACGGGCGTTCCCGCGGGGCGTCGACGACTTCGTGGGCCGAGAGCCGGAGTTGACCCGCCTCTCGACACTGGCCGAACAGAGCCACGGAGACATCCCGCAGGGGCGGACAGACGCGCAGGTCCTCGCCGAGGAGGGCCACGGGGACGCCCCGGCCCTCGGCAGGCAGCCGCACCGGGGTGCCGTCCAGCCGGTGGTGGTGGCGGTGTCCGGGCCGCCGGGGGCGGGCAAGACCACGCTCGCTCTGCACGCCGCGCGGGATCTCTCCGAGCGGTTTCCCGACGGCCAGTTGGTTGTCGACCTGTGCGGCACGGACGACACGCCGCCCGGACCGGCCGAACTCGTCCTCGGCGTCCTCAAGGCGCTCCAGGTGGCCGACCGCGACCTCGTCAGGGCGGGGCCGCAGGGGCATGTGGCGCTGTACCGGCGGCTGCTCGCCGAGCGGCGCTGTCTGCTGGTGCTGGACAACGCGCGCGACGAGGCCCAGGTGCGCCCGCTGCTCCCGGCCGCGGGCAGGAGCATGGTGGTGGTGACGAGCCGGCGCATGCTGACCGGTCTCGACAGCGTGCACCGGCTGCCGCTCGGGGAGCTGAGCCCGGCCGACGCCGCCGCGTTCCTCACCGCTCTCGTCGGGCCGGAGCGTGCCGCGGCGGACCCCGCTGCCGTCGCCGAGGTCGCCGAACGCTGCGGACATCTGCCGCTGGCGCTGCGGGTGGCGGGCAACTGGCTGGCCACCCGCACCGGTTGGACCGTACGCCGGCTGGCCGACCGGCTCGCGGCCGAGGACCGGCGACTGGACGCGCTGGCCGCCGGGGACGTACGCGTCGCCGCCGCCTTCGACCTGTCGTACCGTCAGCTCACCCCCGCCGCGGCACGGTTGTTCCGGCGGCTCGCCCTGGTCCCGGGCCCGGACACGGGGGCCGCCGGGGCCGCCCGGCTGACCGGGCAGCCGCTGTTCGACGCCGAGGACGCGCTGGAGGAGCTGGTCGAGACCGGGCTGCTGGGAACGGACGGGGACCGCTACCGGCTGCACGACCTGTTGCGGCTGTACGCCCGTACCCGGCTGACGGCCGAGGAGGCCGAGGAAGCGCGCGAGTCGCTGTACGCGTGGCTGCTGGAGACCACGGTCCTGGCCGGCCGCTGGTTCGAGCCGGACCACGGCGCGCCGCCGCCCGGCCGGGTGCGGACGGTCGATCTGTCGACGGCGGACCGGGCACGCGTGTGGCTGCGGGCCGAGGGGGCCAACTGGCTGGCCGCCCTGCGCGCGGCGGCGGTCGCCGGGGAGCACACGACCGTGGTGGAGGTCGCGGAGGCGCTGCACTGGTTCTCCGACCAGTGGATCTTCTGGGGGCACTGGCCCGAGGTCTTCGGCACCGCGGCCCGCAGCGCGCGGGAACTGGGCGATCCGGTGCTGGAGGCGACGCATCTCAACTACCACGCGTGGGCGCTGCTCACGTGCGAGGACCGCCCCGAGGACAGCCTCGCGCGCTCCGCCGAGGCCCTGGCCATCGCACGCGGCGCCGGCGACCTCCGTCAGGAGGCCTGGTCGCACATCTATCGCGCGATGGCCCTGCGCCGGCTGGGCGACTACGCGCCGGCGGCCGAGCACATGCGCCGCGCGGCCCCGTTGTTCGAGGCGGTCGGCGACCTGCCCGGCACCCTGCAGGCCCTGCACGGACGCGGCGTGGTCCTGCTGGACGCGGGCAACGCGGAGCGGGCCCTCGTCGTCTACCGCGACACGCTGGCGTTCCTGGAGCGGTGCGGCGACCGGATGGAGCCGCACATCGCCCGCTTCTCGCGGGGTGGCCTGTTCTCGGACATGGGCAGGTGCCACGCCCTGCTGGAGCGGTGGCCGGAGGCGGTGGACCACCTGGGCACCTCGGTGGCGATCTACCGGGAGAGCGGCAACACGGCCATGGAGAGCCGTCAGCTCGTCGGCCTGGGCAACGCCCTGCTGTCCGCCGGCAGGCCGGCCGAGGCCCGGGAGGTCTTCGCCCGCTGTGTCTCGCTCGGGCCGGCCGCCGACCCGCAGCGGGTCGCCGAGGCACGCGACGCCCTCGCCCGCCTCGACGCGCGCTGACCCTCCGTCCGTACGCCTCGCGCCCCACAGCACGAGGACGGGCTCCGGGGGCGCGTCGGCGGCGGGCGAGGTTCCCCTCGCCGCGCCTCCCATCCTGGTCCTCCTGGCTCTGCCGCGTCTTGTCCCGCAGTGCACAGGGCTACTCCCTCAGCGCACGGCGGACGACCGGCCGTGCCGCCGCGCTCCGGGTCTTCTGCGGTCTCTGCGGTTTCTGCGGTCTCTGCGGTTTCTGCCTGCTTCCTGCCTGGAGGCCGGGCCGGTCCGCTGCTTGGCTGAAGGCGGTGGGGAGACCGGACCGCCGCCGTTCCGTGCTCTCCGCCGGTGGCGTACAGGTGGAGAGGAGAACCAGGTGAGCCTGGTGTTGACGACGGCTTCGGTTCCCGAGGGGGAGAAACTCTCGTACTGGCGCGACGCGCTGGGCCGGGCGCTGGTGCCGATGGCCGTCACGGCCCGCGCGGACGCCCCGTTCCGCGGCCGGGTGGCCACCGGACGGCTGGGCGGGCTGCGCGTCTCCACCGTCGAGGCCGACGCCCAGCGCGCCAGCCGTACCGCCGCGCACATCGCACACGCGCGTGCCGACTACGTGGCGGTCGGTGTCCAGACGTCGGGCACGGCGACCCTGGTCCAGGACGGCCGGCGCGCCCTCGTCGAGGAGGGCGACCTCGTCGTCTACGACACGACACGGCCGTACTCCCTGGACTACCCGGGGCGCTTCAGCACCCGGGTGGTGCACATGCCCCGCCGGGCCGTCGGACTGCCGGAGGAGGAGCTGCGGCGGGTCGCCGGCACCACGATTCCGGGCAGGGACGGGTTCGGGGCGCTGCTGGTGTCGTTCCTGACAACGTTGCCCGTGTCGGTGCCGCCGGGTTCGCCCGTCGTCGCGACACGGCTGGCCGCGAGTGTCGTGGACCTGTTCGCGACGCTGGTGCACGAGCGCGGCGCGCCCGCGGCGGCGCCGGAGCCGAGTCCGCAGCACCACCTCGTCCAGCGCGTCCGGGGGCACATCGACGAACACCTCACGGACCCCGCGCTGTCCCCGCAGAGCGTCGCGGCGGCCCACCACATCTCGGTGCGCTATCTGCACCGTCTGTTCGAGGAGGAAGGGGTCACCGTGGGCCGGCTGATCCAGCGGCGCCGGCTGGAGGAGTGCGCCCGCGAGCTGGGCCGCCAGAACGCGCCGGTTCCCACGGTGTCCGCGGTGGCGCAGCGCTGGGGCTTCACCAACCCGGCCCACTTCAGCCGGGTCTTCCGCGCCGCCTACGGCCTCTCCCCGCGCGAGTGGCGCGGCAGCCGGGACGCCCTGCTACTGGCGGGCTGAGCCGGTCACCGCGCCGAGCGGCCCCGGGACCGGGTGTACAGCACGGCCAGTCCCGCCACCGCGGCGCCGGCCGCGAGGACGCCGCCCCGGCTGCGCCAGGACAGGATCGCGCCGGTCGAGCGGGCGGACAGGACGGAGCCGCTGCTGAGCCAGGAGCCCGCGGAGACGAAGGACGCGGCGGAGCCGACGGAACCCGCGGAGAGGAAACTGCCGACGGAGGCGACGGACAGGGCGCTGCCCACGGAGCCGATGGAGAGGAACGAGTCGACCGAGCCGATCGACAGCGCCGAGTTCTTCGACCACAGCGACCGCCAGGAGGCGTCGGCGGCATCGGCGGCGTCCTTGCGCGTTGTCATGCCACCGAGGATACGGCCGGGCACGTCGGGACGGCGTGTTCGGCCGACGGGCCGGATCGTCGAGGAGCACGAGAAGGTGGACGGTATTCCGTTCGGACGACCCGTTGTGCGTCCTTGTGCACGCCGCGCGAGATGCTCGCCGGTCCCGTAGGGTCGCGGTGCGGCTACGGCAGGACCGGCGGTTACGCGGGCGCGGGCGGCTCAATCAACCAGGGAGTGCCTATGTCAGGAGAATTCGAAGCGACGGTCGAGGTCGACCGGCCCGTCGAGGAGGTGTTCGCCTACCTCGCCGACGGACGCAACGATCCGCAGTTCAGCCCCCGGGTGCTCAGGATCGAGCGGATCCCGGACGGCCCGACAACGGTGGGTACCGTCTTCCGGAGCACGGTCAAGGACGCCGGGATGAAGACCGCCAGGGAGTTCCGCATCACCTCTCTCGAAGCCCCGGTGAAGCTCCGGTGGGCCGAGGTGTCGAAGAACACCGTGACGGCACGCGAAGGCGGCTACGACCTGCAATCACTGCCCGACGGCAGGACCCGGGTCCGGATCTTCAACATTCTTGAAGGCCACGGACTGGGCAAGCTCCTCGTCGGTCTGGCGCTCGCCGCCGCCCGCAAGGACGCCGACGGCTTCGGCCGCCGGATCAAGACGGCGGCCGAGGCGGCGATCGTTCCGCGCTGACGCCTCTTGCGCGGACCGGCCGGCGCCGGGCTCACCCCACGTCCCACAGGAACCGGTGGGTGTGGATGCCGAAGTAGGGGAAGGACTGGACCCCGCGCACGCCCTCGACGGGCCGCACGGTGTCGTTGACGAAGTCCAGGAGGTCCTTGGGGGTGGGGCTGACCACCTCGGCGAAGAGGTCGAAGCCGCCGGAGGTGAGCACGGAGTACACCACCTCGGGGTGAGTGGCCAGCGCGTCGGCGACGGGGCGCGGGTCGCCGTCGACGGTGATGCCGAGGAGGGCCATGGCCTGGCCCCCCATCGCCATCGGGTCGGTGACGCCGACGACCTGGACGGCCCGGGCGTCCAGCAGCCGTTGCAGCCGCTGGCGGGCGGCCGAGGCGGACAGGCCGACCCGGGGACCGAGGTCGGCGTACGCGATGCGGCCGTCGGTCTGCAGTTCGCGCAGGATGGCCCGGTCGATGTCGTCCACGCGTGCGTTCCTCACTCTCTTCCTTGAAACTCTCTTCCTTGGAACGGACGGCTCAGGCGGTCAGTTCGGCGAGCGCGGCGGCGAACAGTTCGGTGTGGGTGTCGACGTCGTCCTCGGTGGTGTCGGGACACATCAGGGCCATGTTGTGGAACGGGGTGAGCAGGATGCCCCGGTTGGCGAGGTAGAGGTGGAGGAAGTCCTCCAGCTCGGTGTCGCCGGCGGCCGCCGCCTCGGTGCCGGTGCGGGGTGCGGGGTCGGTGAAGCGGTACTCGGTGCGGGCACCGAGGCGGCTGACCGACCAGGGCAGGGCATGCGCCTCGACGCCGGCCCGGACGCCCGCCTCGAACCGCTCGGACAGCCGGTGCATCCGGGCGAACGCGTCGTCGGTCAGGACGTGTTCGAGGGTGGCCCTGGTCGCGGCGACGGAGAGCGCGTTGCCCGCGAGGGTGCCGCCGACTCCGCCCATGTCGACGAGGTCCAGGTCGGCGCGGCCCAGCAGCCGGTCGGCGAGGTCGGCGGAGAGGCCGTAGGCGCCGGCCGGGATGCCGCCGCCGATGGCCTTGCCGATGGTCAGCACGTCCGGCTCCAGGCCCCAGGCGGCGGTGCAGCCGCCCGGCCCGGCGGAGAAGGTGTGCGTCTCGTCGTTGATCAGCAGCGTGCCGTGGCGACGGGTCAGCTCGCGCACACCCGCCAGATAGCCGGGTTCGGGCAGGACGATGCCGATGTTGGTGAGGGCGGGTTCCATCAGGACGGCGGCCACGTCGCCGTGGGCGAGTTCGCGCTCCAGATGGCCGAGGTCGTTGAACTCGGCTACCCGGCTGGTGAGGGTGACGTCGCAGGGGGCGCCGACGTTTCCGGGGCGGTCGGCGCCGTGGCCGTCGGGGCCGGTGACGATCAGGGACTCGTCGACGCTGCCGTGGTAGCAGTAGCTGTTGACCAGGATCTTCGGGCGGGCGGTGACGGCCCGGGCGAGCCGGATCGCCCAGCGGTTGGCATCGGTCGCGGTGAGCGAGAAGCTCCAGCGGGGCAGGCCGAAGCGGCGGGTGAGCTCGGCGCCGACCCATTCGGCGTCCTCGGTGGGCAGCATCGCGGTGGCGCCGCCGAGCACGGTGAACCGGTGCCGCACGGCGTCGGTGACGGCGGCCGGCGAGTGTCCCGCCATGGCGCCGGTGTCGCCGAGGCAGAAGTCGACGTACTCGTGCCCGTCGAGGTCGCGGACCCGGGCACCGCGCGCGGACTCCAGATACCGGGGGAAGGCGCCGGCCGTCTTGTTCATCCAGGTCATCGGCACCCGGCCGAAGAGGTGCCCGGCGCGCGCGTACGCCTCCCGGGAGCGGGGGTTGCGGCGCTCGGCGTCCGCGCGCTCGCGGGCCAGCAAGTGACGCAGTCGGGCACGGTCCATGGCACACCTCGGTCCGCAGGGCGAGTGAACAACGTGTAGTTTCGCTCATTGAAGCGGAGATCTCATGGCTTCACGCTCGTATCGGTCGCCAGGACGCTCGATTCGAGCGCATGATCCATTGAGACGAAGGTCACGAAAACGTATCGGACATTTAACGCTTCAATCTTCACGCCGACCACACATGTTGGCTAAGTTGACGCCCAGAAACATTGGGGCGCCACGGACACTGGGGTCGCCCGGGAAGGAGTACGTCTTCCATGGCGACGGAGGTCGGGGAGCCGAGCCGGGCCGAGATCCAGCAGCGGGTCAACTCGCTGTACGACCGGGCCGAGAGCGACACCGGTAACTACAACGCCACGCGCGCCATGTCGAACGCGAACCGCAGGTCCGGTGTCTCCCTCGCGCGGGGACGCGGGGAGGGCGGGCCGTCGGTGGAGTCCGTTGCCCGCAGATGGTTCGAGGGTGCGCGCAACAGCATCGGCCCCACGGTGCCCGCGGTGTTGCCGGCCGACCGGATGCCCGCGCCTCAGACTCCCCGACCCGTGCGCATCCCCAAGGAGTTGGAGCGCCTGGTCGAGGGCGGCGGAGGTCCGCCCGCGCTGGAGTCCGGGCGCCGGCTCGAGCTGGAGGCCCCCGCGCGGCGCACGCCGGAGCTGCCCGGGCGGGCCGTCGCGGCACTGCCCGCGGCGCCCGAGCGGATGCCCGCGGCTCTGGAGCCGCCCCGTGCGGAGCCGTTGGCCCTGCCGGCCGCGCCCGCCGCCCCCGGGGGGTCGGCCGCCGCCGCTCCGGCGAACCGCCAGGCCTCCCTCAAGAACAACAAGGAGAAGGCCGGGCGCAAGCTGGCGACCGCCCGCGACCTGCTGGCCCGCGCCCTGTCCCAGCCGACGCCGGCACCGGCTCCACAGCCGTCCCAGCTGACGACGTCGATGCCGGTGGTACAGACGGCGCCGCAGCAGATGATGGCGCAGGCCGGGCACGTTCAGCCCCAAGCACCGCAGCAGATGATGGCGCAGCCCGCGCACGTTCAGCCCCAGGCGCCCCAGCAGATGATGGCGCAGCCCGCACCCACTCAGGCCATGCCGGCTCAGCCCATGGCGGCGCCGGTCACCGCGCCCATGCGTGCCGTTCCGTCGCAGCCCGGGGACACCGCCGAGCAGCAGGCGTACCGCGCCGAGGCGGCTGCCGCGTGGGCGGGCCAGGCGACGGCCGCCGTCCCGACGGTCGCCCCGCCGGCCCCCGCCAACGACAACCCGCCGATGCCCGAGGCCAAGATCATGACCCCGGGCGCCGGCTCCGCGTCCGGGGCCGGGGCCGCCTTCCCGACCTCCGAATTCGGCGTGGCGCAGCCCGCGTTCCGCTTCCCGATGCCGGGCGAGGCCGAGAACACCCCGCCGTCGGGCACTCCCATGCTCCAGAACGGCCCCGGGACGGGTTCGTTCGCCTTCCCGATGCCCGATGCCGCGCCGGCCCCCCAGGCGGGCCCCGGCACCGGTTCGTTCGCCTTCCCCATGCCGGACGCCGCCGTAGCGGCGCCCCAAGCGGGCCCCGGCACAGGCTCGTTCACGTACCCCGTGCCCGACGCGGGTCCGCCCACACCCGCGGCCGGGATCCCGGCGCCCCGGCAGCCCGGTCCCGCGTCAGGCTCCTTCGCGCTGCCCATGCCGGAAGCCGCGCCCTGGCCCACGCCCCAAGCCGCGCCCTGGCCCACGCCCCAAGCCGGGCCCGACACGGGCATGTTCACCTACCCCGTGCCCGACGCGGGTCCGGCCACGCCCCCGGCCGGGATCCCGGTCGCCCAGGCCGGTCCGGTGACGGGCTCCTACGCCTTCCCGATGCCCGACGCCGGGTACGGCGGCGCGACCGCCGTGGCCGCCCCCATGGCCCCCGCGGCCCCCATGGCGCAGGTACCGCAGCCCGCCCCGGCCCCCGCGCCGGTGTTCGCCCAGGCCATCCCGGCCCCGGCGCCGGTACCCGCCGTGGAAACCGTCCCCGTCCCCGCCCCCGTCGGTGTCACCACCACGGCGACCGGCACGGCCTACCTCGGGAAGGCCGACAAGGCCCTCGCCTTCGCGCGGGCGCAGGTCGGACGGCCCTGTCTGCCGGGGGCCACGGGCCCGGAGTCGTACGACTGCTCCAGCCTCACGCAGGCCGCCTGGCGGGCCGCCGGGGTCACCCTGCCGCGGTCCGCGATCGACCAGGCGAAGGCGTTCACCCGGGTCGGGCTCAATGAGCTCCGCGCCGGTGACCTCGTCTTCTTCCACGACGACCTCAGCCATGTGGGCCTGTGCACGGACGGCGGCAACATGATCCACGCCCCCGGTCCGGGCGCCTACATCCGCGAGGAGTCGGTCCTCGCCGTCGGAGAGGGCACGGTGCGGGGCGCGGTGCGCCCCGCCTGACACTCACCCCGCCGCACGCTGCCGTTGTGTTCTGCGCACGTTGTTGTACGTGCGCAGAAGGTGCTTGGAGACCGCGCACGGTGACTGGTCGTAGTGGCACTGGCGGCAGGTCCGCACATGGTCCTCGTACGCGGCGCGGGCCTGGCTCAGGGCATCGTTCTCAGTGGACATGAGCCAGAGTTGATCATGTTACTTACGGTACTGGAAAGTAAGGTTCACGCCGAGCGACTACGCCATTCGGGCGCATCGCCTTGACCACCCCCACGGCCCCTCCTATGGTCGCGCTGATCAAGCAGACAAAAGGGGACATCTGCCGCCGCTGGAGGGAACCGTGGTCCACGACGTGCCGGCGCCGGACCGCCGATCGTTCCTGACCGGCACCGTGGGAGCCCTTTGCGGCCTGTCCCCGGTGCTGGCGGGCTGCGGCCCGGAGTCCACCAACGACATCGGCGGCAGCGGCCCCGACCGCACCCTGACCGCCGTGATCGGCTACGGCAACGACGGCAGCTGGGACCCCACGCAGACGGCGTCCGCGTTCGCGATGGCCGCCAACAACCACGTCTACGAGGGGCTGGTCGACACCGACCCGATCTCTCGCGTGCCGTATCCCGCGCTGGCGACCCGGCTGCCGGCCGACCCGAGGGCGACCGTCTGGCGGTTCACGCTGCGGCCGGGTGCCGTCTTCCACGACGGCAGGCCCGTCACCGCCGACGACGTGCTGTTCGTGTACGACCGGATCCTCGACCCCGGCACCCAGACCCTCGCCAAGGGCTTCTTCGCGAGCTGGCTGAAAGGGGTCCGCAAGGTCGACACCCGCACGGTCGAGCTCGTCCTGCGCTTCCCCTTTCCGGAGGGCATCGCCCGGCTCACCCTCGCCAAGGTCATGCCCCGGCACGTGTTCTCCCGGCCCGGCGGATGGGACGCCGCGATCCGCGGGCTCGCGGTGGGTTCGGGACCGTACCGGCAGACCGCGCACCACCCGAAGTCGAACACCACCTTCGAGGCGTTCGACGCCTACGACGGACCGCGCAGGCCGGCCTTCACGAGGATGAACTGGCTGACGATCGTCGACGCCGCCTCGCGCGTCGCAAGGATCTCCGGACGCGGCGCGGGCGCGCAGATCGCCGACAACATCCCCTACGCCAACATCCCCTGGCTTGAGCGCGGCGGTCTGAGGGTCGCGGGCGCGGCCGGGATGAACAACCTGTTCCTGATGTTCAACACCCGCCACAAGCCCTTCGACGACGTACGGGTACGGCAGGCGCTGCGCTACGCCATCGACAGCGAGCGGATGGTCGAGGTCGCCCTCAAGGGGCATGGAAAGCCCGCCCGTTCGTTCCTCGACGAGACCAACCCCGCCTACCGGCCCGCGAAGACCGTGTACGACCACGATCCGGCGAGGGCGAAGTCGCTGCTGAAGGCGGCCGGGGTGCGGAGACTCGAGGTGGAGATCCTCTCCGTCAACGTGAGCTGGATCGTGGACTGTCTGCCGACCGTCAAGGCGTCCTGGGACGCCATCGGGGTCCGTACGACCCTCGCTCCGCAGGAGACGACGGCCGTGTTCACCAAGCTGGACCAGAAGCGCGACTACCAGGTCGTCGCCGCCGCCTCGAACCCCAACCAGTTCGGCCTCGACCCCGATCTGATCCTCCGTTACAACTACGGCCCCCAGAACCTGTGGACCGGCTACGCCCGTTGGGGCGGCGACGCGGTCGCCCGCCGGCTCTTCGGGGACATGGACCGGGCCACCCGGGAACCCGACCCCGTGAGGAAGAGGGCGATGATCCAGGACTGCGTCGACGTCGTCGCCGAACAGGCCGTCCTCTACCCGGTCGTGCACAACGAGCTGATGACCGCGTGGGACCCGCACAGACTCACCGGGACCAGGGCCCAGCCCTACCCCGGCGTCAACCTCCTGCAAGCGAAGTGGGTCTGACGACATGCCGGCCGTCGTACGGATCGTGCTGCGCCGCGTGGCCCTGCTGGTGCCGCTGCTGCTGGGCATCGTGCTGTTCGCGTTCCTGGTGATGCGGTTCTCCGACGCCGACCCGGCGTCCGCGTTCTTCCAGGGCGCCAACCCGACCCCGCGGCAGCTGCACGACTTCCGCGAGCGCAACGGGCTTCTCGACCCCCTACCGGTGCGTTACGTCCATTTCGTCGGCGATCTGCTCCACGGCGACCTCGGCACCAGCACCCTGACCCGCGCCGCGGTCGCCGACCAGATCGTCACGGCGCTGCCGCTCACCCTCCAGCTGACCTTCCTGGGGCTCACCGTCGCGCTGGTGCTGTCGCTGGTGGGCGGGGTCACGGCGGCGGTGTACCGGGACCGGTGGCCGGACCAGGCCGTACGGGCCGTCTCGCTGGTCGGGGTGGCCGCGCCGGGGTTCTGGCTGGCGCTGCTGATGATCCAGTACCTGGCCGTGGCGAAGGGCTGGTTCCCGGCGGGCGGTTATGTCAACCCGGCCGACTCCGTCAGCGGCTGGCTGCGCACGATGGCGCTGCCCGCACTCGCCCTCTCCCTGCCCGTCGCGGCCTCGCTGACCCGGGTCGTGCGGACGTCGGTGGTGGAGGAGCTGGACAAGGACTATGTGCGCACCGCGTACGGCAGCGGGCTGCCGCCCCGGGTGGTGGTCGGCCGGAACGTGCTGCGCAACGCGCTGGTGAACCCGCTGACCGTGCTCGGTCTGCGCATCGGCTATCTGCTCGGCGGCGCCGTCGTCATCGAGACGGTCTTCGCCCTGCCCGGCATGGGCAAGCTGATGATCGACGCCGTGCAGAACGGCGACCCGGCCGTGGTCCAGGGCGTCGTCCTCACCACGGCCACCGGGTTCGTCGTCATCAACCTCGTCATCGACCTCCTCCATCTGCTCGTCAACCCACGTCTGAGGACGGCCTGATGCTCACGCGCGCGAGCCTCACCGAGCGGCTCTCCCGGCCCGGCGTACGGCTGCGCGGGTGGCGGCGCATGTCGCCCCTGTCGAAGGCGGCCGTCTGTGTCCTGGCGGTCGTCGTCCTGGCCGCCCTGTTCGCTCCGCTGCTCGCCCCGCACGACCCGCTCGACCAGCAGGACCCGGTCGGCGGCACCGGGCATCCCTCCGCCGCGCACTGGATGGGCCAGGACAGCCTCGGCCGGGACATCCTCAGCAGACTGATGTACGGCGCCCGCTGGTCGCTCGCGATCGGGCTCGGCGCCACCGCGCTCGCCCTGGCCGCCGGGGCGCTGCTCGGGGCGCTCGCGGCCACCTCCCGCAAGGGGGTCGACGAGGGCCTGATGCGCAGCCTCGACGTGGTGATGGCGTTCCCGGGCATCGCGCTGGCCGCCGTCCTGGTCGCGGTGTTCGGCGGCGGGATCACCGTCCTGATCTGCGCGATCGCCTTCCTGTTCACCCCGCCGGTGGCACGGGTCGTACGCGCCAACGTCCTGGACCAGTACGGCGAGGACTATGTGACGGCGGAACGGGTGATCGGCGCCCGAACGCATCACATCGTGCTGCGGCACGTCGCCGTCAACTGCGCGGCGCCGGTTCTGGTGTTCTGCACCGTCGAGGTCGCCGAGGCGATCGTCTTCGAGGCGTCGCTGTCCTTCGTCGGCGCGGGTGTGCGGCCCCCGGACCCGTCCTGGGGCAGTGTCATCGCGGACGGCAAGAACATGGTGCTGACCGGGGGCTGGTGGGCGACCGTGTTCCCCGGGCTGCTGATGCTGGTCACCGTGCTGTCCCTGAACGTCCTCTCCGAGGGTGTCTCGGACGCGTGGGCGGCCCCGGCGGCGCGGGAGACGGACACACCCGGGGAACACGACGATCACTCGGGGGCACCCGAGCACACCGGTGAGGTGCTGGCACTGCCCGGTCTCGCCGAGGCGGCCCGGCGGCTGCGCTCCCGGGCGCGGCCCCCGCTCGACCGGAGCGGTCAGCCGGTGCTCACGGTGGAGAACCTCGCCATCGGTTTCCCGGGCCGGCACCGGGGCGTCGACATCGTCGACGGGGTCGGCTTCGAGCTGTACCCCGGCGAGGTGCTGGGCCTGGTCGGCGAGTCGGGCTGCGGGAAGTCGCTGACCGCGCTCACCGTCATGGGCCTCCAGCCGCAGGGCGCCCGGGTCCGGGGCCAGGTCCGGTTCCATCAGCGGGACCTGCTCGCCGAACCGGCGCGGGTCAGGCGCCGGCTGCTCGGCCACGAGATGGCGATGGTCCATCAGGACGCCCTGTCCGCCCTCAACCCGGCGATGACCGTCCGCGCCCAGCTCAGGCAGCTCCTGCGGCGTGGAGGCCGCCGCAGCCCGCAGGAACTGCTGACGATGGTCGGCCTCGACCCTGAGCGCACCCTGCGCAGCTATCCGCACGAACTCTCCGGTGGGCAGCGGCAGCGCGTGCTGATCGCCATGGCGCTGTCCCGGGACCCGGGGCTGATCGTCGCCGACGAGCCGACCACCGCCCTGGACGTCACCGTGCAGGCCCGGGTCATGGAACTGCTGCTGCGGCTGCGCGAGGAACTGGGCTTCGCGCTGATCCTCGTCTCGCACGACCTGGCGCTCGTCGCCGACGTCACCGACCGGGTGGTGGTGATGTACGGCGGGCAGATCGTGGAGACGGGCGTGACCGCCGAGCTGGTCGAAGCACCGGCCCATCACTACACGCGCGGGCTGCTCGGCAGCGTGCTGTCGCTGGAGTCCGCCGAGGAGCGCATGACGCAGATCCCGGGGGTCGTGCCGTCGCCGGCCGACTTCCCGGCGGGATGCCGGTTCGCCGACCGCTGCCCGGTGGCGACGGACGTCTGCCACACGACCGCGCCGGTCCTCACCGGTACGCGCACGCACACGGCCGCCTGCCACCACCCGGCGGTGGAACTGACGTCGACGGAGAGCGAGCCCGTGGCATGAACGCCGTGGTGGAGGTACGGGACGCCCATGTGGTCCACCGGGGCCGGGTGTACGCCCTCACCGGCGCCGATCTCGCCGTCGCGCCCGGTGAGACGGTCGGTGTGGTCGGCGAGTCGGGGTGCGGCAAGTCGACGCTGGCGAAGGTGCTGGTCGGCATCCAGCGGCCGACTTCCGGCACGGTCTCCTTCCACGGCCGCGACCTGTGGGCGATGTCCCCGGAGGAGCGCCGGGCCACGGTCGGCGCGCACACCGGCATGATCTTCCAGGACCCGTCCACGGCCCTGAACCGCCGGCTGCCCGTACGGCGGATCCTGCGCGACCCGCTCGACGTCCACCGGCGCGGCACCAAGGCCGAACGGGAGGACCGGGTAAGGGAGTTGATGGCTCTTGTCGGCCTCCCCCGGGCGCTCGCCGACGCCCTGCCCGGGCAGCTCTCCGGCGGTCAGCGCCAGCGGGTGGCGATCGCCCGCGCGCTCGCCCTCGACCCCGGTCTGGTGGTCGCCGACGAGCCGACCAGCGCCCTGGACGTCTCGGTCCGCGCCCAGATCCTCAACCTGCTCCTGGACCTGAGGGAGCGCCTCGGACTGAGCCTGGTGTTCGTCTCGCACGACATCCAGACCGTACGGCGGATGAGCGACCGGGTGATCACCATGTACCTGGGCCGGATCGTCGAGGAGGCCCCGGCCGACCGGGTCTCCGACCGGGCCCGGCACCCCTACACCCGTGCCCTGTTCTCGGCGACGCCCAGTCTGCTGCGCCCGGTCGACCCGATCCGGCTGACCGGTCCGGTGCCGTCGGCGGCCAGGCCGCCCAGCGGCTGCCCGTTCCGCACCCGCTGCTGGCGGGCGGACGACATCTGTGCGGTCCGGCTGCCTGATCTGTCGGCCGCGTCACAGCCCGAACACCGGTACCGCTGCCACCATCCTGTGCAGGAGGACGAATCGACCGACGATCTCGTACGCGAGAGCCTGCCCAGGGAGCACCGATGACCCTTCCCGCCCCGCTGACCGGAGTGGTCCCGCCCGTCTGCACCCCGCTGACCCCCGACCGCGAGGTGGACGTCCCCTCGCTGCGCCGCCTGGTCGACCATCTCGTGGCCGGCGGTGTGGACGCGCTGTTCGTGCTCGGTTCCACCTCTGAGGTCGCCTTCCTCACCGACCGTCAGCGCCGGCTGGTCGTCGAGACCGTGGTGGAGCAGGTGTCGGGGAAGCTGCCGGTGCTGGCCGGGGTGATCGACATGACCACGCCCCGGATGCTCGACCATGTCGGGGCGGTCACGGCGGCGGGCGCGGACGCGGTCGTCGCCACGGCGCCGTTCTACGCCCGCACCCACCCGGCCGAGATCTCCCGCCACTACCGGCTGATCGCCGAGCGCGCCACCATCCCGGTGATCGCCTACGACATCCCGGTCGCCGTGCACACCAAGCTGCCCGCCGGGCTGGTCCTGGAGCTCGCGGCCGACGGGGTGCTGGCCGGGCTCAAGGACTCCAGCGGTGATCTGGGGGGCTTCCGCGAGGTCGTCACCGGTGCCCGTGTCCTGCCGGGCTTCACCACCCTCACCGGCTCCGAGCTGATCGTGGACGCGGCCCTGGCGCTGGGCGCGCACGGGGCGGTGCCCGGGCTGGCCAACGTCGACCCGCACGGCTATGTCCGGCTCGACCGCCTGTGCCGGTCGGGCGACGTGGAACGGGCGCGGACCGAACAGGAGCGGCTGTGCGCCCTGTTCGGCATGGTGACCGTCGGCGACCCGGCCCGGATGGGCGGCGGTTCGGCCGCGCTGGGCGCCTTCAAGGCGGCGCTGCACCTGCGGGGCGTCATCGCCTGCCCGGCGACGGCCGAGCCGCAGATCCCGCTGTCCCCGGAGGAGGTCGAGCGGGTGGGCAAGTACCTGGCGGGGGCAGGGCTCCTCTAGACGCGACAGGTCAGATCATGGACGCTTTCGGGGTGACGAATCCGGTGGATGACGACGGGCGGCGTGCGGCGCGGGTGTTCGACGCGCTGGGGGCCGCGTACGAGAAGGCGTTCGCGCATTCGGAGGCGCATCGACGGTCGCTCGACTGGCTGCTCGGGCGGCTGGCGCCGGGCAGCCGGGTGCTGGACGTCGGCAGCGGCACGGGCCGGCCCACGGCCGCGACCCTCGTGGGGGCGGGCCATGACGTGCTGGGCGTCGATGTCTCCCCCGTCATGGTCGAGTTGGCCGCCCGCCAGGTGCCCGGGGCCCGGTTCCAGTGCGCGGACGTACGCGAACTCCCGCTGGACGAGGGCTCGTTCGACGCGGTCTGTGTGTACTTCTCGCTGCTCCAGATGGACCGCGCGGAGCAGACCGAGCTGATCGGCCGGCTGGCGCGGGCGCTGGTGCCGGGCGGGAGTCTGGTGCTGGCGACCGTGCCGCTGGACGTGGCGGGCGTGGACGCGGTGTTCATGGGGCAGCCCGTCCGGGTCACCAGCTTCGGCGGCGCGGCGTTCACCGAGGTGGTGCGGGGCACGGGTCTGACCGTGCTGGCCGAGGAGGACACGCTGTTCGCCCCCGACCATCCCGAGGCCGTGCCCGAGCCCCAGCTGTTCCTGTACTGCGCCCGGTAGTTCAGACGCCGGCCCGGGCCGCGGCGCCGAGGACCAGGGCCGCCGCTCCGGTGCCCAGGAGCGCGCCGGCGATGACGTCGCCCGGGTAGTGCACGCCGGTGTGGACGCGCGAGTAGCCCACCGCGCAGGCGAGCAGGCCCAGCGGAACGGCGGCCACCGGCAGCGCGGGGCCGACGGCGGCGGCGAAGGCGACGGCCGAGGCGGTGTGCCCGGACGGGAAGGACGCGGACTCCGGCATGGGTACGTGGCGGCCGGGGAACGGCGAGTCCTCGGCGCGGTGCGGCCGGGGCCGTCGTACGAGCCTTTTGCCGAGCAGGTTGGCGGTCGCCGAGGCGACGCCGATGGCGGCCACGCCCAGGACGGCGGCGCGGCGCGGGCTGCCGCCGCGCAGGGCCAGCCCGGCGGCGACCGCGAAGGAGATCTTGGAGTGGTCGGCGGTGGCGGACAGCCGGCGCAGCGCGGTGTCCAGAGTGGGTGTCTTCGTCACCGTGACCGCCTCGTACAGGGCCTGGTCCAGGGTGGCGAGGTCACGGACCAGGCGCGGGGCGGAGAGCTTGGGGCGGCGGTCAGACATCATAGGCGTCCTTGATCGTACGGGGGTCGGGGCGGCCGAGCGCGAGGCGGACGATGCGCCGCCAGTCGACCGTCGGCGGCGCGTAGGCGGCTCCGGGGCGGTGCCGCGGCACACGGACGCGGAGCACGCTGGGCCGTACGGTGCACACGACCGGGGTGGGCAGTTCGAGCGCCTCGCCGTCGACCGCGACCGCGATGCGGTCCTGGTCGGCCTCGACGACCACTCGGTGGGCGGTGAGCGTGGTGATGCCACTGGCGCGTTCGCCGAGCAGGGCCAGTTCTGCGGCCCTGGCGGGGCCCTCCACGCGGACGCCGATCACACCGAGCAGGCCGGTGTCCAGGCGGGGGCGGCGGCCACCGCCGAGCGGATCGGCGCGGGCGTAGGCGTTGTTGCTGAGCAGGACGGCCTGCGGGGAGTGCACGAGGGTGGCGTCCACCCGCACGTCCAGGGTGGGTCCGGCGGCGCCCTGGAGCAGGTCGGGGAGGTGTTCCAGGAAGGTGGCGGCCTTGGCGTCACGGTAGGCGGGCTGCTGGACCACCTGCGCGTACGCCCCGAAGGAGACGGTGTTGACGAAGGCCCGCCCCGCGACCTCGCCCAGGTCGACGCGGAGTTCCACGCCTTGGGTGAGGGCGTCGAGGCTGCGCACGGGGTCGGCGCGGTCGAGACCGAGGTCCATCGCGAAGTGGTTGCGGGTGCCGGCGGCCACGACCACGAACGGCACGTCGTACTCGGCCGCCACGGCCGCGACGAGCGCCTGGGTGCCGTCGCCGCCGGCGACACCGAGCAGGTCCGCGCCGTCGGCGACGGCCTTGCGGGCGATCGCCTCCGGGTCGGTGTAGGTGTCGTCGGTGCCGAGCAGGACCACCTGCGCGCCGAGCGCCTCGGCACGCTCGGCGAGACCGTGCTTGACGACCTTTCCGCCGCCGGAGCGGACGTTCATGATGAAGACGGGCCGTCGGGGCGGCGGGGTGCGGCGGCCGTGCGGGCCCTTGGGGTGGCGCAGGCTGCGCAGGGAGGCGCGGGCCGAGGCGAGGCCGGCGGCCCACAGCGAGAGGGCGCCGATCGCCACGATCCACAGCCCGGAGGTGGCGTACAGCACGACCACGCCGCTGGGCGCGCTGACCGCGACCACTCCCCCGAGCAGCCGGGCGCCGCCCCGGTGGGCCAGCATCCACCACACGCCGGCCCCGGCCAGCGCGAGCCCGGCGATGCCGGTGAACAGGACCAGCCAGCCGCCGGATCCGGCGGCCCCGGCCACGACCGCGACGCAGCCGAGAACCAGGGCCACGGCGACCCGGGCCCACAGCCGGGCCCGGGCGAGGGCGGCCTCGACCGTCGGGCCCTTGGTCGCCGACGCCCAGGTCGACCAGGTCGACCGGATCTTCCACGAACTGTTCACCGTGCACCCGCCATGCTCCGGGGTCCCCCCGTCGACTGCGCTGTCGATCAATTGTCCATGGCGCAGCACCCCGGTGTGACACCCGATGGGACAACGGTGGTGTCCGTACGGCAGAAACAGGAGGCCAGCACGGGTACGTCGGCCAGCGCGGCGGCGAGTTTCAGCTGCTGGGCGACGATCCGCGCTTCCGCGTCCCGGCCCTGGCGGACGAGGCACTCGTGGAAGCCGTGCAGGGACCAGACGTTGCCCGGGTGCTGGAAAGCACGCGGCAGCGAGTCGTCGAGGCCCAGGTCGGCCCGGTACACGGCCTCGGCCTCCGCGACCCGGCCCTGTTCGAGGAGCAGGGCGCCGTAGGCGTGCCGGGTGGGCTGCATCCAGCCCCACGGCTCGTCGTAGGGGAGGCCGTCGTCGAGCTCGATCGACCGTTCGAGGGCGGCGAAGGCCAGGTCGTACTCGCCCCTGCGGTACTCCAGCTCGCCGTCCAGCATCGCGGAGGCGATGGCGAGGATGTCCTGGCAGGTGTTGTTGAACAGCATGCGGGACTCCGGCACCCGGTCCGCGGCCGTCCGGAACAGGGCGCGTTCGGCCTCGGCCTCGGTGACCCGGCCGGTGGCGGAGAGGGCGACACCGCGCGCGTAGTGGTGCAGCGCGGTCGTGACGGCGTACAGCCCGGGGTCGGCGGGGAGCGGCAGGGCGAGGATGTCGTCCCAGCGGCCGAAGCGGATCAGGACGTGGAACCGCATGCCGAAGAAGCCCTCCAGCCAGTCCGCCATGGGCGGGCTCGGCACCCGCAGCAGTTCCTCCGGTACGGCGGCCTCCAGGCGGTCGGCGGTCTCCAGGGCGGTGCGGTACCGGCCGAGGAACATCGCGCCGTAGATCTTGAAGTGGAGGTTGTGGCACCGGTACAGCGTGTAGAAGTTCATGGCGCCGGAGCGGGCCAGGTACTTCTCGTCCGCGCGGGTGGCGGCGGTGTTGTCGGTGACGACCCGGCGGTAGTCGCCGCAGAGCACGTCCAGGTGCGAGGGCATGTGCTGGAGGTGCCCGGCGTCGGGCACCAGATCGCGCAGCCGGTCGGCGACCCGGAGGGCGGCCTCGGGGGTGGGCGACATCTCCATCAGGTGGACGTACAGGTGCAGGAGGCCGGGGTGGCGGTCCGCGGTCTCGAGGGCTCGGTCGAGGACCGCCTTGGCCTCCTCGGTGCGGGCGCCCTCCGCGGGGCGGCCGGTGCGCAGGTCCCACAGCTGCCAGGGGGTGAGGTTCATCAGGGCGTCGGCGTAGAGGGCGGCCACGTCGAGGTCGTCGGGGGCGAGCTGGTGGACGGCGCGCATGGCGTCGGCGTAGGGCTCGTTCCACACCGCGCAGTCCCGCGCGGGCCGGTCCTGCGGGTAGCGGGCGCGCAGTGCGCCGATCAGGGCCCGTTCGACGGGGGTTGCTCCGGCCGCCGCCTTCTCGTGGGCGAGTTCCACGGCGGTGTGGGTGCGGGACACGGTCCGGGCGAGATCCTCCTCGTCGAAGAACTCCCACGGTTTGTTGTAGTTCGGGCCGAGGGCGTAGGCGATGCCCCAGTGGGCCATGGCGCAGTCGGGGTCGGCGCGGGTGGCCTTCTCGAAGCAGTCGACGGCCTCCTCGTGGTGGAAGCCGTACGACCACACCAGGCCGCGGTCGAACCACAGCTGGGCCTCGGGGGACGAGGTCGTCACCCGTCGGCCGTGGCTGCCGAGGTCGTAGGGGTACTCCGTGGACTCCATGGCTCTCCCAATCCCATCGTCGCTCGCGGATCGAGCGACGTATACCGCGCGGGCGGGTGCCGGGAGGGCTTTCTCGGGGACGGAGTACCCCTACGGGGTGAGGGTGGTGTCAGGTGCGGCGGACGTTGCGGTACAGGACCACGAACCCGGCGATCACCAGGAGGCCACCGGCGAGCGCGGGCCACAGCTGGATGCCACCCGTCTCGGCGAGGCTGCCCTGCACGCCCTGGGGCACGGTGCTGCCGGGGGTGTCGGCCTCGTCCGCGGGCGGGACGGCGGCGGGGGCGGAGCTGCCGGGGCTCACGGGGGACGGGGTCCCCTCGGGGGCGGTGGCGGCGGTGCCGATCTCGCTGTCCGCGGTGTCGTCGGCCTTGTCGTCCGCGGTGTTGTCCGCGGCGGGGGTGGCCGCCTTGGGGGCGTCGGGGGTGGGCTTGGTGTCCTCGCGGGGTTCCGTGGTCACGGGGATGTCACCGGAGCCGGTGTCGCCCTTGTCGGGGGCGGTGTCCACGGGGTCCACGGGGTCCGTGTCGGCCGGGGGCTCGGGGGTCTGGGACTGGGCGGGGGGCTGCTGCGGGGTGTCGCCGGAGCCGTTGTCGTCCCCGTTGTCGTTGCCGCCGTTGTCTCCGTTGTTGCCGTCGTCCCCGTTGTTGCCGTTGTCTCCGTTGTTGCCGCCGCCGTTGCCGTTGTCCGAGCCGTCGTCGCCGCCCTGCTGGGCGCCCGCGCCGCAGGTCCGGCCCTCGTTGATGCAGTCGACCAGCTGCCTCATCAGGTCCTCGTCGAAGACGTTGATGAAGTCGCCGTGGTCGGTCACCGGCTTGTGCAGCTGCTCGGGGAAGGAGTCCACCGCGAACAGCGGGGTGGTCCGGCCGCCGTCGTCGAGGCTCGGCGCGTCCACGTCGTACACGATGCGCTGGACGAGCTGCGGAATGGCCTGGAAGCCGGCCGGGCAGCTGCCGTCGGCGCCCTCGAAGGCCACGTGGGTGCGGTGGTTGGCGCTGTCGATGTTGCTGCCGTCCCAGCAGCTCTGGAAGCGGAAGGTGCGCACCACGTCGCTGCCGGACGGGCAGAGCGGGTACTTGTCCTTGAGCTGGCGGTCCTCGAAGCCGGTGCAGCTCCAGGACGCGTTGGCGTTGGCCGGGCCGTTGACGAAGGCCTTGGCGTCACCGGTGATGATGCGCAGCAGCCGGGGCATCTCGGTGACCTTGGAACGCGCGTTGCCCACGAAGGTCAGCGTGACGTCCTTGGGGGTGACGATCTCGCCCGCGTTGCCCTCGATGCCGCCGCCCGGGCTGTTGGCATCCTTCTCCTGCGTGCCGTTCTGCAGACGCAGGACGGGCCAGTAGTAGGTGGACTTGTCGCCCTGGTCCACGCAGGTCGTGTCGGCGTTCGCCAGGTCCTCGTCGGAGGCGAAGGCGGTGTTCGACTGGTTGCCGATGTAGTCGTGGAAGTGGTGGGCGCCGTTGGAGACACCCGGGGCCACGATCACGTTGTCCGAGTTGAACAGACCGTTGGCGTTGACTCCGCAACTGCTGGCGAAGGTGCCGCTGGAGGGGCCGGAGGCGGGGTCCGCGGACTGCTGCGCGGGCTGGACGGTGGTGATGTCGACGTAGTCCGCGGCGACCGGACCGTTTCCGGCCTGACCGCCGTTGCCCTGCTGGCCGTCGTCGCCCTGTTGTCCGTCGTCGCCCTGCTGGCCGTTGCCGTCCTGACCGTCCTGCTGGCCGTCTCCCTGATTTCCCTGCTCGCCCTGGTCGCCCTGGTCGTCTTGCCCGCCCTGCTCGCCCGCGTTGTCGTCGGCGGTGCGCAGGGTGCAGGCGGCGAGGTCGTCCAGGCCGTCGGGGCGGTCGCCGGCGCGGTCCATGGCGTCCGCGATACGCGCGATGGTTGCGGCGCGCTTGTCCTTGAGCGGGTTCATCACCGCGTTGTCGGCGAAGCCGGCGTCATCGCGCACGGCCTGCGCCGAGCCCTGGAGCCGGCCGTAGGCCTCGGCCACCTGCGCGTCCAGCGCGGCGAGTTCACGGTCGACGTCCTCTCGCGCGCCGTCCGGCACATCGGTCAGCCGGTTCCCCACGTCGGGACAGTCGATGGTGACGGAGCCCGATGTCCAGGGCCCGTCGTCCTCGGAGGCCGAGGCGTAGACGTTCGCCGCCATCAGTCCGCCGCCGCCGATGATGAGCGCGACCGCTGCGAAGGTCGCGCGCCGTCCTCCTGTCGGGCGTCTGCGCCTGTTGTGTACCAAGGAGTGCTCCTACGCGTCGTCGTCGGCGGACCGGGCATGGAAATCCCCCGGTCCCATACGGGCCCGGACGCAGGAGTGTTCAAGCGACTCACAAATTCATATGAAGATCTCAGGCAGACCGTCCTTCCTGCGGCTTTCCGCCCTGCTGGAAGCGGGTTTGGCACAGACCAAGGACGATCGCCGCGCCGACGGCGATGAGGTGCTCGCGTCCGGCGAGATTGGGCCTGGCGATGGACTCGAGGACCATCGAGCCGCCGGTGAGGACGAAGACGACGGGCGCTCGGCGGACGACCGAGATGTACGTGAACAGCCCCACGACCGCCGCGGAGGGGCCGGTGTCGAGCACCTGGCCCGCCTCGGGCGGCAGCCCGAGTCCCCACCAGCCGGGCCCCATCGCGATCATCACCCGCACGGTGAGGGTGCCGGCCAGGGTGGCGGCGTAGGCGACCGCCAGGGTTCTGCGCCGGCCGAGGACGAGTTCGGCGAGGGCGAAGGCGAGGAAGAGCTGGGTGATGCCGGCCCACACGGGCAGGTCGAGCGCGGGGACGTACAGGGAGACCGGGGTGCGCAGCAGGGCCAGCCACAGGGGCAGGTCGCCCTGGACGCCGCCCACGATCCGGACGGCCGTCTCACCGGCCGGGTGCTGTGCGATGGCGTGGAAGAAGATCACACCGCCGCAGGCCACGAAGGCCAGCAGCAGCGCGCCGGGACCGCGCCGCCGCAGCTGCCGCAGGGGGTCGACGACGATGCCGTGCCACTCGCCCCGCAGGGTGCGCAGGGCGAATCCCGCCGTGCGCGCCAGGGCGGACTTCGGCCGCCGTCCGTCCTCGGCTCGGCCCTCGCGGGGCCGTTTCACCTCCGGACCCAGGATCACCACGGTTTCCCCCAAGAGACACTCGTCGCCGCTACTCCGGCAGGAGCGCCGGTGTCGCCCTTGTGAAGACGCTGAGAAGGCTTCCGAGGATCATTCGGCCGTCGATCGAAGCTCTTGGCGATCTGAGCTTTCGTCGACCGGAGCTTTCGTCGACCGGAGCTTTCGTCGACCGGAGCTCTTCGTCACATGCGAGCGAGGGCCCCGGGCGGTGGCGTGCTCGCGCACGGCCGGCCCGGGGCCCTTGTGGGACGGTTCGCTCATACCTGGGGTCGGTGGCCCGGCTCCTGGTGCGGGAAGGTCTGGTGCGCGCCCGGCAGGGTGGGGCTGGGCAGGGTCGCCACCTCTTCCTTCGCCTTCTCCAGCTGCTCCGCCGTGTCGTCGGGAAGGCGGGGCGAGCGGGGACGGGCGTCACGGAAGCGGAAGGCGGTGGTGAAGTCGCCGAAGGTCTCCCGCCGCCAGTCGCTGACGTTCGGCTCCTCCACTCCGGTGAACCGCTCCAGGAACTGCAGCGCGGAGGTGTGGTCGAAGGTCTCGGAGGCGACCCAACCGCCCACCGTCCAGGGCGAGATGATGATGGCGGGGACGCGGAAGCCGCCGCCGATCGGCAGGCCCTGGATGAACTCGTCCGCCGTGCCGGCGCGCGGGGTCGGCGGGGCCACGTGGTCGAACAGGCCGTCGTTCTCGTCGTAGTTGAGGATGAAGGCGGTCTTGCGCCACACCTTGGGGTTCGAGGCGATGGCCTCGATCTTGGAGGCGACGAAGTCGGCTCCGGCGGCGGGCAGATAGTCCGGGTGCTCCGACTGGTAGCTCGTCGGCATGATCCAGCTCACCGCCGGAAGACGGTCGTTGCGGGCGTCGTCCTCGAAGGTGCCCTCGGGCTGCGGGCGTACGCCCCGCTCGTACAGGTCCGAGCCCGGCTGCGCGTTCTTGAACGTCGCGAACTGCTCCAGCATGTTGCAGCCGTAGTCGTCGTCCTGCTGGTACACCTTCCAGCTGACGCCCGCCGCCTGGAGCCGTTCGGCGTACGTCGTCCAGCGGTACGGCGTGGGCGCGACGTTGCTGGTGATCGGGCCGCCCTGGGTGCCGCCCGGGTCGATGGTCCCGGTCATCCACATCAGGCGGTTGGGCCATGTCGGGCCGAACACCGAGCAGAAGTAGTGGTCGCAGATGGTGAAGGTCTCGGCGAGCGCGAACTGGAACGGAATGTCCTTGCGCGTGTAATAGCCCATCACATACGGGCCGTTGACGCCGTCGGCCTTGCGGTGGGCCGGCAGCCACTGGTCCATCCTGCCGCCGTTCCACGCCTCGTGCTGCACGGACCAGGCGTGGGAGGTGGACGGGATGGCCTGCGCGCTGGAGGCGTGGGTGTCGAGGTGGAAGGGCAGGAGGTAGCCCTTCGGGTTCTGCGCGTCCGGCTGGTAGAAGACGCTGCGGCCGTTGTCGAGTTTCAGGGCGTGGTGGTCGGCGAAGCCGCGGACGCCCGACAGGGTGCCGAAGTAGTGGTCGAACGACCGGTTCTCCTGCATCAGCATGACGACATGCTCGATGTCGTGCAGCGAGCTGTGCTTCGGCGGTTCGGCGGCGACGGCCTTCTGGACGCTCGGCGGGAGGAGGGAGAAGGCCGCGGCGCCGCCCAGTGCGCCGGCGGCCGAGCCCAGGAGTCTACGACGGGTCAACTCGGACATGAATGCCCCTTGTTGAGCAGTTGATTGGTGGGGGGACCAGCGGCCCGTGCCCGTGCGGGACGGACCGCCGACCACTCTCCGCCCGGCTCGGTGGGGGTCATCAGGGGCGGGCGATGAACAAGTGGCCAACGTGCTGCCAGGAGTTGGCCAAGTCATGACCTGCGCCATCGCGGCGTCGCCCGGGGGACGCCTGAGCTTGGCTTTCAGTGGCATGTACACGAAGTACCGCGGGCAATCCGGACGACTGTGGGGGCGGCCCCGGGTTACAGTGCTCCGCCGGAATCGAGAGGGGACACAGCGGTGCGCATCGGGGTGGGGAACGCGGGACGGGGGCTGACATTGGCAGCCCTGCTGACCGGGCTGGTGACGGGGTGCTCGACCGGGGACGGGGAGTCCGACGGCGTTGCGGCCAAGGGGTCCAATGGGTCCAAGGGGTCCAAGGGGTCCACGGAGGCGACCGCGACGGCGCAGGTCGCGGAGCGGGGGGCGACCGTCGGTGCCGCCGGGTCCGCCTGCGAGCTGCCGGTCACCTTCGACACGGCCAAGTCGTGGAAGGCCAAGGCCGTCGACGCCGGGGAGGCGAGCGAGGCGGGCGGCGACCTGGCGGATCTCGCCGACGCGCTGCTGCACCAGGGCCCGGTCACCATGGCCTGCGAGATCGACGCCAAGCCCGCCGGCAACATCGGCTTCCTGCGCGTCTGGACCGGCAAGCCCGGCGACGCCGACGCGCGTGGCGTGCTGAAGGCCTTCGTGGCGGCCGGGGAAGGCGTGGGGAAGACGTCGTACCGCACGTTCGAGGCGGGCGGTGTCACCGGCACCGAGGTCGAGTACGAAACCACCAGCGAGGTCCTCGAGGACACGAAGACGGAACACGCCCTCGCCGTCACGACGCCCGACGGTCCCGTCGTCCTGCACCTCGGCGGGCTGGACGACCAGGAGCACGAGAGGATGCTCCCGGCGTACGAGCTGGCCAAGAGCACCCTGCGCGTCGGCGCCTGAGAGCGGGCCGTACCCGCCCGTTCCGGTCGTGCCCGGATGCACATCCCGTCCCGGGTGGCGCATTCTTGCTGTGTCGCCCACGCGGCGGCGCACGGACGAGGTAGGGCCGATGACTGGGAGCGCCGGGGACGAGCGGAGGCCGGCCGGGCCGCCGCCCGCGCTGCTGACCGCAGCCGCGGCGGACGCGCTGCGGGTGACGGGAGGCCGCGCCGGGGGTCTCTACCTGTGCTCGCCCACACCCGGGGTGCTGCGGCTCGCGGTACTGGCGGGGCTGCCGGGGCCGCTGTTCCGGCCCTGGTGGCGGGTGCACGTGGACCGGCCGTTCCCGGTGGCGGAGGTGCAGCGCACGGGCGTACCGGTGGTGCTGGCGAACGCCACGGAGGCGATGCGGCGCTATCCGCAGTTCGCGGCGGGCCTGCCCTTCCAGTTCGGCACCCTGGGCATGCCGGTGGTGGCCGAGGGGCGGGCCTTCGGGGTGCTGACGGCGCTGCGCCCGGCGGTGGCCGACGCGACGGAGGTGCTCGCGGAGCGGGATGCGCTGGCGCGGGTCGCGCACGGGCTGGCGACGGAGCTGCTGCGGCTGGAGGCCTACGGGCAGCCCGTCACCTGGGACGACGAGCCGGTGTGCGTACGGCCGCCCGCGGCGGGTCCGGCACCGGGCCGGGTCGGCCGGGTCGGCAGGTTCTCCTGGGACCCGGCGACCGGCACCGTCGCCGCCGACGAACGGGCGTGCGCCCTGCTCGGCCTGCCGCCGGGGGAGTTCCCCGGCACCCTGGACGCCCTGGCCCGGGCCGTCGACCCGGCCGACGCCCCGCGACTGCCCGCCGCACTCCACGAGACCGCCCACGGCACTCCCCCGCCGCTCCCGATCAAGCTCCGCACCACAGAGGGCACCCTGCGCCTCCTGGACCTGTGGGCAACACCCGGGACAGGGTCCGACGCGGGACAGCCCCACACCGCGCCCGACACGGCACCCCACGCGGAACCCGGCACGGCACCCACCGAGGCGCCCAGCACGGCATCCCCCGCAGGGACCCACACGGCGTCCCCGCCCGGCACGGCACCCGACGCGAAGCCCGACGCGGCACCCACCGAGGCGCCCAGCACGGCATCCCCCGCAGGGACCCACACGGCGTCCCACACGACCCCCGCCACAGCACCGCGCCCGGCGCCGGGCGCGGCGTCCGACACACCGACCCGCGACGCGCCCCACACACCGCCAGGCACACCGCCCCGCGACGCGCCCCACACACCGCCAGGCACACCGCCCCGCGACGCGCCCCGCACACCGCCAGGCACACCGCCCCGCGACGTGCCCCGCACACCGCCCCGCGACGTGCCCCGCACACCGCCCCGCGCGCCGCCAGGCACCGCACCCGACACGACCCCCCGCAACGCCCCTCACACACCACCCGCCACACCCCCCGACCCCACACCCCACCAGCCCCCCGCCGCCCCCGTCACCGGTGTCGTGCTCGATCCCGGTCCTGCCGCCCTCGCCGAGGGGGCCGCCGATCTTCTGCCCGAGGGGGTGTTCTGTATCGACCGGCTGGGGATGGTCGTCTACGCCAACCGGCGGGCCGCGCACTTCCTCGGGGTGCCGCACGCCGAGTTGGTCGGCCGGTCGTTGTGGGATGCCGTGCCGTGGCTGAACGAGCCCGCGTGCGAGGAGCATCTGCGCGGGGCGCTGCTGTCCCCGGAGCCGGTGCACTTCCATGTGCGGCGGCCCGCCGACGGCCCGGAAGTGTTCGAGGGGGACTGGCTGAGCCTGGCCGTGCATCCCGGCCAGGACCTGCTCACCTGCACCGCCATGCCGGCCAACCGGGTCCCGGCCGACCCGGCGGCGCCCCCGGTGGCCGACACCGAGGTACCCGGGCCGGAGACGGCCGCCTCGACCGCGCCGCTGTACCGGCCGATCGTCCTGGCGATCGCGCTGACGGAGGCGGTGACCGCCCGCCAGGTGTCGGCGGTGGTCATGCAGGAGCTGCTGCCCGCGTTCGGCGGCCGTCGCCTCGCGATCTACCTGTTGCAGGAGCGGCACCTGTACCTGGCCTGGGAGAACGGCTTTCCGGAGGGCTTCCTGGCGCCCTTCGAGGGGGTGGGCCTGGACGCGAGGCTGCCCGGTGTGGAGACGCTCACCACGGGCCGTCCGCTGTTCTTCGACTCGATGCGGCAGCTGGCCGCCGCCTACCCGGGCGTCCCGCTCGACGCCGAGGAGGGGGCCCGCGCCTTCCTCCCTCTGATCGCCTCCGGCCGCCCGGTCGGCTCGTGCATCCTCGGCTTCGACGGCCCGCGCAGCTTCACCCAGGAGGAGCGCACGGTGCTGACCGCGCTGGCCGGGCTGATCGCCCACGCGATGGAGAAGGCCCAGCGCTACGACACCGAGGCCGCGCTCGCCCGAGGGCTCCAGCAGGCGCTGCTCCCGAGGCGGCTGTCGCAGCACGCGCGCGTGGAGACCGCCGGACGCTATCTGCCGGGCACCGAGGGCATGGACGTGGGCGGCGACTGGTACGACGTCGTGGAGGCGGGCGACGGACTTGCGCTGGTCATCGGCGACGTACAGGGCCACGGGGTGCAGGCGGCGGCCACCATGGGGCAGCTGCGCAGCGCGGTCCGGGCGTTCGCGCTCGGCGACCGGCCGCCCGAGGAGGTCATGTCGGGCACGAACCACCTGCTCATCGACCTCGACCCCGGCCAGTTCGCCAGTTGCTGCTACATCCGGCTCGACCCGGCCACCGGACGGGCCCGGGCGGCCCGCGCCGGTCATCTGCCCCCGCTGCTGCGCCGCCCCGACGGCGGGACGACGGTGGTGGACCTGCGGGGCGGGGTCGTGCTCGGGGTCGACCCGGGCGCCCGGTACCCGGTGACGGAGCTGCGCCTGGAGCCGGGCGCGATCCTGGCGCTGTACACGGACGGCCTGGTGGAGCATCCCGGGCACGACATCGACGACGGCATCAGCGCCCTGCGCGCGGCCCTCGCCGACGTCGGCAGCGGCCCCGGGCGTTCCCTCGGGGGGATCGCCGACCGGCTCACCGCGACGGCCCGGCAGACCAGGGACCGGGCGGACGACATCGCCCTGCTGCTCGCGACCCGACCGAGCTCCCCCAAGATCACTCAGGGAGATCGTCCCGGGCCGCGTCCGTGACCCTGTGTGACGCCTCTCGCCTCCTGCGGCCGGGCAGTGTAGACATGGCACATGGCACGTCTCCTGGGGCGCTCGGGTGCCCGGCCGGCCCGTCGTCCCCGGGGCCCGGGGGTACGGCGCACGCCGGAGTCGGCGCTGGGCGGGCGCAGTCTCGCCGCGCAGGTGTTCGTCCTGCAGGTGGTGATCGTTCTGGTGCTGGTCGTCGCGGCCGTGGTGGCGCTGCTGCTCCAGGTCCGGCACGACAGCACCCAGGAGGCCCGCAACCGCTCCCTCGCGGTCGCCGAGTCCTTCGCGAACTCGCCGGGGATCGTCGACGCGCTGGCCAGTTCGGACCCGACCGCCGTGCTCCAGCCGTCGGCCGAGGCCGTCCGCAAGACGGCCGACATGGACTTCGTCGTCGTGATGAACACCGACGGCATCCGCTACACGCATCCGAAGCCGGACCGCATCGGCAAGAAGTTCATCGGCAACATCCAGCCCGCGCTGGACGGCGGCACGGTCGTCGAGGAGGTCGACGGGACCATCGGGCGGCTGGTGCAGGCCGTCGTACCGGTGAAGGCGCCGGACGGGAAGGTCGTGGGCCTGGTCTCCTCCGGCATCACCACCGACCACGTCGGCGGCAACGCCGACCGCCAGCTGCCGCTGGTCCTCGCCAGCGCGGCCCTCGCCCTCGCCCTGGCCACCGCGAGCACCGCGCTGGTCAGCCGCCGGCTGCTGCGCCAGACCCACGGCCTGGGGCCGCGCGAGATGACCCGGATGTACGAGCACCACGACGCGGTGCTGCACGCCGTGCGCGAAGGGGTGATCATCGTCGGCGGCGACGGCGACCTGCTGCTCGCCAACGACGAGGCGCACCGGCTCCTGGACCTGCCCCCGGACGCGGAGCGCCGGCAGGTCCTCGACCTGGGTCTGGACCAGGACACGGCGGAGCTGCTGGCCTCCGGACGGATGGCCACCGACGAGGTGCACCTGGTCGGGGACCGGCTGCTGGCGATCAACCAGCGGCCCACCGACCTGGCGGGCGGCCCGGCCGGCAGCGTCGCCACGCTGCGCGACTCCACGGAGCTGCGCGCCCTGTCCGGGCGGGCGGAGGCGGCCCGGGAGCGCCTCGACCTGCTGTACGCGGCCGGGGTGGGCATCGGGACCAGTCTGGACGTGACCCGGACGGCGGAGGAACTGACGGAGCTGGCGGTGCCCCGGTTCGCGGACTTCGCGACCGTGGACCTGTTCGACGCCGTCCTGGACGGGGAGGAGCCGGAGGCACGGGCCGCGCTGCGGCGCACGGCGATGGCCGGGGTCCGCAAGGGCGCGCCGCTGTACGCGGTGGGCGAGCGGATCCGGTTCGTGGACACCGTGCCGCAGGCGCGTGCCCTCGCCGACGGGCGGCCGGTCCTGGAGGCCCGGCTCGCCCAGTCCCTGGGCTGGCGGGCGCAGGACGTCGAACGGACCGAGCAGGTCGTGGAGTTCGGCATCCACTCGCTGATCGCCGTGCCCGTGCGGGCCGGCGCGCTGATCCTGGGCGTGGTCGGCTTCTACCGGTCCGAGCGGCCCGATCCCTTCGAGACGGACGAGGTGGCGCTGGCGGAGGAGCTGGTGGCGCGGGCCGCGGTCTCCATCGACAACGCGCGCCGTTTCACCCGCGAGCACGGTATGGCCGTCACCCTGCAGCGCAGTCTGCTGCCGCGCAGTGTGCCCGAGCAGAACGCGCTGGACATCGCCTACCGCTATCTGCCGGCGCAGGCCGGGGTCGGCGGCGACTGGTTCGACGTACTGCCGCTGTCCGGGGCGCGGGTGGCGCTCGTCGTCGGCGACGTGGTGGGCCACGGGCTGCACGCGGCGGCCACGATGGGGCGGCTGCGCACGGCCGTGCACAACTTCTCCGCCCTCGACCTGGCGCCGGAGGAGCTTCTGAACCTGCTGGACGACATGGTGGCGCGGATCGACCAGGACGAGTCGGCCGACGGCGAGGGCGCACCGATCACCGGGGCGACGTGTCTGTACGCCATCTACGATCCGGTCTCCCGGCGGTGCACCGTCGCCCGGGCCGGCCATCCGCCGCCCGCGCTGGTGCATCCGGACGGGCGGGTGGAGTACCCGGACGTGCCGGCCGGGCCGCCGCTGGGAGTGGGCGGGCTGCCGTTCGAGACGGCGGAGCTGGAGCTGGCCGAGGGCAGCCGCCTCGTGCTGTACACGGACGGGCTGGTGGAGGACCGGCAGCGGGACATCGACACCGGTCTGGAGATGCTGCGCTCCGCGCTGGAGCGGGAGGCGAACGGCGCGGACGGTGCGGGGGGCTCGCCGGAGCGGACCTGCCAGGCCGTCCTGGACGAGATGCTGCCGGCCCGGCAGAACGACGACATCGCGCTGATCGTCGCCCGTACCCGCGCGCTCGGTGCGGACCGGGTCGCCGAGTGGGACGTACCGGTGGATCCGGCGGCGGTGGCCGAGGTGCGGTCAGCGGTCGCCAGGCAGCTGGTGCGGTGGGACCTGGAGGAGCTGTCGTTCACGACGGAGCTGATCCTGAGCGAACTGGTGACCAACGCGATCCGCTACGGCGCCGCGCCGGTGCGGGTACGGCTGCTGCGCGACCGCAGCCTGATCTGCGAGGTCTCCGACAGCAGCAACACCTCGCCGCATCTGCGGTACGCGGCGATGACCGACGAGGGCGGCCGGGGGCTGTTCCTGGTGTCCCAGCTCACGGACCGCTGGGGCACCCGGTACACGGCCTCCGGCAAGGTGATCTGGGCCGAACAACCGCTGCCGTAAGGTAGTTCGATCATCGGTGATCATCATCGGTGATCGCCGGGTGACTCATAAATGACGTTTATGAGCTCATAGAGCGGACCCGCGTACCGACTTAGGCTTGCCTTAGCTTAGGCTTCCCTCGAGTTGATCTGTCGCCGCTCGAAGGGAACCTGATCATGCCCCGCCCCCTGCGGGTAGCCATCGTCGGAGCCGGCCCCGCCGGGATCTACGCCGCCGACGCGCTGCTCAAGTCCGATGTGGCCGCCGACCCCGGTGTCTCCATCGACCTCTTCGAGCGGATGCCGGCCCCGTTCGGACTGATCCGGTACGGCGTGGCCCCCGACCACCCCCGGATCAAGGGCATCATCAACGCCCTGCACCAGGTCCTCGACAAGCCGCAGATCCGGCTGTTCGGCAACGTCGACTACCCGACCGACATCAGCCTGGACGACCTGCGCGCCTTCTACGACGCGGTGGTCTTCTCCACCGGTGCGACGGCCGACCGCGAGCTGTCGATACCGGGCGTCGAGCTCGACGGCTCCTACGGCGCCGCCGACTTCGTCTCCTGGTACGACGGCCACCCGGACGTGGCGCGCACCTGGCCCCTGGAGGCCGAGAAGGTCGCCGTCCTCGGCGTCGGCAACGTCGCCCTCGACGTGGCCCGCATCCTCGCCAAGACGGCCGACGAACTCCTCCCGACCGAGATCCCGCCGAACGTGTACGACGGCCTGAAGGCCAACAAGGCGCTGGAGGTCCACGTCTTCGGGCGTCGTGGCCCGGCGCAGGCGAAGTTCTCCCCGATGGAGCTGCGGGAGCTGGACCACTCCCCCAACATCGAGGTCATCGTCGACCCCGAGGACATCGACTACGACGACGGCTCGATCGCGACCCGGCGCGGCAACAAGCAGGCCGACATGGTCGCCAAGACGCTGGAGAACTGGGCGATCCGCGACACCGGCGACCGTCCGCACAAGCTGTTCCTGCACTTCTTCGAGTCGCCGACCGAGATCCTCGGCGAGGACGGCAGGGTCGTGGGCCTGCGCACCGAGCGCACCGCCCTCGACGGCACGGGCAACGTCAAGGGCACCGGCGAGTTCAAGGACTGGGACGTCACCGGCATCTACCGCGCGGTCGGCTACCTCTCCGAGAAGCTGCCCAAGCTGCCCTGGGACATCGACTCGGGCACGGTCCCGGACGAGGGTGGCCGGGTCATCGAGGAGAGCGGCGCGCACCTCCAGTCGGTGTACGTCACCGGCTGGATCCGGCGCGGCCCGGTCGGTCTCATCGGCCACACCAAGGGCGACGCCAACGAGACGGTGTCCAACCTCCTGGACGACCACGCGAACGGCCGCCTGCACGCGCCGTCCTCCCCGGCCCCGGAGGCGGTGGACGCCTTCCTCGCCGAGCGCGAGGTCCGCTTCACCACCTGGGAGGGCTGGTACCAGCTGGACGCCGCCGAGAAGGCACTGGGCGAGCCGCAGGGCCGCGAGCGCGTGAAGCTCGTCGAGCGCGAGGACATGCTGCGGGAGAGCGGCGCGTAACCGCCGTCCCACCGGTGGGGGGCTCTGCTCTGCCGAGCCCCCCACCTCCCCTCCCCCGCAAGGGAATTCACTGGGCGGCATGATCGTGGCGCTGCTAGCTTCCCGGGGTGTTCTCCCTCCATGAACCTCCCCTGTTCACCCGGCTGCGCGACGCGCGCCGGGTGCTCGTCGCCGGTGCGGGCGGCGGGTTCGACGTCTACGCGGGCCTTCCGCTCGCGCTGGCCCTGCGGTCGGCCGGCAAGGAAGTCCATCTGGCCAACCTCTCCTTCACCGAGCTGTACGGCCTGCCCACCGAGGTCTGGGCCGCACCGGACGTCGCCGTCGTACGCCCCGACACCCCGGCGCGCGGCGACTACTTCCCCGAGCACACCCTGGCCACCTGGCTGGCGGAGCACGACCAGCCCGACACGGTGTACGCCTTCCCCAGAGTCGGCGCGGGCCCCCTGCGGGACGCCTACCGGGCTCTCCTGGACCACCTGGGCGGGGTCGACGCGATCGTCCTGGTGGACGGCGGCACGGACATCCTGATGCGCGGCGACGAGCACGGACTCGGCACGCCCGAGGAGGACATGGCCAGCCTGGCCGCCGTGCACGCCCTCACCGACGTACCGCACCGGCTGGTGGCCTGCCTCGGCTTCGGCGTGGACGCCCATCACGGCGTCAACCACTCCCTGGTCCTGGAGAACCTGGCCGCGCTGGACCGCGAGGGCGCCTACCTGGGCGCGTTCTCGCTGCCGCGCGAGAGCCGCGAAGGGGCCCTGTACCTGGACGCGGTGGCCCACGCACAGGCGTCCACACCGAGCCATCCGAGCATCGTCAACGGCTCCGTCGCGGCCGCCGTACGCGGTGACTTCGGGGACGTGCGCTTCACCGACCGCACCCGGAACAGCGAGCTCTTCGTCAACCCGCTGATGGCCGTGTACTTCTGCGTGGACGCGGTGGGCCTGGCCCGCCGCAACCTCTATCTGGACCGCCTCACGGACACCGTCCTCATGCGCCAGATCAGCTCCCGCATAGAGGACTTCCGCGACGAACTCCCGCGCCTGCGACAACCTCGGGCGTTCCCTCACTGACCGCCGCCAGGTCCGTCGGACGTCAGCCGTCGTCGCGCGGGTGGGTCTCGATCACCTGCCCGTGCACGTCGGCCTCGAGGTAGGCACTGCCGTAGTCGTCGGACAGGTAGACGTTCAGCGTGGGCGGTGAGTCGAAGACGGTGGACGCCGGGGTGACGATCAGATAGCGGCTGGTCGGCTTCGCAATGCCCAGCGACTTCGTGGCCTTGGCGAGCAGGGCGGGCACCTTGTCCCAGTCGTAGGCGTTCAGGTCGACGGAGGTCCTTCCGCTCATCACCGTGCCGCCCGGCCCGTCCTTCACGGCCGTTTCCCCGCCCCGGTACATGTAGCGGTCGTACAGCTTCGGATGGCCGTCGACCGGCTTGTCGGCGATGGCGTACTCGGGGTACACGACCAGGCTCGTGACCTTCGTGTCGCCCATGGCGGCGGTCAGCTTCGCGACCGTCGTGCGGATGCCGGCCTCCGTCAGCAGGTCGAGCTTCGCCCCTTCCTCCGACGCCTGTCCGCCGGACGACGTGGCGGTCGCGGACCCCGAGGCGGTGGCGGAGGTGGAGGCCTTGGGGGCAGCCGCGCCGTCGCTGCCGCTCCCGGTGCCGTCGTGCGTCCCCGGCAGCAGCGTCCACACCAGGACGCCGGTCAGGGCGGTGCCGAGGGTCGCCCCGACGACGGCACCGGCCCGGGTGCGGCGGGGACGGGGGTGGGCGCCGGGTCCGGACGACGGGGCGGTCACATCGGCGGGGCCCGGCCAGGACGTGGCGGGGGCGGACGCGGGGACGGGGCCGTACGCAGGGGCGGGCGGTGCGAGCGCGTACGAGGTCGGCGCGGAGACGTCCTGCGGGGCGGCGCCGGCGGGCGGGACCTGTCGGGCCTGGCCGCCCACGGGCGGTTCCGGGGTCTCCCCCGTCACGGCCGCGAGTGCGCGGTCGACCTCCTCCGCGCCGGGGCGGGCCTGCGGATCGCGGACGAGGAGGGCCGTGAGGAGGCCGGTCAGCGGTCCGGCCTGCCGAGACGGTGGCACGTCCTCGCCGAGTACGGCGGCCAGCGTGGCGAGTGTGCTGGCGCGGCGCAGTGGATGCCGGCCCTCCACGGCGACGTACAGGAGCATCCCCAGGGACCACAGGTCGGCGGCCGGGCCGCCCTCCTTGCCGCTGACACGCTCCGGCGCCATGAAGTCGGGCGATCCGATGACGGCACCGGTGGCGGTGAGGCTCGTGGCCTCGCGCACGGCGGCGATGCCGAAGTCGGTGAGCACGGGCCGCCCGTCGGGGCGCAGCAGGACGTTGGCCGGTTTGACGTCACGGTGTTCGATGCCGACGGCGTGCGCGGCGCGCAGCGCGGACAGTACCTCGCGGCCCATGCGCGCGGCCTCCACCGGGCTCAACACGCCCCGCTGCAGGCGGTCCTGGAGCGAACCCCCGGTCACCAGCTCCATCACGATCCACGGATACGTGTTCTCGCCGCCGTCGACGATGTGGTGGATGGTGACGACGTTGGGGTGGTGCACGCGGGCCAGGGCGCGGGCCTCGCGCAGGACGCGCTCGCGAAGCGTGCGGGCGCCCTCCGGGTCGTACTCGGCCAGGGCAGGGTCCGGAGGGCGCACCTCCTTGACGGCGACGTCACGGTGGAGCGCGAGGTCGCGGGCCCGCCACACCCAGCCCATGCCTCCGCCGCCGAGCCGTTCGAGGAGTTCGAAGCGGCCGTCGACGACGCGTCTTTCAGGTTCCGCGGTGTTCATGGAGGGAGCTTAGAGGGCGCTCTGAGGCACGCCACCGCCGGTGGTGTGTCCCCCAGAGGGGGCACAGGGCGAATGGTCCGCCTGGTCACGGGCATGCTGTGAACGAGGTCACTTCCGACGACAGGTCGTGCCGGAACCGTCCGGACTCGTCGCCCTCCCCCCACGAAGGACATGTGCTTTGGCTCTTACGTACCCTGATGCCCCGTCAGCCCGACGCCCGGGCCGGTGCTGGACGATCCGGGTGGTCGGCCACCGCGACCGTACCGCCTCGGTCACCTGCTCGTCGGCGTGCGCGATGCCGCCCCGCTCCCGGGACCTCGGGGCCCTGCGCCGCTTCGCCGTGGCCCACGCGGCCGCACATGCCAGAGCTGCCGCGATCCATCCGGACGCCGCCTGCTGGTGCCGGCGCCAGCGGTGCGCGCTGCACGAGGGCACCCGGGTCAACTGCGCGGGCTCGGTGGTTCTCGTCCTGCGGCACGACCCGGCGGTCGGCCAGGTGTGGACGCTCACCGAGGTGTGCTCGGCCTGTGCCCCGCTGATGCCGCACGCGCGCGTGCTGAACCGTGCGGTGCCACCGCCGCCCCCTGCCCGCGGCCCGGACCGGGAGTCGTACGACCGCCCCGAACCGTCCGCCCCGCCGACGCCCCCGGCCGTGACCCCGCCCCGCCTGGTCCCCGGCGGATTCAGCGCCCCCTCGGGCGCGGGCCCGGGTCCAGGCCCCGGCCCCGGCCCGGATCGCGGGGCCACACGCCGCCGCACGGTGGGCAGGCGCCGAGGGCACGCGGATGCGGAGGGGGGCGGCGACTGAACCGGTCGGGTCAGGACTGGTGGCGCTGCGGTGGTATGCGGACGGGCAGGGCGCCCAGGATGCGGTCGCGGACCGTGGGTGCCGTGGCCGGTTCGCCGGAGGGGGAAGGCCGTTCGGCCTCGGTCCGGGCCGCCGCAACCAGTTCGGCGATACGTCCGCCGCTGCGCCGTCCCTCCAGGTGTAGGCGGCCGACGTTGGCGCGGTCGTCCGCGAGCAGTGTGAGCACGGCGGCGGGTCCCGCCGCGTACGTCGCGACATAGCCCTCCGCCCCGCGCACCAGCAGTTCCCGGAACTCGCCGCGGGCCGCGAGGTCAACCATGCGGCGCCCGACGCCGAGGGCGGCGGCGGTCAGCGCCGCCAGCGCCTCCCCTTCGACGTCCGGCATGTCCTGCGCGAGGACGAGACCGTCGGCGCTGGCCGCGAGCGCCCCGGTCAGCTGAGGCATGCGCGAACGCAGCCGGTGCAGTTCCTTGAGAACCTCGGCCTCGACGGCCATGACCGTGTCCTTTCGGCGCGCTGGCGGCGGGAGCGGTGCAAGTCGGTACTCCCGAGCCTACGGAAAGCACGGCGGCCTGGTGACGCCTTTGGCATTTTCCTTTGGAACATGCTGCGCCGCCGGGGGCCTGGCGGAGGCCGACCTCACTAGCTGCGTCTACGCAGGTCAAGGTCCATTTCCCCTCACGACGAGGGTGACCGGCATCGACGCACCGCGCGAAGCCCGAGTCCGCGTGTCACCACGCTCGGCTGCGCTCCTGTCCGGGCGCGGTGAGACGTGCGCCGAGGGACGAGCTATGCACCGTCGTTGCCATCGCGCAGGGAATGAATCATGCTCTGCAGGATCCGGAACGCGGCTGACTGCTCGGTCCCGGTCATGCCGGCCAGCATTCTGACCTCGACGGACCGGACCGCTACGGTCGCCTTCTCCAGGCTCCGTCGGCCGAGAGGCGTGAGCCGCGCGGGAAGGACCTTCCCGACGGGTGCCTCCGCGGGCCTGGTCACGTAGCCCTCTCGTTCCAGGGTCTGGAGCAGCACGTTCATCGACTGCCGTGTCACGAACGCGCCACGCGCGAGCTCGGAGTTCGACAGGCCCGGCCGTTGAGCCAGCAGTTCGAGGCAGGAGTAGTGCGTCACGCTCATCCCCAGTGGCCGCAGCACCTCCTCCATGGCTGCGCGCAGGGCGCTCGAAGCCTCTTTCAGCAGGTAGCCCAGTGATTTGTCCAGGTCGACGCCGGCACCGTTTTGACTCATGTCAGTATTCTGACATACCTTGACCTGTGTCAGGAATCTGACACGAAGAGAAGGAGCATCATCATGCCCGCCACCGGCCCCGACTTCATCTCGCTCCAGACGCGCGACCTCGACGCTTCGCAGGCGTTCTACGAGCAGTACCTCGGCCTCGTCCGCTCGCAGGCCGGACCTCCGCACGCCGTCGTCTTCGAGACGAAGCCGATCGCGTTCGCACTCCGCGACATCGTTCCCGGCACCGATCTCGCATCCGTCGCCCAACCCGGCATCGGTACCGCGGTCTGGCTCCACGCCACCGACGTCCAGGCCATCCACGACGCTCTCGCCACCGACGGTCACACCATCGTCTCCGCACCGATCGACGGCCCCTTCGGCCGGACATTCACCTTCGCCGACCCCGACGGCTACCAAGTCACTCTCCACGACCGCGCCTGACAAGCCCAAGACCGCCGGCCGCGCCCGAGGCGCGAGAATCCGGGCGACAGGCTGCTCAACTGTCAGGGCACGAACGGCAGGTACATGCCGCTGCCACCACCCGGAACGTGTTCGGCGGTATCCCTCGGACATGACGGACGCGGAGTGGGCCGTGGTCCGGCCGCTGCTGCCGGTGCCGGCTGGATGCGCGGCCGGGGAGGCCGGCCGGAGGTGTACTGCCGCCGGGCGATACCCGATGCGATCCGCTGCCTCGTCGACAATGGCATCAAGTGGCGGGCGATGCCGGTGTACTTCCCGCCGTGGGACCGGGTTTACGCGTTTTCCGCCGCCGGCGCGACCATGCCCTGGTCAGAGGGTTCAACGACCGGTTGCGCGCCGGGGTCGGCGAGAGGCTGGGCCCCGACGCGGAGCCGAGTGCGGGTGTGATCGACTCGCAGTCCGTCAAGGCGGACGCCGTCGTCGGTGCGGACAGCCGTGGCTTCGACGGCGGGAAGCTGGTCAATGGCCGCAAGCGGCACGTCGTGGTCGACACGCTCGGCCTGCTGCCGGGGTGGTGATGACCGCGGCGGACACCGGCGACCGCCTCGCCCTGGTATGGGCCGACGGCGGCTGCACCGGCAGCCTCGTCGAGTACTGCCTGGCCACGCTCGCTCTGTTCCAAGGGGTCTTGCGGCCGGGCCGCCGACCCGAGTGTCCTCCGCAAGCGTGAGGCGCAGAGCAATGACTCGGCGTGTTTCTGCACCCGGATCTCGGTGCGGGCGAGGAGCGGTCGCCGCCGTTCCTCATTCCAAATCGGCCAGCTCCGCGGCGTGGGCAAGCATCCGCGAGCGGTCCGGTTCTCGTCCAGTGAAGAGCTGGAAGGCATCGGCGGCCTGGAAGACGACCATGCCGACACCGTTGAGTGCGGTGCAGCCACGGGCCCGTGCGATGCGTAGCAGCTCGGTCTCGAGCGGCTGGTACACCACATCGACGATCCACAGGTCGGGGTGCAGCAGGTCGGCCGGCAACGGAAGTCCGGGGTGAGTGGACATTCCGGTGGGGGTGGCGTGGACGAGGCCGTCGGCTCGGGCCATCAGGGCTGGGAGGTCGTTTGGAGCGGCGACGGTCGCCCGGTCGTCGCCGAACCGCCGGTTCAGGGAGGTGGCGAGTGCCACCGCGCGGTCCGTCAGCGGGTCGACGACGGCAAGGTGCCCGGTGCCCTGAGTAAGCAGGGCGTGCGCGACGGCCGCCCCCGCTCCCCCGGCGCCGAGTTGCACCACGCGCTTCCGCGGGGCGTCCGCGAGTTCCCGGTCGAGGGAGGCGGCGAAGCCGGTGACGTCTGTGTTGTGTCCTACGGCCCGGGCGCTCCTGCCCTCGCCTTCGAAGACGACGGTGTTGACCGCGCCGACCGCCTCGGCCTGCGGGGTGAGTTCGTCAAGGCACTCGATGACGAGTTGTTTGCAGGGGTGTGTGATGTTGAGGCCGCGGTAGCCCATGCCCTTGGCCGCGCCCACCAGTTCACCGACCTTGTCGGGCTCGGCGCCGATGCGGTCGAGATCGATCAGGCGGTAGAGGTAGCGCAGGCCGTGCCGGTCCGCCTCCCGTTCGTGGAGCATGGGGCTGAACGAGGTGCCTATGCCGGAGCCGATCAGGCCGATGAGATACGAGTCCTGGGTCATCGCCGCGCGCACCGTTCACAGTCCCAGGTAGATCTGGCGGACGCGGGTGTCGCGGCTGAGTTCCTCGGAGGTTCCCGTCATGGCGACGTTCCCGTTCTCCATGACGAGGCAGTGACTGGTCGCGCCGAAGGTCAGCTTGGCGTTCTGCTCGACCAGGAGCATGCTCAGTCCTTCTTCCCGCAGCCGCCGCAGGGTGTCGAGGATGAAGCCGACGAGTTTGGGTGACAGGCCCATCGACGGTTCGTCGAGGAGGAGAAGTCGCGGCCTGGCCATCAGGGCGCGGCCGATCGCGAGCATCTGCTGCTGTCCTCCGGAGAGGGCGCCGGCCAGTCGTCCGCTCATCTCCCCCAGTACCGGGAAGAGTTCGTGCACCTCGTCGAGCGTGGCTCGGGTCTCGTCGTCCCAGCGCCGCGCGTAGGCGCCGAGGAGCAGGTTCTTCTCCACGGTCAGGCCGGGGAAGACATGCCGGCCCTCCGGTACGTAGCCGATGCCGTGTCTCACCATGTCGCGGGCCTTGACCCGCGTCAGGTCGCGTTCGCCGAGCGTGACGCGTCCGCCGCTGCGCGGGACCAGGCCCATCAGAGCCTTGAGTGTGGAGGTCTTGCCCGCGCCGTTGGCGCCGATGATGCCGACGGAGGCGCCCGGCTCCACGCTGAAGCCGATCGCGCGGACCGCGCACACGCCGCCGTAGTGCACGGACAGGTCCTCGACGGTGAGTGTGGCGGCGGTTTCGGTACGGGAGGCGGGGAGCGTCCTCACTGGGTTGCCTCCTTCGAAGCGGGGGCCGGCGTCGGGGCAGGGGATGGGTCCGGGCCGGAGTCCTGAGCAGCGTCCGGGTCCGGAAGCGGAACGTCCGCCATCACGGAGTCACCCAGATACGCCTCGATCACCTCGGGTGCCGCGACCACTTCGGCCGGTGTGCCCTCCGCGATGATTCCGCCGCTGGAGAGCACCGTGACGTGCTCGCACAGCGACATGACCAGGCCCATGTTGTGCTCGATCAGGACGACGGTGGTGCCGCTGTCGCGGATGGAGCGCACGATGTCGGCGAGCTGCTGCACCTCTTCTCCGTTGAGCCCGGCCGCCGGTTCGTCGAGCAGCAGCAGACGGGGCCGGGCAGCCATCGCGCGGGCGATCTCGATGCGCCGCTGGATGCCGTACGGGAGTGCACCGGGCGCGGCTTCCGCGAAGTCGGTGAGCCCGAAGCGTTCCAGGAGTTCCTGGGCCTGCCGGCGTAGCTCTCGCTCGCGGCGTATCACCCCGGGCTGCCACAGCGCGTACTGCCAGACCTTGTGTGTACGGGTTCGGTCCAGGGCGACGAGGATGTTCTCGCGGACCGTCAACTGCTGGAACAGGCGCAGGTTCTGGAACGTGCGGGCCAGGCCCAGGAGGGAGAGGGCGTACGGGCGGGTGGTCGTCGTGTCGCGGCCGACGAACCGCACCTTCCCCGAACTCGCCCTGTAGAAGCCGCTGATGACGTTGAACAGGGTGGTCTTGCCCGAGCCGTTCGGGCCGACGATGCCGCGGATCTCGCCTGCCGCGACCGTGAGGGAGACATCGTCCAGGGCGCGCAGGCCACGGAAGTCCTTGGTGACGGACCGGATTTCGAGCAGCGGCTCACCCGAAGCGGCGGGGGTGGCAACAGTCTCGTACGGCTGGAAGGGACGCAACTCCGCCCGGTCGGCGGCGCGACCGCTCCGGCTGCGCACGAACTCCCTTGCCCGGGACGGGATTCCGGCGAGTCCGGTGGGCGCGAAGACGACCATCAGGACGACCACCACGCCGTATCCCAGCTGCGCGTACGTCGAGAAGTCGGACAGCCACTCGCGGATGAGGGTCAGCCCGACCGCGCCGACCACGCAGCCGACCAGGGAACGCCGGCCACCGATGATGACCATGGCGAGCAGGATGAACATGTTGGCGATGGAGAAGGTCTCCGGGGCGACGTAGCGGATGAGGCCCGCGTACAGGACGCCGGCCAGCCCCCCGTACAGACCGGCGAGGACGAAGGCGGTCATGCGCAGGAGCGGGATCTCGGCGCCCGTCGCGCCGGCCGCGAGGGAGTCGTCGCGCATCGCGCGCAGGCGTCGGCCCAGGGACGTACGGACGACGAACAGTCCGAAGCCGAGACCGAGGGCGCAGACCATCAACTCCAGGTAGTAGTAGAGGTATTCGCTGGAGAGGTCGATGCCCGGGAGCGTGGGCAGGGGGATGCCGGAGATACCGTCGGCGCCTCCGGAGATCGAGGCGTTGGTGATCCAGTTGATGAAGCCGAGTGCCAGGCCGAGGGTGACGATGCCCAGGTAGTGGGACTGCATGCGCAGGGCGGGGATGCCGACGAGCAGGCCGGTCGCCACCGTCGCGAGCAGTGCGAGTACGGCCGCCGCCCAGAATCCGTATCCGGAGTGCGTGGTGAGGATCGCCAGGGTGTACGCGCCGACGCCGAAGAAGGCGACCTGGGCGAGGTTGATCTGTCCGGAGACACCCATCGCGAGCCCCATGCCGATGGCCAACAGGGCGTAGATGATGGCGATGTTGACGACATGGATGGAGTAACTGCCCAGTCCGTAGGGCAGGATCCAGGCCGCCACGGCCAGGGCGCCGAGCGAACCGATACGGAACTTCACGCGCGGCTCACCGTCCTCTCCCCGAAGACGCCCGTCGGGCGGATCATGATGGCGACGGTGAAGACCAGGAAGGTCACGAGCACCGAATAGCCCTGGAAGTGGCCCGCCGCGTAGGAGTCGAGGACGCCGATCGCGAGGCCGCCGACGACGGCTCCGGGGATGGATCCGAAGCCGCCCAGCATCGCGGCGGCGAAGCCCTTGATGCCGAGGGCGCCGCCGAGCGAGGCGTCGACGTACAGCATGGGGCCGACGAGGCCGCCGGCGAGGGCGGCGAGGCCCGCGCCGATGGAGAAGGCGAGGGCGTTGCTGCGGCCGACGTCGATGCCGACGGCGGTGGCCGCCTCGTGGTCCATGGCGACGGCCTGCATGGCGGCGCCGCGCTTGGTGCGGGCCAGGAACCAGGCGAGGCCGATCACGGCGAGTGCGGCGACGCCCATGACCAGGAGGTCGTACGTGCGTACCCGGATCCCGAACAGGTCGAGTGGGGCGGCCCGGACGGGCGAGGGAACCGCTCGTCCGGTGGTGCCCCAGATCAGGATGGCGACGGCCTGGAGGACGATGCCGAAGCCGATGGTGCCGATGAGCATCAGGTCGAAGTCCTTGTTCTCCAGCGGGCGCAGGACCCGCTCGATGACCAGACCGATGGCGCCGGTGACGACGATCGCCACGAGCATGGCGACGGCGAACGGCAGCTTGGACGTCAGATAGAAGGTGGAGGCCGCGTAGGCGCCGATCATGGCGATGTCGGCGTGCGCGAAGTTGACCAGGCCCATGGTGCGGTAGACGAGGGAGAACCCCATGGCGACCAGGGCGTAGACCGCCCCCAGGCTCAAGCCTCCGACGAGTGTCTGCAGTGTCTCTTGCACGGCGTGCTCCCGTTGCCGGATGCCGGATGCCTACTGCTGCGCGACGAGCTTGCCGTCGCGGATGACACCTATGGTGGTCTTGGTGATGCCGACCCCCGTGTCGTCGTAGGCGAAGTCGCCGAGCAGGCCCTTGTACGCGGTGGCGCGGATGGCGTCGGCGAGGTCCTGGCCGGTGGCGGCCTTGCTGGTCTTGAGGGCGGTCAGCAGGATGTTCGCCCCGTCGTACGCCTTGGCTCCGTGCAGTTCGGCGTCCTTGCCGTACGCGGCCTTGTAGGCGGCGGCGAACTTCTTCGAGGCGTCGCTCGTGTCGTTGCTCAGATAGGGCGAGCTGACGATGGTGCCCTCGACGGCGGCCTTGCCCGCGGTGTCGATGAAGACGGGGGTGCCCTGCGGTGCGGCGCCCGCGAAGGGTGCGGTGATGCCTAGGTCCCGGGCCTGTTTCACGATCAGGCCGGCCTCGACCTCCTCCGAGCCGATGAAGACGACCTGGGGCTTCTTGGAGCGGATCTTCGTGAGCGCGGCGCTGAAGTCCTTCTGGTCGGTGGTGACCACCTGATCGGTCGACGGCGAAACGCCGAGCCCCTTGGCGGCCTTGAGGAAGGCGTCGTGCTCGCCCGTCCCGAAAGAGCCGTTGTTCGTGATCATCGCGATCTTCTTGTAGCCCTTGTCCTTGATCAGGTACTGGGCGAGTGTCGAGTCGTAGGTGGTGCTGGTCGGCCCGTTGAGGAAGAGGTACGGGCTGTTCAGCGCGACCAGGCCGTCGGACTGGCCGGAGGTGATGTTGGGTATCTTCGCCTGCTGGAGCACCGGCGCCATGGCGATGGTCACCGCGCTCTCCGCCGTACCGAGCATGGCGACGTACTTCTCGCTGGCGAGCTTGCGGGCGATGTTGGTGCCGGCGGTCGGGTCGCCCTGGTCGTCGAAGAGCTTCAGCTGGATCTTGCGGCCGTCGATGCCGCCCTTCTTGTTCCACTCGTCGACGGCGAGCTTGGCCCCCTTGTACTCCCAGTCGCCCAGCGAACTGAGCTGCCCGCTCTGCGCGTCCACGACGGCGATCTTGATGGGACCCGAGGAGGCCTTGCTGTCGCTGCTGGAGTCTCCGGGCGCGCTGCACGCGGCGAGGGCCACGGTCAGTACGACCGCCGTGCAGGCGGTGGCGGAGGTCGTGGTGAGTGGTCGTGGGATGCGGCTCATGGAGGTCACCTCGTCCTGGGAGAAGGGCAGTTCAGTCGGTGAAGGACCCGCGGTAGATGTCCTTGATGTTCCAGTGGCCGGGCGTCGGCACGGGTTCGTTGACCATCGGTACGTCGATGACGGCGGGACGGCGCCGCACGATCGCGTCGGCGAGGGCTTTGGAGAGATCGGCGGGGTCGGCGACGGTGTATCCGTCGGCGCCGCAGGACCGGCCGAGCGCCGCGAAGTCCGGGCTGTACGGCCGGCCTTCGGCGTCCGTGAACTCGCAGCCGTAGGACCGTCCGAACGACGCGGTCTGAAGGTCGGCGATGGTGCCGTGGGCCCGGTTGTTCATCACCACGAAGACGACGGGCAGCCCCTGCTCGACGGCCATCGGTACCGCGGGCAGCTGTGCGCTCATGCCGCCGTCACCGATCAGCGCGACCACCACGCGCTCCGGCTGGGCGATCTGCACCCCGACCGCCGCCGCCGGTCCGAAGCCCATGGTCGAGGCTCCACCCGGGGTGATGAACCCCCCGCCTTCGGGGAGTTCGTAGCATTGGGCAACGCCGTTCTTGTTCCAGCCGACGTCGGTGACGAGCACCGCGTCGTCGGGCAGCGCGTCACGCAGGTCTCTGAGGATGCGTTGCGGACGCAGCGGGAAGTCGTCGCTGCGCCCGTCCTCGCGAGCGGTGTCGAAGACGGTCCGGCGGGCAGCGCCGATGGTCTCGCGCAGGCCCTCCCTCACCAGGGGCTCGGGCCTGGCCCCCTGCACGGCGGCTCCGATGGCCCGTACCGCGTCACCCACATCGGCTACGGCACCGATCTCGACGGGGTAGTTGCGGCCGATCTCGGCGGGGTCGATGTCGATCTGGAGGAGGCGACTGGGCGGGAAGTTCCATGTGTACGCCGGATCCCAGGAGCTGGCGTCGGTCTCCGCGAACCGGGTCGCCAGGGCGAGGACCACATCGGCGCCCTTGGTGTATTCGTGCGTCGTCTCCAGGCCCCAGAAGCCGGGCATGCCGAGCAGCAGCGGATGGCTGTCGGGCAGGACGCCCTTGCCCATCAGGGAATGCGCGAGCGGGATGTCGAGATGCTCGGCGAGGTCCGACAGGGCGTGGCGGACGGCGGGTTCGCGCAGACCCCCACCGAAGTAGATCAGGGGGCGTTCGGCGTTCAGCAGCGCCTGGGCGATGCGTTCGGCGGTGGCCCGGTCGAGAGCGGGGAGCGCGGAGTTTCCGGGCAGGGGGTACTCCCCCGCGTACTCCTCGACCTGCCGACTCCACAGGTCCATCGGTACGTTGACGAGTACGGCCCCTGGCCGGCCGGACGTCGCGGTCCAGAACGCCCGTTCCGTGGTGCGGGCCAGGTCGTGGACGCGGTGGACGTGCCAGGCGCGTTTGGTGAACGGGCGGTAGATCGCGGTCTGGTCGGCGTCCGCGTGGAGGTTGACCTCCTGGTGCGGGTGGCGGCCGTAGTAGTAGGAGGGGATGTCGCCGGAGATGACGATCAGCGGGATCGAGTCGAGAGCGGCGGTGGCGACGCCGGTGACCGCGTTCATCATGCCGGGGCCGACGTGGGTGAGCAGTACGCCGGGTTTCCCGGACGCGCGGGCGTAGCCGTCGGCGGCGTGGGCGGCGGCCTGTTCGTGGCGGGCGATCACGAACTCGATCGAGCTGGGGCCGAGCGCGTCCAGCAGGGCGATGTTGGTGTGGCCGCAGGTGCCGAAGACGAACTCGACTCCGTACGACTCCAGTTGGCCGACCAGGGCTTCGGCGGCGGGGACGGTCATGCGCCGGTCCCTTCGTCCGCGGTGCTCGCGTCGCCCCAGACGGACAGACCGCGGAGCATAAGGGTCTTGACGACCGTGTAGTCGTCGATCATCGAGCGGGGGGTCTCCCGTCCGAAGCCGGAGTCCTTGACCCCGCCGAAGGGGACATGGTCGAGGCGGTAGTTGGAGCTGCCGCCCGCGATCAGCGCACCGGTCTGCAGCTCGCGCCAGGCGGTGATGATGCGGCCCATGTCGCGGGTGAACAGGCCCGCCTGGAGGCCGTAGCGGCTGGCGTTGCAGGCCTCGATGACCGCGTCGAAGTCGTCGTACGGGAGCACCGTGACCAGTGCTCCGAAGACTTCGTGGACGACGACCGAGGCGGACTCGGGTGGTCCGGCGACGATGGTGGGCGCGGCGGTGGCGCCGTTGCGGGTGCCGCCGCGCAGCACCCGGGCGCCGGAGGCGGCGGCTTCGGCGGACCAGCTCACGACGCGTTCGGCGGCGTCGTCGTCGACCATCGAGCCCACGTCCGTGGCCGGGTCGAGCGGGTCGCCGACCTTCAGGGTGTCGACGGCGGCGGCGAAGGCTTCGAGGAAGGCGTCGTAGCGGGAGCGGTGGACGTAGACGCGCTGGACGGAGATGCAGCTCTGACCGGAGTTGCTGTATCCGGTGCGGGCGCACTCCTTGGCGGCCTGCGCGATGTCGGCGTCCTCGCAGACGATCGTGGCGGCGTTCCCGCCGAGTTCGAGGACGAGGCGCTTGGCCCCGGCGGCGCGCGCCACGGCCCGGCCGGTCTCCGCGCTGCCGGTGAAGCTGATGACGGCGACCTCGTCGGCCGCGCACAACAGCGCGCCGACCTCGGCGCCGCCGTGCAGCAACTGCACGGCCTGCGGGGGCAGTCCGGACTCCAGGAGCAGCGCCACGATGGCGGCGGTGGCGGCCGGTGCCTGGGGCGGGGCCTTGACGAGAGTGGTGTTGCCCGCGGCGAAGGAGGCGCCGAGTTTGTGGGCGAGCAGGTTGGCGGGTGCGTTGAACGGAGTGATGGCGAGGGCTACTCCGGCCGGCGCTCGGTAGGTGAGGGCGGTGTTGCCGATACCGCGCGACCAGCCCGCGACGGGCAGGTTCTCGCCGCCGATGTGCCGGGCCTCGGACGCGCACACCGCGAAGGTGTCCGCCACCCGGTCGATCTCCCCACGCCCGTCCTTGACCGGTTTGCCCAGCTCCAGGGCGAGCAGCCGGGCCAGGTCTTCGCGGTGGGCCGAGGCGGCTCGGGATGCCCGGTCCAGGATGTCGGCGCGCACGGCGGGGGCGAGCCGGGCCACGGCACGGGCCGAGGAGCGGGCGTAGGCGAGGGCTCGGGACACCTCCTCACCGGTCGCGATGGTCGTACGGCTGACAACCCGGCGCAGATACGGGCCTGTTCGGGTGGCGACGGGACCGTCACCACCCCACTGACCCGCGATGTAGGAGGGCGCCTCGACCACCGTCGCGTCCGCGCCGGCTTTGAGGAGTGAATCCAGCATGAGACCTCCGAGAGAACCGCTCAGTGGTACCGGTGGACTGCTCTGTGGGTCGGCGTGTAACGTACGGGCGCCAACTCGCGGTGGCAAGAGGACAGTTCGAGGAAGTTTCCGAGGGCGGTCCGTGGGGGCGGCCCGGCACAGAGGGAGAAGTCGCGTGGACGGGACCGAGCAGGAGCAGGCGGCCGGGGTGCGCAGTGTGCGCAGGGCCCTGGACATCCTCGGGCTACTGACCGAAGATCGGCCGACGGTCACGCTGAGGGAGATCGTGGACGCCACGGGCCTGGCCAAGACCACGGCGGTCCGCCTGGTGCAGACCCTCGAACAGTGCGGTCTGCTCTGGGACACCCCGGCCGGCTACACCGCGGGCCCCGGCCTGTGGCGCTGGGCCCACCTGGCCCACACCAGCTGGGAACTCCCTCGCCAGACACGCAAGTTGATGCGCGAGTTGGCCGAGGAACAGCAGGAGACGGTCAACCTCTTCATGCTGCGTGGCCTGGCCCGGGTCTGTGTCGCGCAGCAGGAGAGCCCCCAGCCTCTGCGCCACGTGGTGCGGGTCGGCGACGAACTCCCGCTGTGGGCGGGCGCCTCGTCCAAGATCCTGCTGCGTACGGCGTCGGACAGCCTGCTGCGGCGGATCGCACTGGACTCACCGCACGGCGAGGGACACGCCCGGCAGCTGCGGGTGTGGGCGGACCTGGCGGCGGAGCGCGGCTTCGCGGTCAGCCGGGGTGAGCGCGACGAGGGGCTGACGGCCGTGGCCGTGCCGGTCGTCGGGCGCACCGGGACCGTGGTCGCCGCGCTGTCGCTCAGCGGCCCCAGCCACCGTTTCCCCGAGGCCGTCGTGGAGCGGTTCGCCGACGCGCTCGCCGCCGTCTCCCGGCAGATGTCGGAGCAGGGGTTCGACCATCCGCTCAGTCCGACGAAGTAGCCCCCCAGTGAATCCATCGCAGAAACCTCAGAAGGAGCCGGTGCATGCCCGAACGACCGCTCTCAGGAATCCGCGTACTCGATCTCACCAATGTGCTCGCAGGTCCGTACTGCAGTTACCACCTCATGCTGCTCGGCGCCGAGGTCGTCAAGGTCGAGCAGCCGGGCAGGGGCGATCTCGCCCGCAGCCTCGGCCCCGACCCGGAACTCAACCGGGCCGGTATCGGCGCCTCCTTCCTCGCCCAGAACGCCGGCAAGAAATCCCTCGCCCTCGATCTCAAGGACCCTGCCGACCGGGCCGACTTCGAGGATCTGGTCCGCGGCGCCGACGTCCTGTTGGACAACTTCCGGGCCGGGGTGCTGGCCCGGATGGGGTACGGCGCCGCCCGGCTCGGTGAGCTCAACCCGCGTCTGGTGAGCTGTGCGATCACCGGCTTCGGGCAGTCCGGGCCGATGAGCACCGCCCCCGCCTACGACCAGATCATCCAGGGACTGTCCGGGATGATGAGCATCACCGGCACCACCGACACCGCCCCTCTCCGGGTGGGCTTCCCGGTCTGCGACTCGCTCGGCGGACTCGGCGCGGCCCTCGCGATCAGCGCGGCGCTGCTCGGCAGGGAGAGGACCGGGCGGGGCGTACGCCTGGACGTCTCCATGCTGGAGGTCTCCCTCTCCGCGATGGGCTGGGCCGTCTCCAACTACCTTGTCAGCGGGGTTGATCCGGAGCCGATGGGCGACCAGAACGCCACCGCCGCGCCTTCGGGAACCTTCGAGACCGCGGACGGCGGCCTGAACATCGCGGCCAACCGGCAGGAGCAGTTCGTCACGCTCTGCCGACTCGCCGGGCTGCCGGGGCTGGTCGAAGATCCGCGGTTCGCCGAGCGAGAGGCACGCAAGCGGCACCGCACCGAGCTCAACACCGAACTCAACGCGGCGCTGCGCCGGAAGACCGCCATGGAGTGGGAGGAGATCCTTTCCTCGGCCGGGGTCCCGGCGGCCCGGGTCCTGACGGTTCCCGAGGCCGTGGAGCTCGAACAGCTCGCGCACCGGGGTTTCTTCACCGACCTGCCCTACCCGGACGGCTCGGACCGCACCCTGCGGGTCAGCGGCAACGGCGTCCTCGTGGACGGCGAGCCCCTCCCCCCGGCCTCCCCACCGCCGCTGCTCGACCAGCACGGCGAGGAACGCACCACGCTCATCGCCCGCTGGCGGGCACACGGCCGTACGGCCGCCGAAGCGCCGGCCTCATGACCACCGGGCCGCAGGACGGCCTGGTCGCCCAGTGGTGGGCCACCGCCGTCAGCCGGATCGAACCCGGCATCATCGAACTGCGCGAGCACCCCGTCCAGGATCTGATCGGCACCACGACCTTCGTCGAGATGATCTGGCTCTTGCTCCGCGGTGAACTCCCCCGCCCCGAACAGGCGACACTCCTGGAAGCGGCCCTGGTGGCGGGTGTCGACCACGGCCCGCAGGCGCCCTCGATCGCCGCCGCCCGGATGGCCGCCACCTGCGGGGTCGGCCTCAACAGCGCGGTGGCCACCGGAGTGAACATGCTGGGCGACGTGCACGGCGGTGCCGGTCAGCAGTGCGTGGAGCTGCTCGACGAGATCACCCGACAACACGACCAGGACGGCGAGTTCGAACTCACCGTGGCCAAGGTGGTCGGCAAGTGGCGGGCCCGGTCACGCTACCTACCCGGTTTCGGCCACCGCTTCCACCCCCGCGACCCGCGCCGTGACCCCCTGCTCGCCCTGGTGGACCGTGCCGTGGCGGACGGGCTCGTCGAGGGCTCCCACCTGCGGGCGGCCCGCGCCGTCGAGACGTATCTCAATCGCGGCCGCGAGGGAAAGAAGCCCGTACCCATGAACATCGACGGTGCCACCGCCGTCATCTACGCCGAGCTGGGCTTCGCCGCGCCACTGGCCCGAGGCCTCTTCGTGCTCAGCCGCAGCGTCGGCATCCTCGCACACGCCTGGGAGGAGACCGGGCAGGGCCGGCGCAACAAGAGCCCCATGCCGCCCTCCATGGTCCCGGTCCACCTGGTGGTACCAACTCCGCTCGTCTAGCCCCTGGTTGGCTCTCGCTCCACGAAAACCCTCTGCAGCATGTCTTGTCACGCGCGTACGTCGTCCCTAACGTGACGCTCCATCACGCGAACCCACTCTGTGGATTCTATGAACCATCTGGTGGACCTTGATCGAATCGAGGGAACTCAACGATGGAAAGACGCTCCTTTCTCCTGACGGCCGCGGCGGGCGGCGCGGCCACGGTCTCCGCCCTGTCCTCCACGGCCGAGGCCTCCTCCGGCTCCCCCGGACTGGCGCTCCCGGTACCACCGCAGTCCGCCGCACTCGGCACCACGGGCATCAACTGGCCCAAGGTGGGGGGCAATTACGGAAACCAGAACCACTCCGCGCTCCGCGACCTCACCCCGAAGAACGTCAAGAAGCTCGGCGGTGCCTGGCACGTCAACCTGGAGGGCGGTTCGACCTCCGCGTACCAGCAGTGCACGATCGTCGTGCAGGACGGTGTGCTGTACGTCGAGACCACCCAGCAGAACGTCTTCGCCGTCAACGGCCGTACGGGCGAGGTCATATGGAAGACGAACCTCGGCACCGAGACCACCAACATGCGCGGCGTCGCCGTGGCCGAGGGCAAGGTCTTCACCATCTCGGGCGCCAACATCGTGTACGCCCTCGACCGGAGGACCGGCGCGATCGTCTGGCAGAAGCCGCTGATCGTCGACGACAACGGCGGTGACGACGGCTGCGACAACGACAGCGGTCAGTGCGGCGGCAACAGTGGCGGCCTCGCGGGCGCGGTCGTCCACTTCGACGGCCTGATCTACATCGGCACCGAGGGCTCGACGGCCGGTGCGCGCGGCCGGGGCTACGCGCTCGACGCGAAGACCGGTGACGTCGTCTGGACGTTCTGGGGGCCGCCGGGGCCCGGTGAGTTCGGGCACGACACCTGGGAGGGCGACTCCTGGAAGACCGGCGGCGCGGTCCCCTGGATCCATCCGGCCGTGGACCCCGAACTCGGCCTGGTCTACTGGACGTTCGGCAACCCGTATCCGCGTACGGACGGCTCCTCGCGCGGCGGCGACAACCTCTTCGCCAACTCGATCGTCGCCATCGACGCCAAGACCGGCAAACGGCGGTGGCACTTCCAGTCCGTCCACCACGACATCTGGGACGCCGACAACGTCATGGCGCCGGTCCTGGCCGACCTCCTCATCGACGGCAGGAGGCGTAAGGTCGTCGTCTACGGCTCCAAGACCTGCTGGTTCTACATCCTGGACCGGCGCACCGGCGAGGCCGTCCACGGCATGGAGGAGCGCGCGGTCCCCCAGCAGGCCGAGCAGAAGACCTCGCCGACCCAGCCGTTCCCCGGCGGCGAGCCGTTCACGGAGCCGTTCCCACGCCTCGACAAGACGACCCGCCCGGTGCCGTTCTACCCCGTCGGCGGTCTCTACTCGGTGTTCTGGGACCGGGCCACGATCATCTTCCCGGGCGCGGGCGGTGGCGGGGACTGGGGGTTCCCGTCCTTCAGCCCGAAGACCGGGTACGTCTACATCGGCTACGGCCTGGTCAACTCCTCCTACTCCAACACGCACGGCGGCCGGGTCAACACCGCTCGCGCGCTTGGGGAGTTGTTCGGCGGCGGGCTGGTAGCCATGGACCCACGGACCAACACCGTCGCCTGGCGGAAGGAGGGCGACTGGTCCCTCGCCCACGGCAACGGCATCCTCACCACCGCGGGCCGGCTGCTCTTCCAGGGCCGTCCGGACGGCGTCCTCGAAGCGATGGACGACACCAGCGGCGCGACCCTGTGGACCTGGCAGTGCGGCGCCGGGGTCAACACCATCCCCGTCTCGTACGAGATCGACGGCGAGCAGTACGTGGCCGTGCTCGCCGGGGGCAACGGGCTGCCCTTCCCCGACATCCCCAAGGGCGACCACCTGTGGGCGTTCAAGCTCGGCGGCAAGGTCGCACCCGCCCCCGCACCCACCCCACCCTCCCGCCGCAACCAGATCCGCACCGCCGCCGTGACCGGCGCGACGGCGCACAACACCGTCACGCTCGGCCGCATCTGGAGCACCGGCACCAACTCCCCCGGCGCCACCGAGAACACGGTCGCCCAGAACGCCATGGCGCCCCAACACCTCACCGTCCCCGTCGGCACCGAGGTCACCTTCACCAACCCCGCCGACAACAAGCAGGCGCACGGAGCGGCGGCGTTCTTCGACGCCGAGTTCGACACCGGACTGCTGATGCCGGGCCAGTCGTACACGCACACCTTCGCCAAGGCCGGCGAGTACTTCTACAACGACCCGGCCTTTCCGCAGTCCACCGGCAAGATCGTCGTCCAGTGAGAGGGCGGACCGTCATGACGGCAAGAACCCGCACCCCGCTGTCCATTGCCCTGGCGATCGCTCTCGTCGCCCTGGCCGCCTTCTTCGGCGGCCGCTACCAGGCCTCCGCCCAGGCAGGGCACACCAGCGCACAGGAACTCGGCGACCCCGACTACGGCGTCTGCCGCGGCACCAGCCCCAAGTGCTATCACGACTGGGGCAACTTCACCCCTGCGACCAACGGGTACAAGGTGCTGCTCTACACCCGTACCGCCGGCCCCCGGCACGCCAACCTCGGCCCCGCCCTCGGCACCGGTCTGGACCCGGCGCTCACCGCCGCCAACGTCGTACAGAACGCGGTCGTCAAGCTGGGCCAGGACAACGGCTTCACCGTCGACTGGACCGAGGACGTCACCCAACTCGGGTCGTCGGCCCAGCTGTTCAGATACAACGCGGTCATCTTCTACTCCACCAGCCGCGACACCCTCGACGACGCCGCGCAGACCTCACTGCGCCAGTACATCCGAGGCGGCGGAGGCTTCGTCGGCATCCACAACGCGTTCGGTACGGAATACAACTGGCCTTGGTACGAGGGCCTGTTGGGCGGAGCCAACTACTACGACCACGGCCCCGAACAAGCCGGCACCGTCGTCACCCAGGACCGCCACGACTCCTCCACCGCGGATCTCCCAGCACGCTGGACCTTCACCGACGAGTGGTACAACCTCGTCCCCGCACCCTCCCGGGTCCGTATCCTCGCCGGCGTCGACGAGTCCACGCTGACCAAGGGCGTGACCGGCAGCATGGGCCACCCCGGACACGGCAAGGTCCACCCGGTGGCCTGGTGCCAGTACTACGACGGCGGGCGAGCCTGGCTCACCACCCTCGGCCACGACGCCAAGGACTTCACCACCGACGGCTCCTTCCCCGGCGCCGAGCAGTACCAGAAGCTCATCCTCGGCGGCATCGAGTCGGCGATGGGCAGGGCGCCCTTCTGCCGGGCGCCTTGAACCGCACGCAGGGGCCGGGACACACCACCTGCGGACGCTCCCCTACCGGACCGAGCCGGAACGGTGAGCGACTCCGGCGGGCAGGACCCGGGGTGGGACGCCCCGTGCCGGCGGTCGGGAACGGCGAAGCTCAGGCAGGCTTCTCTTCCTGGTTGGTGATGAAGTCGGCCGGCATCTCGGGGCTCCAGACAGCGGCCGGGCAGTCCCAGTCGTTCGGCTTCCAGTCCTCGGTGATGCGGTCCATGTCGCCGGAGTACTCGATCCAGCTGCCCCAGGGGTCCTGGATGTAGTGGAACAGGTTCGAGCCGAGGGTGTGGCGCCCCAGACCCCAGCCCTTGGAGTAGCCCGCCGCGGACATGTTCTGCGCGCCCATGGCGATCTGGTCGATGTCGGACACCATCCAACTGGAGTGGTGCAGGCCGGGGTGGGCCGCCGGGACGAAACCGAAGACATGGTGATCGCCGGGGCCCGAGTTCAGGAAGGTGGCGATACCGGGGATGCGATCCGACAGACGGAGCCCGAGCGTGCGGGTGTAGAAGGCCTCGGAGGCGACCAGATCGGAGCTGAAGATCAGCATGTGCCCGAGGCGCTGGGGGCGCGGCTTCGCGTCCGCGTTCAGCCAGCGGGCGTGGTCGACCCGCCGGACGCGGTCGCCTACGTTGGCGTCCTGCGCGTCCGTGGTGCCGAACTCTCGCCAGGAGGCGATCCCCTCGTCGCGGAGGTTGATCAGGTTGCCCTCGTGATCCCGCAGCCACAGTCCGCCGGGCACCTCGGCCGGTGCGTCCAGCAGTTTCAGCCCCATGCCCTCGATGTGGCGCTGCCACTCCGGCAGGGAATCCGTCTCCACCGCGAAGGCCACGTGATGGAGCCTCTTGACCGGCCCTTCCATCAGCACCGTCTGATCCTGCTCCCGGCCGTCGCAACGGATCACCACCGAGTTGCCGCGCTCCGCCGTCTCCAGTCCGAACGCGTCATAGAAGTTCGCACCCGCATCCAGTGAGGGCACTTGGAGTCCGTAGTGCAGGAGACCTTTGACACGCAACATTGTGTACTCCTCATGGTTCCGGTGGATCCGCGTCACTCACGCATCACACCGCTACAAGTGTGTACACCTATGGAGCGGAACGTCCAGTACCGGGTGGAATCTTTTGCACCTCAACTCACAGATCACGCAATCACCCACCGTCAGCACTCACCATGCAGCGCACAACCCTCCCTTCCCCGACCAATGTGTATCCACTATGGTTCTGTTTCCCTGAGAGAGCCGCGTGTCGGAGGAATCATGCAATTTCCTGAATGGTCGCTGGTGCAGTACCGGGTGGACGACTCGGAGAAGCTCGCCGTCGGCGTGAGCGTCGGGGGGAGCATCGTCCAAGGGCCGCCCGGGACGGAAGGGCTGTCGCTGATGGAGGTGCTCAGCCGATGGGACTCTCTCGCACCGCTGCTGCGGGAATGGACCCCGGCGGCTTCGGACGTCATCGCCGGTGCTCGGCTCGCTCCCCCGCTCACATACCCGGGCAAGGTGCTCTGCGCGGGCGCCAACTACTGGGATCACTGTGCCGAGATGGGCGTGGAGCCGCCGGATGAGCTGGGTGATCCGTTCTTCTTCCTCAAGCCGCCCACGACGACCGTGACCGGACCGGGAGACCCTGTGCCGCTGCCGTCCTACCCGGGCGCCCGCGTCGACTGGGAGGCGGAACTCGCCGTCGTCATCGGCCGCACCGGCCGCAACCTCTCGCCCGAGCAGGCCCTCGATCACGTGGCCGGCTACCTGGCGGCGAACGACATCTCGGCCAGAGACCGGCTCACAGCTCCCAAGCCGGTGGGCAAACCGTTCACCTACGACTGGGTCGGCCACAAGGGCCAGGACGGCTTCTGCCCGCTCGGCCCGGGAGTCGTGCCCGCCTGGCAGATCCCCGACCCGCAGAACCTGCGGATCCGCTTGAGTGTCAACGGTGTGGTGAAGCAGGACTCCTCGACGGCGCAGATGATGGTGCCGACAGCCGAAGTGGTCGCGGCGGCCAGCCGCCTCACCCGACTCGAGCCCGGGGACGTCATCCTCACCGGCACACCGGCCGGCGTCGGAGTGCCGCGCGGGGAGTTCCTGACCGCCGGGGACGAGGTCGTCGTCGAGATCGAGCGGATCGGCCGCCTGGAGAACACGGTGGTGGCGTCATGAACAACACGTCTACTGAACTGGGCTGGCCGGACCTGCTGCCCGTGCCCGACGCGATGCGGGCCATGGTGTTCAATCGATTCGGACCACCCGACGTGCTGGAGCAGGCCACGATCGCGACGCCCCGGCCCGGTCCGGGCGAGGTCCTCGTCCAGGTCGCTGCGGTCGGCATCGGCCGCCTGCTCGACCTCACGGCCCGCGCGGGCAACCACCCCTACGCCAAGATCGAGCCGCCCCACGTGCTGGGCGCCGACCATGCGGGCGTCGTCGCCGCGCTGGGAGACGGTGTGCACTCCGTCCGGGTCGGGGACCGCGTGGCCGTGTTTCCCGCAGTCGCCTGCGGCAGCTGCGCCTTCTGTGTGGAGGGCCGCGAGGAAGTCTGTCCCGACCTGGGCGTGATAGGCACCCATCGCCCCGGTGCGTACGCCGAGTACTGTGCGGTGCCCGCGCGCAACGTTCACCGGGTGCCGCACGGCATTCCCGCCGCGATGGCGGCATCCCTGGCACTCGTCGGCGCGGTGGCCGCCAACCAGCTGGCCCAGGCGGGGCTGCGCCCCGGGCAGTGGGTACTGGTCCAGGGCGCCGCCTCCGCCCTCGGCTCCACCACCGCCGCCTACGCCCAGCACCTCGGCGCGAGGATCATCGCCACCTCCCGCTCGGCGGAAAAGCGCAAGGCGCTGGCCGCGGCCGGCGCCGAAGTCGTACTCGACACCACCGCCCCCGACCTCGTCGACCGCATACGCGAGGCCACCGGCGGTCACGGCGTGGACATCGCCGTCGACAACCTCGGTGACCCGGCGATCTGGGACGCCACCCTCGACACACTGGCCCGCGGCGGCACCGTGGTCACCTCCGGTGCGTTCCTCGGCGGCAAAGTCCAGGTCGATCTGCGGCGCCTGTACTCCGACTGTCACCGCATCATCGGTGTACGCACCGGAAACGCCGCCGCGGTCGACGCGCTGTGGACCGAGGTCGAGCGCGGCTTCCGCGCTGTCGTCGACCGTACCTTCCCCATCGCCCGTGCCGCCGACGCCCACCGCTACATGGAGGACGACAACAGCCTCGGGCGGGTTGCACTCACTCTCGGCCCCGGAGACTGGGACGCATAGGAGAGCCCGGCGGTAGGTGTGGCGAATGGCCCTGTGGCGACCCGGAGGCAAGACAGGCACGAGCCTGGGTGATCATGGAGTTCTTGACGCTCAGTGATCACCGGAGGGCTCGTACCTGTCCTGCCATCACGCCTGCTCGAACCCTTGTGGGACCCGTTCGCAGCGCTGCTGCCCGAGCATGTCGATACCCATCCGCTCGGCTGCCACAACCCGCGCATCCCGGACCGGATTGTCTTCGAGCGCGTCGACCGCACCATCCGACGCCGCGTCAAGTACTGGTCGCAGCTGGGCATGGCCGAGCAGGTCCACGGGCTGGCCGTGCAGGCGTACGACCGCATGATCGACCTCCCACTCCATGAGCTGTCCGTCGACGGGTGCATCACCAAGGCTCCCTGCGGCGGCGAGAGAGCCGGACGCTCCCCGGTCGACCGGGGCAAGCAGGGCCTGAACCGCTCAGTGGCCACCGAAGCCCGCGGCGCCCCGATCGGTCTCGTCCCGGCCGGGGCCAACCGTCATGACTCGCTCTACCGCTGGGACGGACGGCCCACCACCAGGAGACTCAAGTGACGCCTGCTGACGGGCGTCCGTCTGCGTCGGGCGGACAAGCACTGCCGCACGCCTGGGGAAGGCGCGCTGCTCAACGAGGGCAGGGCCGGCCCGCGCTCCTGGCTGTGGAGGCTGTGGTGATGATGGCGTCGAGCCGGTCCCGGGTTTTCACCAGGGTGCTGACCTGCGCATCGATGCGGTCCCGCTCGGCCGACAGCCGGTCGAGCAGCGCGGGGGTCACGTCACCGGTCTCGACACACGGCAGCAGTTCCACGATCGCCCTGCTCGGCAGCCCTGCGGAGTACAGCTGCTGAATCAGCTGGACGCGGTCGACCGCGCTGTCCGGGTACTGCCGCTGGCCGCTGGGGCTGCGCACCGAGGCCAGCAGGTCCTGCTCTTCGTAGTAGCGCAGTGCCCGCACGCTCACGCCCACCCTTGAGGCCAGCTCACCGATGCGCATCAACGCCCCCTCCATGACCTGGATCACATCTCTTGCCTCTGACGTCAGCGTCAGGTTCTAGCGTAGCCCGCGAACAGCCCGGACAGGAATCACCTCACCACTGCCAGGAGACTCCCCATGAAGATCACCGGTTCCGTCGCCCTCGTCACCGGCGCCAACCGCGGCATCGGCAGGCACTTCGCCCAACAACTCCTGCACCGGGGCGCCACCAAGGTCTACGCGACCGCGCGCACCCCCCACCTCGTCGACCTCCCCGGTGTGGAGGTACTGCGGCTCGACATCACCGATCCGGCTTCGGTCGCCGCCGCGGCGGGCGCGGCCTCGGACGTCACCCTCTTGATCAACAATGCCGGCGTCTTCACCCAGCAGAACCTCGTCACCGGGGACCCCGAGAAGATCCGGCTGGAGATGGACACCAACTACTTCGGCACCCTCAACGTGGTCCGGGCGTTCACCCCCGTCCTGGCCGCCAACGGCGGCGGGGCCATCCTCAACGTCCTGTCGGCGATGTCCTGGCTCGCCTACGACGGGGCCAACGCCTACAGCGCGGCGAAGGCGGCGGCGTGGAGCCTCACCAACGGCATCCGCCTCGAACTCGCGGGCCAGGGAACCACGGTGACGGGCCTCCACCTGGCCAGCACCGACACCGACATGATGGCCGGGTGGGACGTGGAGAAGAACGACCCCGCCGATGTCGTGCGCGCCGCCCTCGACGGTATAGAGGCCGGGAAGATGGAGATCCTCGCCGACAACAACTCCGTCCAGCTCAAGGCGGCCCTGTCCGCCGACCCGAGCGTGCTCTATCCGCAGGCGGTTCCCGCCGCCTGACCCTTCGGCAACCGCCCGCCCGGCCAGGCATCAGCCGACGTTCGAGGATCTACGGATCAGCCGGGCGCGGCCATGCGTACTCGTCACGCTCCGCACGCGCGCCCGCCGCGCTACCGCTGGGACACCTACCCACCACCAGAAGACTCAAGTGACGCCTACCGCCGGGCTCTCCAAGAAGACCAGGCCTCGGTCGGTCCGACGGGGCCTCCGGGTGACGATGCGATGTCGTCGCCCTCAAGAGTGGGGCCGGATGAGGTCGACCGGGTCACGGCAGCCTGGCTCAGCCGGCACCGTGCTCCGGTCGGGCGTTTCCCGCGGTGGCGGGCCGGGCGGGTCGGTTCCGGAGTCAGGGCACCGGACACACCGTCGGCTACAACCACCGCCCGCCCGCCGGGCAGAGCTGACGTCAGGACTGACCGTTGCCCGCGATCCCCAGCGCAGTGCGCGTGGCCGCGGGTTCGTACTCCGGGGCGACGTCCGCCAGCACGTTCAGGGCGGTGCGCGCGAGATGGCGAGCGATCACGCGTACCGCTTCGTCCTGGTCACTCAGACGCAGCGCCTCCAGCAGTGCTTCGTGCTCTGCGTGCGCCCGTGCCCATGAGCTGGGTACGCCCAGTTGGGCCAACCGAATGTAGCGCTCGCTGTGCTCGCCGAGCGACGCGAGCATGCGCTGCAGATGCGGTCCCACAGCCTGTGTCGGAATGCGGTGGAATTCCTTGTGCGCCGCATGCCACTCGTCCGGTCGGTCGTCGCCCGCCAGTTCCTGCATGTGCTTCAGTGCTTCGCCCATGCGCTGCAGGTCCCCGGGCGCAAGCGACTTGGCCGTCACGCTCACAGCGAGCGCTTCGAGCATGATGCGGGCCCCATAGACACCGTCGAGGTCCTCGGGGTCCACCGCCCGCACCCTCGCCCGCTGGTCGGGCTGGGCGTCGATGAGCCCTTCTTCCTGGAGGAGCCGGAACGCCTCGCGCATCGGCGTGCGGCTGACGCCCAGTTTCCGTGCCATCTCGGCCTGGAGCAGCGCAGACCCCGGCGGCAGTTCACCGCTGAGGATCATCTCCCGCAGGCGTGCGTGGACGTCAAGAGCGAGTCGGCGTCCGCCCGCGGCCGGCCCGGGTGTCCCGCCCGTCGACTCGAACGGGATCTGCGACGTGTTGCTTCCGTTGTCCGCCGACCGTGGTTCCTCAGGGGTCTCGCCCCTCCTCCTACTCATACCCGGAGTCTACCCAGGTGTATGCAGTGGTGGTACGCCGAAACCGGCAGGGAGCATTCCCTGCCGGTTCTTTCCCTCTATGACCGCACCAAGGGCGGGGCCGCACTGTATCCACTACCCGAACGTGGTCGCCGTGCCGTCGGGAAGCTCAGCGCTCCGCTCCGGGGCCGATCAGCGACTGGAGCGGGCAGGAGGGCTGCCAGGCCGGAGTGAAGCGGCGGCGCAGGTCGGCCACCGCCTCGATGCCGCGCAGAGTCACGTCGGGCGAGGTGGACAGTCCTGCGGGCCCGAGGAGGCCGGGTGCCGCAGCCTGGGCGACGGACTTCGGCAAGCCGTGTCGCACCAGAGCCGCTTCTGTGCCCGACGCCCCGGAGGTCAGAAGCTCTGCCGTGCTCACGCGGCAGACGTCGAGGTAGGCGCGGATGTGCCACGTGCTGGCAGCGGTGCGCGGCGCCACCACCACACCGGTGAGGATGTCGGGCGCTACCTGAAGGTGACCGCCGAGACGCGGGTATCCCTTCTCGGCGGCGAGGACGTCGAAGGGCGGATGGAGTGTGGTCCCGTCCACAGCGCCTGTCGGCAGTGCCTGGAACCTCTGCAGAGTGCCACCCACCGAAACGAGCTGGCCGTCGGTGACCGGCGCGCCGGCGACGTCGGCGAGTACGGCACGCAGGACGAACGCGAAGGCGCTTTGCGCGTTGTCGACCGCCCACCGGTCCGTCGGCAACGGTGCGCCGGGACGCCGGTGCACGGCGAGTTCGCCCATACCCTCGGCCTGGACGGCCACCGGGTCCCGCTTCAGCAGTCCGCGCAGGAGGTGGTCGGGAGAGGTGTGCATGATGTCGTAGTCACCGTCGTTCCAGCCGGCCATCTGCTGGTCGGAGGAGACGACCTGGACGAGGTCCACCTCCAGTCCTGCCTTCTGGAAGTACCCGGAGTCGAGGGCGTGGTAGAGATGGACGGCGCCCGCGCCGGGGAAGATGCCCACGGTCAGGCGTCGCGCGACGGAGTTTTCTGAGTGTTGCATGCAGACCGTTCCTTGAGGTCAGTGGGGATCGCCTGGGGTGCCGGCACCGGCCAGCCACTTCGCCCCTTCGCCGTAGAGACGCTGGACGACGTCACCGGTCAGGCCCGGCAGCCCGGCCTTCACCGTGAAGCCGGCCTTGGTCTGCAGGTAGCCGAGGTGGCGGTAGCCGACCGGGAAGCGGCGCAGCAGCTGCGGGTCCAGGTCGAGCGACGCGGAGGGATCGACCACGTCGAGGCGGTCCTTCTCGTAGATCGGCTGTCGGCGCACGATCTTCCACGCGCCCTCGTGGCGGGCACAGAAGTCGTAGAAGCGTCCCGTGCAGACGACGTCGACCTCCACCCCGTCGACCATGGCCCGCTGGTTGATGGTCATCTTGGTCTGGGCGATGGCTCGGTCGCCCAGTACATCGGCGGTGTGCCCGCCGAGGAAGTGCAGGATGCTGACCCCGTTGTCGAATCCCTCCCGGCTCACCGCGATGAAGTCCGTCGCCGGGCCCTGGAACCAGGTGGCTGTCATCCAGCCGTCCACCGGGTGCCACACGGTGGCGAACCGTTCCCAGTCGCCTGCGTCACGCCACAGCACCCAGTTCTCCACGAGTTGACGGATCTCGAAATGATCCGTCTCGATTGTCGGCATTGAAGACCTCCGGTACACCGGCGGTGAAACGCAGCGGTGAGTTGGCGACAGCCATGACGTTGATGGCTGGTCGAGAATCACTTCCTCCACGCGGAGGCGTCTGGGCCCTTGGCATGGCGTACGACGTTTGCCCACCAGTTCGCTCACCAGCAGGCAGCCTCGGCCGGGGCCGGCGTCCCCGCTCCAGCGTCGGGGACCGAGCACTCACACCGGTGCTTCTCGCAGGGCCAGCTCTGCGTCGTGCCCGTAGATCCAGCCGTTGTGCGCCAAGGGATCCTCGTTCGCGAACGACGCGTCCCTGGCCCGCTGTGCAGGCCCGTCGGGCAGGTGGTTGCTCTCCGCCCTGCCCCGGCTCATCAGCTGCACCCGGGTGGCCCGCGGACAACGGACGTCCTCGTAGCGGCGCAGCGCGGCAGAGGGTTCTTCGGGCTGGTCGGCGAGGCAGCCGGCCAGGACGGCGGCGTCCTCCATCGCCTGCGCCGCCCCCTGAGCGAAGAAGGGGAACATCGGGTGCGCCGCATCGCCCAGCAACGCGACGGGCCCGTTCGTCCAGCGGGGCAGCGGATCCCGGTCGAGCAGCGCCCACCGCCCCACGCGCTCCGCCACCGCGAGCAGCTCCGTCAGACCCTCGGACCACCCGGCGAACTCGGCGCGCAGATCCTCGATCCGGCCCTCGGCCGACCAGGACTCCGTCGTCCAGTCGTGTGCGGGCCCGAAGGCGACGATGTTGATCTGTGTGCCCGCGGAGATCGGGTAGTGCACCAGGTGGCGGTCCGGGCCGAGCCACAGGGTCTGGACCGGACGGCGCGCGAAAGCCGGCGCACTCTCCGCCGGTACGAGGGAGCGGTAGGCGCACATGCCCGAGAAGCGTGGTGCTTCCGCTTCGGCCACGAACCGACCGACGGTGGTGTGCACGCCGTCGGCACCGATGACGACGTCGGCGACCTCCCGTGATCCGTCGGTGAAGGTCAGCTCGACGCCTTCGTCCAGCCGGTGGAGGCCGGCGAGCCGCAGACCCAGACGCAGCGACGCCTCGGGGACGGCCGACCGCACCGCGTCGAGGAGATCGGCGCGGTGCGCGACGTAGCTCTGCTCACCGAAGCGCCGTTCGCATTCCTCGCCGAGATCCTGGGAGAAGAGCACGCGCCCGTCCTCCCAGCGCCGGAACTCCCATCCGGCCCGCAGCGGCACCGCGCGTTCCCGAAAGCGGTCCAGTCGGCCGAGGCTGCCCAGCAGCCGCACGGCGTTGGGAGAGACGACGAGACCGGCACCGACCTCGGTCAGGGCAGGAGCCTGCTCGTACACGGTCGCCTCGATCCCCGCCCGGTGCAGGAAGGCCGCGGTCGCGAGACCGCCGATTCCTCCGCCGATCACGGCTACGCGCAGGTCGGGCGTGTGCCGGTTGTCGTGTCTGTTCATTCGCAGACTCCTGTCTGTGCGGGAGCGAGGACGATGTCGAAGCGGACACTGGACCAGGCACGGCCGGCCACGTCGCGTCCGTCGGGGGTGGGGGTGGCCGCGGGATGCTCCACGAAGTCGTGGATGAGCGAGTCCTTGACGCCGAACACGGCGTCGGAGGTGAGGAGTTCGTCGCCCCGGACGAAGATGTGGGTGATCAGGGTCCGCTTGCCGTCGGCACGGACATCGAAGTGCAGGTGCGAGGCGCGCATGGGGGAACGGCCGACCGCGGCCAGCAGCGCACCGACGGGGCCGTCGTGCGGGATCGGGTACGGCGTCGGGGTGATCGCCCAGAACCGGTAGTGGCCCCTCTCGTCGGCGACGAGGTGACCCCGGGCCGCCATGCGGTCGTCGTCGTACTGCACGTCGTAGAAACCGTCCTCGTCGGCTTCCCACACCTCGATGCGTGCGCCTGGCACGGGTTCGCCGTCGGTTCCGGTGACCGTGCCCTCGACCCAGCACGGCTGCCCGGCGGCACCGAAGGAGATGTCCCCGCCCAACGGGATCCCGGGTGAGCCCTCGACGAAGAACGGCCCGAGCACGGTCGCCTCCGTCGCGTTCGCACAGGCCTCGTTGTTGATCGCGATCGTCTGCATGGACGCCCCGAGCACGTCCGACAGCAGAATGAACTCCTGCCGCTTGTCGTCGGTGATGTGCCCGGCCGCGGTGAGGAACTCGATCGCGGACGCCCATTCCGCCTCGGTCGGCCGCACCTCGCGCAGGAACGCGTGCAGGTGCCGGGTCAGTGCCTGCGTCAGTTGCTTCAGACGCGGGTCCTTCGCGGTCTCGAACGAGGCCACGACCTGCTCGACCAGGGCCTGCTCACGCTCCTGCTGCTCAGCAGTCCCGTTCTGCTCACTCATCGTCGGTCCTCCTTGCCGTCGGTCATCGTGCTCGGGTCCGTCCCCCGCCAGGCGGAACGCAGCAGGTGCTGGAGAGAGCCGGCCGTCACCGGACGCGGATTGCCGGCCGGCACCACGTCGAGCACCGCCTGCACCGCGTCGTCGACATCGGACTCCTCCAGCCCGTAGTCGCGCAGCGCCTTCGGCGCGTCCACGTCGTGCCGAAGGCGCTGGAGTCCTTCGATCGCCGACCGCGCTCCGAACGCGGCCGCGATCCGCCGGTCGGCCTCCGGGGCGCAGGGTGCGTTGAAGGCCAGCACGTACGGCAGCACCACCGCGTGGGTCTGGGCGTGCGGCAGGTCGTACCTGCCGCCGAGGACGTGGCAGATCTTGTGGTGCAGCCCCGACCCCGCCGACGAGAACGCCACCGCCGACAGGTACGTCCCGTACAGCGTCCGCTCGCGGCCCGGAAGACCGGCCGGGTCGGCCATCACCGCGGGCAGTCCGGTCGCCAACGCGTGGATCCCCTCCCCCGCCAGCGCCCGGTCGATCGGATCGACGCGAGGGCCCCACATCGCGTCGACGCAGTGCGCCAGCGCGTTCAGCCCCGAGGCGACACTCATCGGCACCGGCAAGGACACGGTCAGCGTCGCGTCGTACACCACCGAGCGGGGCAGGACTCGCGCGTCCACCCCCGTGGTCTTGCGCGCCCGCTCGGTCAGACCCCACACACTCGTGGCCTCCGAGCCCGCGTAGGTGGTGGGGACGGCCACTATGGGCACGTCCGCAGTCAACGCGATCGCCTTCGCCAGTCCGGTGGTGGAGCCCCCACCGACACTGACCAGGCAGTCCACCTCGTGTACGGCCGCGGCGGCCCGTGCCCGCTCGGCGACCTCCACGGGAACGTGCATCACCACCTCACTCCACCGCAGCGCGACCGGAAGGTCGGCGGTGACCTGCTGCGCAAGCTCCGCTTCCGCCGCCGCCGCGATCACCATCACCCGCCTGGCGCCAAGCCGCTCCACCTCGGCCCGTAGCGTCGACGCCGCCTCGCCCGAGGCGAAACACACCCGCTGAGGCAGCGTCTCGTGTGCGAAACGCATCGACGATCTGTCTGCCGAGTCGGTGTCATGACCGCCGCGGTCCCGCGGCGTCACGGTCATGCGCATGCCCGGACTCCTTTCATCGGTGAGTGGGACAAGCGGCGGCCTCCGCAGCCGACGGCAGCGGCGTCTCCCTCGCGTCATCCCGTGAAGGGCCTGGCGGGCCTGGTGGTGAGATTCCGCGATCGGCCTCGCCCGGGTCAGTACGATGTCCGCTGAATGGACATCGAGTAGGGAGCCAAGACGGCCAACAGCAACGACCGCGGGCGCACGGTCACCTCTCGGGCCCTGGCGATCCTGGGGGCGTACACGCCGGAACGCCCGGAGCTGACGCTCGCCCGGATATGCCGGATCACCGGCCTCAGCCACGCCACCGCGCACCGGCTGGCCGGCGAACTGACCGCGTGGGGAGCACTGGAACGTGTCCCCGGTGGCGCCTACGTCATCGGCCTGCGCCTGTGGGAGCTGGGCTCCCTCAACCCGCGGGGGCTGCCGCTGCGCGTCCGGGCGATGCCGGTGATGGAGGACCTGCACGCCGCCACGCAGCAGCACGTGCAACTGGCCGTCCTCGACGGCACCGACGCCCTCGTCGTCGAACGGATCTCCACGACAGGAGCGGTTCCGGTGGTCTCCGGGGTCGGAGGGCGGCTGCCCCTGCACGCGTCCGCCGTCGGGCAGATGCTGCTGGCCCACGCCGGCGAGGAACTGTTCGGCGAGGTCGTCCGGCACGGCCTCACCGGTTTCACCTCCAGGACCATCACGGATCCCGCCGCACTGCGTGTGGCGTTGGCGGAATGCCGGCGGACCGGCGTCGCCATCGTGCGCGAGGAGATGAGCCCGGACGCCTACTCGGTGGCGGCACCGATCACCGACTCGAAGGGGCGCGTCATCGCGGCCCTGTCCGTGGTGGGTGCCGATGCCCGGACCCACCTTCTGGTGCCGGCGGTCGTGCTGGCCGGCCGCGGTATCTCGCGAGCCCAGGGGGCCGGCGCCCAGACGTGAGGTGCTCGCACTGAGCAGCCCTCACATGAACCCCCGATGTGCATACACCTGAGTTCGTTACATCACACCACTCCGGAAGCACAGCGCGATTTCCTGCACGTAACCCTTTACAGGCCTGTATCAGTGTGCACACTTAGCGGTGCGAGGCGAGTAACACACGATGCCGCCAGAACATCGGAAAGAGCCGCCGCCCTCGCCTCCGAGAGAACCCTCACCGCAACAGCAGAGCCATGTGAGAGGAACCGTCATGCACGAAAGCAGCCGCAGAGGAAGTCGTGGCAACGCCACCTGGCCCCCGGTGACACTGCTGGTACTCGCGATCTGTGGGATCACCGTCGTAGCCGACGGGTACGACGTGGTCGTCTACGGCGCGGTGATTCCGTCCCTGCTCCACGAACCCGGGTGGGGCCTCACTCCCGCCGGTGCCGGCCTGATCGGTTCATTCGCTCTCGTCGGGATGCTCATCGGAGCCACGACCGTCGGCACGCTCACCGACACCCTGGGCCGACGCAGGATGCTGATCGGCTGCCTGATCTGGTTCTCGGTGATGACAGGCCTGTGTGCGACGGCCACCTCTCCGGAGATGTTCGGCCTCTTCCGCTTCCTCGCCGGACTCGGTCTCGGCGGCGTGCTGCCGACCGCGAGCGCGCTCGTGGGTGAGTACTCGCATCCCAAGACGCGCAACCTGGTCTTCGCGACCCTCTTCAGCGGCTTCCCCGTAGGCGGCATCATCGCCGCCCTCACCGGAATCCTCGTGCTGCCACGGTTCGGCTGGCAGGTGATGTTCCTGCTCGGCCTCCTCCCGCTGCTCCTCGTCCTCCCGCTGGCCATCAGGTTTCTGCCGGAGTCGATCACGTTCCTGCGGGCGAAGGGGCGGCAGGCCGAGGCCGACAGGATCGCGGACCGCTGGAACATCACCTCGGACGACGCGCAGCAAGGCGTACCGGCGCCGGAGCAGAGCCCGTCCGGTACCGACTCGGACAGCATGTCGCCGGTGCGGGCCCTCTTCTCGCGCGGCTACCTCGTAGCGACGGTGTGCTTCCTGGTGATGACGTGCCTGTGCCTGTTCATGATCTACGGTTTCAACACCTGGCTCCCGGAGATCATGCGTCGCGCCGGCTACTCCGCGGGCTCCTCGCTCGGCTTCCTCCTCGTGTTCAACATCGGAGCTGTCGTCGGCACGCTCATCATCTCCCTGGCGGCCGACCGATTCGGCTCCAAGCCGATCATCACCACGACCTACCTCGTGTCCAGCGTGGCCGTCATACTGCTCAGTCTGCAACTGCCCACGGCAGTGCTGTACGCGGCCGTCGCACTGGGTGGCGTCGGGGCGATGGGCACGCAGTCCTTCGTCCTCGCCTATGTCTCCAAGCACTATCCGGTACGCATGGGCGCCACGGCGATGGGCTGGACGCTGGGGTTCGGCCGCCTCGGCTCGATGCTCGCCCCGCCGCTGCTCGGGCTCATCATCGGAGCCGGGCTGGCGTTCCAGTGGAACTTCTACGCACTCGCCGTACCCGGCGTCATCGGCGCCCTGCTGGTCGGGCTGGTTCCCCGCGCACCGGAAGCGGAAGCCGCCGCAGGTCACGGGGGTGTTGGCGGGACCTCGCGTCCCCTCGCGGGGCAGACGTGAGAAACGCGCCCGGGGTGACGCCCGTACAGCCGCCTCACCCTCGCCACCGATAGGACCGCGCATGTCGGCAGGGCCTCGGATGAGGCCCTGCCGCCCTGTTCTCCACGCTGTCGCCGTCGAGGCCCGATCGACCGCTCACCGCCTCACGCATGCCTCGATGACCGCTGCGACCTGTTCCGCGGCCGGTGAGTTCGGGCCCGCTCGACGCGCCAGCCCCAGGTCGACGGTTTCCGTCTCGGCGAGCGGCAGGTACGTCACACCGTCGAGGCGGAGACTCTGCACCGACTCCGGGACCAGGGCGACGCCGTGGCCGGCGGCGACGAACACGACCAGCGTCGCGGTCTCGCCGACCTCGACCAGAGCGGAGGGCTCGAAGCCGGCCCGGGCGCACGCCGCGAGCACCCGGCCGTGCATGGAGGAACGGTCACGGGAGGGGTGGACGACGATCGGCTCGTCGGCGAGTGCCGCGAGGGGGATCTCGCGGCGGCCTGCCAGCGGATGGCCGGTGGGCAGGACGGCCACCAGCCGTTCGGACCGGAGTGTCGTGACCTCGACGGCTGCGTCCACCGGGGTGTCGGTGCGCAGGAGGGCCAGGTCATAGCTGCCTCCGAGCAGGCCCTCGACCAGCTCGGGATTGAGCAGCTCACCGCGCAGTTCCAGGGACACGCCCGGCAGTTGCGCGCGTACCGTGCGGGCGATCCGTGGCAGGACGTCGTAGGTGGCGGTTCCTACGAACCCGATGGAGACCCGTCCGGTACGGCCGGTGGCGAGCAGTGCCATCTGCTCCTCCGCCCGCGCCACCTCGGCCAGGATCGATCGCGCATGGGTGACCAGATGGCGGCCGGCCTCGGTGAGCTCCACGCGCCGTGTGGACCGGGTGAACAGCGGCGTGCCCAGCTGTCGCTCCAGCTGCTTGAGCTGCTGGGAGAGGGCCGACTGGGCCACGTGCAGGCGCTGCGCGGCGCGGCCGAAGTGACACTCCTCGACGAGAGCGAGGAAGTAACGGACATGCCGGAGCTCCATGACCACACCTTATCTCCCCTACTGATTAATCAAGCAGAACTGTGTATTGGACGAGATCAATCGGCGAACCTACGTTGAGCCCCATGGTTGCCAGCTTCGTTTACACCACAGTGAGAACCCCCTTCGGACGGTTCGGTGGAGCGCTCGCCGAGGTCCGACCCGACGACCTCGCCGCCGTCGCCGTCTCAGGAGTCCTGGCCAAGTCGCCGTCGCTCGACCCCGCGCTCCTCGGCGACGTGTACTGGGGGAACGCCAACGGCGCGGGCGAGGACAACCGGAACGTCGGCCGGATGGCGGTCCTTCTGGCGGGGCTGCCGACGTCCGTGCCGGCCACGACCGTCAACCGGCTCTGCGGCTCCTCGCTCGACGCGGCGATCATCGGCTCGCGTGCCGTCGAGAGCGGGGACGCCGACATCGTCCTCACCGGCGGGGTGGAGTCGATGACGCGTGCGCCGTGGGTCATGCCCAAGCCGTCCCGGGCCTTCCCCGCCGGCGACATGACCGCCGTGTCGACCACCCTGGGGTGGCGGCTGGTCAACGAGCGCATGCCCAAGGAGTGGACCGTCTCCCTGGGCGAGGCGAACGAGCAGCTGGCCGAGCGGTTCGCCATCACCCGCGAACGGCAGGACGAGTTCGCCGCCCACTCGCACCATCTCGCGGACGATGCCTGGAACTCGGGTTTCTACGACGAGCTGGTGGTTCCCGTCGCGCTGGACGGCGAGGTCCGTCTCTCCCGCGACGAGGGCATACGGCCAACGACCTCGCCGCAGAAGCTGGCCGGCCTCCGACCGGCGTTCCGCCCCGACGGCGTCATCACCGCCGGCAACGCCTCACCACTGAACGACGGCGCGTCCGCCGTGCTGATCGGGTCGGAGGAGGCCTCGTCTCGCATCGGCCTCGCGCCTCTGGCGCGCATAGCGGGCCGCGGAGTATCGGCACTTGAGCCGCAGATGTTCGGGTTCGCGCCGGTCGAGGCAGCCGAGCGGGCACTGAAACGGGCGGGGATCTCCTGGTCTGACGTGTCGGCGGTCGAACTCAACGAAGCCTTCGCCGTTCAGTCGCTGGCCTGCGTGGATGCCTGGAAGATCGATCCGGCCATCGTCAACACCAAGGGCGGTGCGATCGCGATCGGCCATCCGCTCGGCGCCTCCGGCGGCCGGATCCTCGGCACCCTCGCCGCACGCTTGCGCGCGTCGGGAAAGCGGTGGGGCGTCGCCGCGATCTGTATCGGTGTCGGACAGGCCCTGGCGGTCGTCCTGGAGAACGTGACGGAGGGAGCCCGATGACTGTTCAGGTATGTGCGGATGCCGATGAGGCCGTGACCGGTATCAGGGACGGTTCGACCGTGCTGGTCGGCGGGTTCGGCATGGCCGGCATGCCGGTCGAGTTGATCGACGCGCTCATCCGGCAGGGCGCGACCGAACTGACCGTGGTGTCGAACAACGCCGGCAACGGCGACACCGGACTGGCCGCGCTCCTCGCCAAGGGGCGGGTACGCAGGATCGTGTGCTCCTTCCCCCGCCAGTCCGACTCGTGGGTCTTCGAGCAGCTCTACCGCGAGGGACGGATCGAGCTCGAGGTGGTGCCACAGGGCACCCTCGCCGAACGGATGCGCGCGGCCGGTGCGGGTATCGGCGCGTTCTTCTCACCCACGGGCGCCGGCACACCCCTGGCGGAGGGGAAGGAGACCCGCGAGATACACGGCCGCACCTACGTCCTGGAGTACCCGATCAAGGGCGACGTGGCACTGATCGGCGCCCACAGGGCCGACCGCATGGGCAACCTCGTCTATCGCAAGACCGCCCGCAACTTCGGACCGGTCATGGCCACCGCCGCGAACACAGTGGTGGCCCAGGTCCGCGAGATCGTCGAGGTCGGTGCGATCGACCCGGAGGTAGTCGTGACACCGAGCATCTACGTCGACCGCGTCGTGCAGGCGGGGGTGCCCGCATGAACGCGTCTGCCTCGCTGGTGGAGAACCTCGACCGGGGGCCGCTGAGCAAGGACGAGATGGCCGCCCTCGTGGCACGCGACATCCCGCACGGCTCCTACGTCAACCTGGGCATCGGCCAGCCGACGCTGGTCGCCGACCATCTCCCCGAGGGGTCGGGGGTGGTGCTGCACACCGAGAACGGCATGCTCAACATGGGCCCCGCAGCCGCGCCCGGTCAGGTGGATCCCGATCTCACCAACGCGGGAAAGATCCCGGTCACCGAGCTGCCGGGAGCGGCCTACTTCCATCACGCCGACTCCTTCGCGATGATGCGCGGCGGCCACCTCGACATCTGCGTGCTCGGCGCGTTCCAGGTCTCGGCTGCCGGTGACCTGGCCAACTGGCATACCGGCGCACGCGACGCGATCCCCGCTGTCGGGGGTGCCATGGACCTCGCGATCGGCGCCAAGAAGGTGTTCGTCATGATGACGCTCTTCGCGAAGGACGGCTCGCCCAAACTGGTGCGGGAATGCAGTTGCCCGCTGACCGGGCCGGGGTGCGTCGACCGCGTCTACACCGACCTCGCGACGTTCAGTGTCGGCCCCGAAGGAGCCACCGTCCTCGAAACCTTCGGTATCCCGTACGACGTGCTCGCAGCACGCCTTGACGTACCCCTCACACCGGCGAACGAAGCCAGGATCCCTTCGGTGAAGTAGCCGATTGCCACCGGGTCATCGGCCGTTGTTCCCTTCTTGTACGCGTCTCGCAGGATCGCTTTGAGGGCACGGTGGACGTTCGGTACGACGGGTCGCGTGCCTGCGTTGCCGAGCAGGATCGGGCCGCTCATGGCTGGCCGGGGCGCAGCGCGACGAACAGGCCTTCCGCGTCGGCGGTGACATGGCCGCCGTCATAGAGGGCCGCGGTGAGGAACCGCTTGCGGCCCTCCTCCCGTTCGAACTTGGCGTCGAGCCTCAGTTCCACCCCGACGGGAGTGATCCGGCGGAAGTTGACATGCAGGTACGCCGTGCGGGAAACGCGGCGCCCGCTGTTGGCGAGTCGGCCGAGGACCTCGTCGAACAGCAGCGGGACCGCCCCGCCGTGCACCGCGCCATTGCCGCCGAGGTAGTGACGGCCGAAGGTGACCCGGCCGCTGACGCGGGAGTCGTCCCACTCGTCCGGGACGAACGCGGGCGCCATGGTCTGCCCGCGCCCGCGCAGGTCCATACGATGGCCGGTGATCTGTTCCCGCTCGGGAACCGTGTGCGGTTTCAGGGCTGCCGACACCTCACGCAGGGCGCGCGTCGCCTGCTCGACGAGGTGCGGTGGCGGGGCGGCCCCGGTGATCGTGTCCTGCAACTCCCGCAGGGCGTCGATCATGTCACCGAACCCGGCTCCGCCCGGCACCGGCATGGGGCCCGGGTCCGGCTCCCAGGGGCCGGCCGGGTGGACCCGGCCGGCCCATTCGCGCGCCGTCATCGTGTTCCTTCCGCTCTTCCGTGCCTGTCCCCCGGCGTCACTCGGGTACCGACCCGGTGTGCGCGCGGGCCAGGCGCAGGCCTTCCTCGCGGCTCGGGGCCAGGATCTCCCACCTCTCGCAGGAGCAGGCGCACCGGTAGTCACCGGCGTCGGTGGGGATCACCGACTGGGCCACGCACTTGCCGCCCTCGCTCGCGACCTCGTGCAGGAACTCCGTGGGTGAGTCGTACATGACGTTGTCGGACATGACTCAGGCTCCGGCGGGCGCGGTGGCGGCGGTCGGCAGCGGCGGCACCCCGGGGAACAGCTCGGCGAAGGCGCCGACCGTGATCCGCTCCTTCACCTGGGGAGCGACCCCGTCGAAGAGACCGTGCAGCGTCTCCTGGGTGTGCCCGAAGGTGCCTTCCATATGCGGGTAGTCGCTGCCCCACAGGACGTTGTCGTACCCCATCGCGGTGGCGGCGGCCACGGCGGTCCGGTCGTGCTGGAAGGAGGCGTACACCTGCGCGTAGATGATCTCGCGCGGTGATCGCTTCAGCTTCGGCCGGACCACCATGGCGTGCTGGCGGTAGCCCTCCTCGATGCGGTCGGCGATGAAGGGCACCCATGTGGCGCCACCTTCGGAGACCAGTACCTTCAGGTTCGGGTGGCGGTCCAGGGCGCCGGAGGCGACCATCTTGGTCACCGCGCGCTGGCCGGAATAGGTGGTCTCGGTGTAGTTCAGTACCGCGCCGCCCGGACCGCGGTGGACGACGCCGGCCGACGCGCCGGAAGCGAGGTCGACCGGGTCGGTGCCGATGTGGAAGGCGATGACGATGTTCGCCTCCTCGGCCAGGGCCCAGAAGGGCTCCCACACGTCGTGGTTGTAGTCCTTCTGCAGTGGGTGCGGGGTGGTCGGCATGAAGACCGCGCGGTAGCCCATGCCGGCCACGCGTTGCAGTTCCTTCGTCGCGTCGTTGATGTCCAGGGTGGAGACCTGGGCGGTGGCGACCAGCCGGGGTGAAGCCTGGTCGATGGTGTCCCACGCCCAGTCGTTGCTGATGCGCAGCGCCTCGCGCAGCGCCTCCGGGGTACGGAAGGACGAGCTCCACATACCCAGCGAGGGGAAGACCAGTTCGGCCCAGATGCCCTCGTCGTCCAGGTCCTTCATCCGGAGTGCCACGTCGCGGGCGCCTGGGGCACGGTACGACGCCTCGTAGAACTCCTTGGCCTTGATCGGCGGCGTCGCACGGCGGAAGGACATGCCGTCGATGTGCACGGTCTCGTACGCGCCGTCGGGGTCCTTCTCCGACCGGGGCATCAGTTCCGCCAGGCGCTCGGGCAGGTTGCTGCGCCACAGGTCGTCGGGCTCCATGAAGTGGGAGTCACCGGAGTTGGCCCAGATCTTTTCCGTCATCGGTTCTCCTGGCTCAGGGTCTTCAGTGTCGTTGTTCTGGGTGTGCGGGTGAGGCCGACGCCGGTGCGGCGCAAGTGAGGCAACTCAGCCGTCACTCCGGTTCGATGATCGACACGGTCTTGTAGCGCAGGAACTCGTCGATGCCGGCTCGTCCGCCTTCTTTGCCGTAGCCGCTGATTCCGAGACCGCCGAAGGGCGTGTACGGGAGGTTCTGCCGCGCACCGTTGACGTAGACACCACCGGCCTTCAGACGCTCGGCCACTCGGTGGACGCGGGTCAGGTTCGTCGACTGGATGTTGGCGCCGAGTCCGTACGGCGTGCTGTTGGCGAGGGCGACCGCCTCGTCCTCGGTCGAGAACTTGAAGACCAGCAGTACGGGGCCGAAGACCTCCGTCTGCGCGATCTCGGAGTCGGGATCGGCATCGACGATGACGGTGGGCTCGACGAAGTTCTTGTCGGCGAGGTCGCCACCGGCCCTGTTGCCGCCGAGAGTGATCCGGCCCGCGTTGTCCCGCCTGACGCGGTCGAGCATCCCGCAGACCCGCTCGACGGCGGCGGCGTTGATGAGCGGCCCCACCTTGACCTCGGGATCGAACGGATCACCCATCCGGTATGTCGCGGCGACCACCGTGACACGTTTGACCACTTCGTCGTAGATGTCCTCGTGCACGATCAGCCGGGTCGGCACCACGCAGCCCTGGCCCGCCAGAACCCCGATACTGTCTCGCACGGCGCGGGCGGCCACGGCCTCCAGGTCACCGGCGTCCGGGAAGACGATGCTGCCCGTCTTCCCGCCCAACTCGAGTACCGCGGGCTTGAGTTGTTCGGCACACGCGTGCATGATCCTGCGCGCCGCGACAGGTCCGCCGGTGAAAGTCACCTTCTCCACCCTGGGGTGGCGAACCAGGGCCTCCCCTGCCTCGGGACCGCCGCTGAGAATGCTGCACACGCCGTCCGGCACGCCGGCCTCCCGCAGCAGCTGCGCGTACAGGTACGGCGCGAAGGGCGTGAACTCCGACGGTTTGACCACCACGCAGTTCCCCGCGGCCAGCGCGGGTATGACCTTCATCCCCAGAGAGACGACGGGCCCGTTCCAGGTGACGATGACTCCGACGACGCCGTACGGCTGCGGCGTCGTGTAGGAGAAGTACCCGCGTGTGTCGAGCGTTGAGATCAGTTCGCCGGACAGCTTGTCGCACCACCCGGCGTAGTAGCGCGTCCAGCTGATCGAGTTGTCGACGATCCGCAGGCCGAAGTGCGTCGGGGTGCCGCCGTCGAGCGCCTGGAGGTCGACGAAATCCTGACGGTGTTCGGCCAGCAGGTCGGCGAAACGCGTCAGGACGTCGCGTCGCGCCTCCGGCGTCCAGCGGCGCCAGGCCTCTGCCTGTGCGGCCGCCAGCTCGACGGCCTCGTTGATCTCGGCGGCGCCGGCCAACGGGATCGCCGCCTGTACCTCGCCCGAATAGGGATTGCGATGCTCGAAGACACCGCCGGACCCGGAATCGAGAACCTTGTCGCCGTAGCGAAGTCGGACGTGCGGAGCGGTCACGGTCATGGGTGTTGCCTCCCGGAGAACTTCTGACCAGCGGGTGCGGGGCTGCCGGGGCACGGAGGCCGCGCTGTCAGCGGATGGCGAATCCGGCGTCGAGTGGCAGTTGGACACCGGTGATGTATGCGGCTTGATCGGATACCAGCCACGCGACGGCGTTGGCGATGTCCTCGGGTTGGAGAATGTCGATGGGGAGGGCGTTCCGCATTTGGCTGATCGGGTTCTTCTCGCCTCTGGCGGCCTGTGCGTGGAGTTCCTCCATGGCCGGGTTCTGCGTCATGCCCGACAACACGCCAGTGGGATGAATGGTGTTGAACCGAATCATCTCGTGGGCGTACTCGTTGGCGAGTACCTGCATCAGGCCGACCAGGCCCCTTTTCGCCGCCGTGTAGGCCTGGCCGCCGGCCTTGTCGTTCGCTACACCCTTGATCGCTGCCACGGAACTCGTGATGACGACGGACCCGCCGCGCCTCCCCTCACGGATCGCCGGCAGCACCACCTCGATGGTGCGCCATACGCCCGTCAGGTTCACATCGATGATGTCGGCCCAGGTGCGTTCGCGGTCGCCTCCGGGGGAGAGCCGGACAATGCCGGCATTCGCGAGCAGGACGTCGACCCGGCCGAAGCGATCGAGACCGTGGCCCAGGACCCGACGCAGATCGTCGTCACTGCGAACGTCGCCCTTCTCGGCGACGATCGCCCCTCCGGCCTCTTCGACAGCCTTGACGGTCGCCCGGAGGTCGTCCTCGGTGGCGTTCGGGTAGTCCATCGACTCGATGTTCTCGCAGATGTCGAGACCAATGATGTCCATGCCCTGCGATGCGAGTTTCACGGCGTGTGCGCGGCCCTGACCACGGGCCACACCGGTGATGAAGGCGACCTTCCTGCCTGGCTCCATGACAGTCCCTATCTGTAGGTGACGAGTTGAGGGGACAGGTGGGAATGCTCGTTGAAGGTGACGAGTGTGAGGCCTCGGCTTCCCGCGACGACTTTCGTGACCCCGGTGTTGACTGCCACTCGGTTCAGCGCGAACCACTGCGGCTCTCCGGCCCCGAGCAACGATGCGGCGACCCACCCGATCACTCCCGCGCTGGTGAAGACGACAGCGGTCTCCCCTGAGGCCAGCTCGGCGGCCAGTGTTCTCAAAGCGCTGTCCACCCGCTTCGTGAACGCGGGGAAGGGTTCCGCGTAGTCGTGGTCGTGCAAGCCCGACGACCATCGGGGAATTACCTGATCGAACCAGGACTGCTGGGTTTGTCCCGCCGGTACGCCGGCATCGGCGCCAACCCTTTGACGCACCGCGAGAATGTCATCGTGGTCGAACTCGTTCCATGCTTCGTCGGCCTCGACAGAAGCCGTCCAATTCGACGCACGGCGGGCGCGACGGGCGGTCTCCTGCTGCCGCTTCAGGCGGCCGGACAGGATTCGTGCCGCGGAAACACCACGGCGGGAGAATTCCCTCCCGAGCATGTCGGACTGGAGTTCGCCGGTGGCGGACAGTACGTCGTAGCCCGCCGCGCCCACAGAGGCCTGGCCATGCCGAACGAAGAGGATCACACCCATCGTCGGGGCCTTTCCGCGAGGTCGTTCCCGGCGTCGGCGGCCACGCGGAACACGGGGAGCAGCCAGCCGTCGGTGATGGGATGGAAGTCGATGGTCAGCGACATCCCGATCCGTACGTTCTCCGGTTCGACACCGATCACATTGGTGACCAGCCTCGCCCCAGGCGCGTCCGGCAGTTCGACCACGGCGGGGACCAGGGTCAGATCCGGCAACCCGGGATAGCCGTGCACCACGGCGAAGCTGTAGACGGTCGCACGACCGGACAGCTGAGGCCAGTCCACCGCGGTGGACCGGCACTCCGGGCAGAACGGAGTGGGAGGCAGCCGGAAGGTTCCGCAGTCGCCGCACTTCGGCACCACCAACCGCCGCTGCTTCGCGGCCTGCCAGAACGGCTCGGTCACGGTGTCCGTCGCGATCCTGACGACGTCCGACGGCAGGGCCGTCGCCAGGCGCGCCGCGCTCACCGGTCACGCCCCAGGATCAGGCCGCTGACCGGCAGACTGGCCGGACCGCCGGTGCACAGCGCGAACTCGGCGTCGGCGACCTGGTTGATCGCGGTGCCGCGCATCTGCTCGACTCCCTCGACGATCTGGGTCATACCGATGACGTACGCCTCGGAGAGCTGTCCGCCATGAGGGTTCACCGCGATGCTCCCCGGCTTCCGTCGGCGGGAGTAGCGGATGGCGCCGCTCTCGACGAACGGCCCGCCGTCGCCCTTGTCGCAGAAGCCGTAGTCCTCCAGCTGCATCAGCACCATGGGGGTGAAATGGTCGTAGATCAGTGCCACATCGATGTCCTGCGGCGTGATGCCCGCCTGCTTGTACAGGTGTCCGGCGATCGACTTGTGACCGGAGGAGGTGAAGGTCTCGTCCGGCATGCCGTACCACGAGAACCCGCGGCCCCATTCCCGGGTGCCGCCGTGCGCGACGGCCACCACGGGTACCGGCCGCTGCCGCAGATCGCGTGCGTGGTCGATCGAGGTCGTGATCACCGCCACCGCGCCTTCCGTCTCCAGACAGAAGTCGTACACGCACAGCGGCTCGGCGATCATCCGCCCTCTGAAGTACTCGTCGCGGGTCAGGGGCGTCCTCTGCAGCGCCTTGGGCCGGTTCAGCGCGTTCTGCCGGGTGGAGACGGCGATCTCCGCGAACGCGTCCCGGGTGGTGCCGTACTGGTGCATGTGACGCCGCGCCAGCACCGACATCAGGTGGCCCGGCCCCGCCAGCCCGGACGGCTGCAGGAAGGAGCTGATCGGGGTCACCGGCTTGGCCGCTATCACCGTGCCGAGGCGCTGCTTGTGCTGCTGCAGCGCCATGACCGTGACGACGACCGACGCGTCGCCGGCGACGAGGGCCGCGCGTGCGAGGCCGATGGCCCCCGCGGAGCCGCCGCCGCCGTTCGTGAGCGACGCCGAGAAACGGACCTCGGGGATACCGAGGGTCTCCATGAAGTCGACGGACTCCATCTTGTCGCCGTAACCGGCACCGGCGCCCGAGTAGTAGGCGAAGCCGTCGATCTGCCTCACCGAGAGCCCGGCGTCCGCGCAGGCGGCGAGGATGGCTTCACCGGCGAGCTGCGTGATGCTCTTGCCGGTGGACTCGCCCCTCCGGTAGTAGGGCGTGGCACCGACACCGACGATCGCGACGTCGCGTAGTCCCGAGTCCTGCGAGTCGCCGGGGTTGGTCCAGATCTTCGGCATCGTGTGTAGCCCTCCGGAAGTAGGGAGGTATGCGGCCTGCGCTGCCAGGTCTTCGCATCGAACTGTTCCACCGACTGTGCCGACTGTCCATACTTTCTAATACCTCTCCATTAGTTTTGACGTTGCACCGGCTGCGCGACGTCTACCAACATGGGTGTCGGCTAGCACTCCCGACTCGAACGGGGACGAGGACGAGGACCATGGCAGTGGACGAGAAGACCGCCGGACGCAGACGCCGGCACACGACGGGAGAGGCGACCCGTGAGCTGTTGATGACGACCGCGGAGAGGCTCTTCGCCGTGCGGGGGGTCGAGGGTGTGACCCTGCGGGAGATCCAGGTGGAGGCAGGTCAGTCGAACTCGTCGGTCATCACCTACCACTTCGGCTCGAAGGCGGGCCTGGTGCGGGACCTGATCGCTTTCCGCTACCGGACCATCGACGAGCGCCGAGCCGTGCTGCTTGAGGAGGCCCGGGCCGACGGCGTGTCCGACGACCCCCTGGCCGCGGTGTGGCTGGTCGTCCGCCCGCTGGTCGAGAGCATCGAGGCCGGCGAGATGTTCGTACCGTTCCTGGCCAGGCTGGCCCCCGCGAGCGCGAATGCGGAGTACTGGCCGAGGCAGATCGAGGAAGCCACCGACGTTCTCCAGGAGCTGGTGCCCGGTCTGCTCGGCGATCTGCCCGACCGAGTACGGCGTGGCCGCGAGGTGCAGCTCTACAACAGCGTGCTGAACCTCCTGGGTGATCACGCGCGGAGCCGGCACAGGATCAGCGACGCGATGCTCAACAACTACATCGACGGGTGGGTGGGCATGCTGACCGCGCCCGTCTCACCGGTGACATCCGACCTCATGGAGGAGGAGGCCGGCGCAAGGAACCGCCGGGGATGACAACCTCGGACGGCAGCGACCACCACGATCGTTTCCGCTACGAGATGTCCGGTGACCAGCTGCCAGGGGCCGCGGCGGTTTCCTTCAGCGAGCGGACGACGCCCGCGTGCCAGTCGGGGTCCGACCCCTGCGGGAGGGTGAGCCCGACCCGGTCGGCGTAGCCGCCGATGTGCTGACGTATTGCCTCGGCGAGCCCCTCCGGCTCGGCTACGACCGCGAAGGCGCCCAACACGTCGTCGTCGATGAGTGCACCCATCTCGGCCCATCGGTTCTGCCGCGAGAGTGCCCACAGCTCGGTCCCCAGGTCGCCCCAGCCGTGCAGTTCGAGCACCGGGCGGTACGACGGGGTCGACGCGTAGAAGGCGATCTGTTCGCGGACCGCGGAGATCGCCCGCTCCCTGGCGGGTCCGTCCGGGTCCGTGACCACGAACGGGCTGGCCCGTACCTCGAAACCGTTCCTGTCCCGTCCCCCGGCGGCGAGCCCGCGGTCGATGGCGGGCTGTGCCACCTCCCGCATGTACCGCGCGGTGGTGAAGCTGTACAGGATGAGACCTCTGACTGCCGGTCTCGGCGCTGCTGTCCCCGCTAGCCGTACCCACGCCGTGAATACGGCGTGCGACGACCCCCTTCCGAGTCGGCGCGTGCTCGTGGATCTCCTGCCGGCCGCCCTCAGGGAGGGTCATTCCTGGGAAGCCGAGGCCCCCGGCCCGCGAGGCGCCAGGCTCGCCGGCACGTCGAACCCCATCGCCCTCACCCCTCCGGACGTCAGGTCACCGCACGACTCCCGCGTCGCGGAGGCCGGCGATTCGGGCTTCGTCGTATCCGATCGCGCGCAGCAGAGCGTGGGTGTGCTGGCCCAGGCTGCAGCCTCCCTCCGGCTTGGTCGCCGATCGGGAGAAGCGGTTCAGCGGCGCGAGGCGACGGTGCTCGTCGAAGACCGGGCTGACCGCGTCGACCGCGTAGCCCGCGTCGTAGAACTCGTCGCCCTGCATGTGTCGTTCCGCCGGTTCCTGGGTGACCGCGACGCAGCCGACGTCCTTCGCCGTCAGATCGGCCTCCCACTCGGCCTTCGTCCGGGTGGCGAAGATCTTGGTGAGCACATCTGCGAGGGCGTCGTCGTTGGCGGCCCGCGCCCGGCTCGTGGCGAACCGCTCGTCGGCGAGGTCGCCGGGGTCGCCGAGCCCGGCGACCAGTGGAGCCCAGTCCCGCTCCGCCGGCGCAGCGAGGAACAGCCAGCCGTCGGATGCGGGATACATCCGGTAGAGGGCACTGACGCCTCGGAAGTCGGCGTCGACAGGAGGATGTGCGGGACGGCCCTCATAGCTGGTGTTGCGCGAGATCAGCGCCTGGGTGCTCGTGCCGAGCATCGTGGCGACGATGTCGGTCAGTTCGATGCCACGACGCTTCGCGTAGATCCCCAGGAGCAGGGCCGAGCCGACGCCGAGGGCGGCCATCCCGTCGGACTGGACCGCCGGTACGGTCCCACCGGCGTACAGCCTGCGGGCCTGGCTCAGCAACTGGTCGCGATCCCCGGCGGGACGGCCGACCACCTGTGCGTCGGTCACGGAGACTCCCGATGCCGCGCCGATGGAGGGGGCGTAGGCGGGCTTGGAACCGTACGGGCCGTCGATCCCGAAGCCAGGAGCGTTCACGTAGACCAGATCCGGGTTGATCGACTTCAGCGAAGCCTCGTCGACACCGATCCGGGCGGCGACGCCCGCCCGGTAGCACTGGAGCACCACGTCGACCTGCTTGACCAACTCGCGCAGGATCTCCAGTCCTTCGGCGGTCCGGACGTCCACGGCGATGCTCTCCTTCCCCTGGAGCGCCTTCGCGCCACCCGCCTCGGGGAACGCCATGATGCCTCGGATCAGGTCGCCTTCGAGAGGCTCGACCTTGATGACCCGCGCACCGAGGTCGGCGAGGAGGGTCGCGCCGTACGGTCCGGCGTACATCAGGCCGAGTTCGAGCACCGTCACACCGGCGAGGGGAAGTCCTGAGTGGCCATGCCGGTCCCCGGCGTTCAGGAGACTTCCGCCGGCGTCCCGCACCGCCGACTCGCCGGCAGCCAGTTGTCGCAGCTCCCGGGAGTGCTCGCCGAGGCGAGGGGCACGCCGAATCCTGGTGAGCGGACGTCCGGCCGCGTGGACCAGGGTCGACGGCTGGCGTACCGGGCCGAGGTCCGGATCGTCGACCACGACCACGCGGCCTTCGTGCACCAGTTGGGGATGGTCGAGAGCCTCGTCCGGTGAACGGAACTGCTCGCCGAAGACGTCCGGATTGCCGGCGAACACCTCTTGCCACTCCTGAAGCGTCCGCTCCCCGACCTTCGCGATCATCTTGTTCCACCACTCGAACCGAAGCTCCGGCGTCGGAAGCATCGGAAAGCCGTCCCACTTCGGATCGGCGAGTTCGGCGCTCAAGCCGAGCTCGTCCAGCCAGGCCTGCATGAGCCGCGGCGCCGTCTGCGCGAACTGCAGCCAGGTGCCGTCCGCCGTCGCGGCGATGAGCATCGCGTACTGCAGCTTGGTCTGCGGCCGCCCCTGGTCGTCGTAGGCCGCACCCGTCGGCTGGAACGCCTCCGGGTAGCGGCCGAGCACCAGCTCGTAGAACCAGTTGTACGGGTCGTACGCTCCGACCCCGGTCACCAGGTCGGCCTCCACCACCTGGCCCAGGCCGCTCCCCTCCCGTTCGAGCAGCGCCGCAAGGATGCCTTGGACCGCTGCCTGCGCGGCCGCGAACGACGCGTAGGGAGTCGTGACGTAGGCGGGATCCGGTCCGGCGGTGAGTTGGTGCTTGGAGTGGAGAACGCCGCTCTTGGCCAGGATCAGCGCCTCGTAGCCCTTGCGGTGGGACCACGGTCCGCGGGTTCCCCAGCCGGTGATGAGAGCCGCGACCAGTCGTGGGTACCGAGCCGCCAACTGCTCGGCGGTGAAGCCGAGTCGCTCCGCGGCGGCCGGCCGCATCGTGGTGACGGCGACGTCGGCCCGCGCGAGCAGACCGTCCAGCGTCGCGCGACCGGCGTCGTCGCTCAGGTCGAGTGCGACGCTCCGCTTTCCGCGCAGCAGGCCCGGCCAGCCGGGATTCGCGCGAAGCGGGCTTCCCTCGGGCGGCTCGACCAGAATGACATCCGCTCCCGCGTCCGCGAGGAACTGAGTGGCCTGAGCGCCGGGCAGTGTCGTCGAGAGATCGACGACGACGATGCCGTGGAGGGGGCCTTCACCGAGGTCGTCGTTCTGGTCGGTCATTCTCATCTCCATGGGACGGTGCGGGTCCGCGGCAGCGGCGCTCACGGTCCTTCGGAGCGCCGGGGGCTCGCCTTCGGCGAAACAGGAACTCATAGGGACGGATCAGTAGTGCTGCCTCAGCTGAACCGGGTCGTCGCGAGGATGCCGCCGTCGACCAGCAGATCGGTCCCGGTGATGTACGACGCCCGGTCGGACGCGAGGAACTCGATGGCATCGGCGGTCTCGACCATGGTGCCTTCGCGGCCGAGCGGCGCCCGGCGCAGCATGTTCAGCTTCACTTCGCGGTGGGGCCCTGCGGACTCCAACGCACCCATCGGGGTAGCGATCGGGCCCGGCGACATGGAGACGATGCGGGCTCCTTTCTCTCCCCACGCCGCCGCCCGTTTCCTGCACATCCGGAGCACCGCGAACTTGGTGAGCCGGTAGGCCTGGAGCGACGTCTGCTCCGTGACAAGCGACTCCAGACGCTCGACGAAGTCCGGGGCCAGCGGGTCGTCGAGCACGGCGGTGATCTCCGCACTCGGCGGTTGGGCAAGGTGTCCGGCGGAGGAGGACACGAAGACCGCAGCCGTGCCCGGAGCGGCCCGCTCAAGGCTCATTCGCTCGATCAGCCTCGCCCCGACGAGGTTCACCCCGAGCAGGGTGCGCCAGTCACCCATCGACGGGGACAGCGCCGCGACGTGTGCGACCGTGCGCAGCCGTCCCCGGGCCGCGAGCAGCTCGCCGAGCTCCGCAACCGAAGCGGGATCCGTGATGTCGCACCGCGTCACCACCGCGTCGATCCCGTCCTCGCGCAGCGCGACCTCCCGTGCCGGGTTCTTGGCTGCCGACAGGCTCGCCAGCACGAGCCGGTGGGACTGGCCCAGCCGGCGTGCCGCCGACATCCCCATGCCGCCCCCGCCGATCACCAACGCGACGGGCAGATCCGGACGCTCGCTCGTCCCGGTTGTCAACTCACCGCCAGCCGCCACGGCTTTCCCTTTCTCCGGTCGAGGGAGCGTTGCTCACGTCAGCGCGAACTCGGCGGAGCCGTCGACCACGAGCGCACCGTCGTCCTTGCGCAGCTGGATCGTGAGCTCCAGACGTCGCTCGTCGCCATGCTCGAACAGCCGCACGACCTCGGCCGATGCGATCAGGCGGTCTCCGCGGTACACGGCCTGTGTGAAGCGCGTGCGGAAGCGCCGTACGCTCTCCTCCCCGAAGTGGTCGGTGCAGTACGCGGCGAGCCAGCCGGCACCGAGCATCCCCGCGCTGAAGGCCGCGGGATACCCGACGGACCGGGCGAGTTCGTCGTCGTGGTGCATCGGGTTCATGTCACCGCTCGCGCCCTGGTAGCGCACGATGTCGGTCATCGTGACCGGCCCGAACGTGCGCTCTGGAAGCCGGGCACCCTGTGCGAGCTCGATCACGACGCCTCCTTCCGCACATACGCGGACGTGTACCGGCACTCGGCGCGCAGGAGTCCCTGCTCGTCGTGGAAGGACACCAGGAAACGGACCATCACCATCGGTCCCTGACGGCCCCGTTTGATCCGTACGTCATACAGGCGTTCGGAGTTGTGCAGGGTCTCCCCTGCCCGCGGTACCGGGCCGTGGAAGAAGTACTCCTGCTCCAGTGAGAGCAGATTCCGCACGTCGGGCTCGATCCCGACCGTCGCGCACGCCTCCGCCACCTCGGGCGCGCGGACCGTTTCCCCGATGCGACTCCAATAGATCACCGTCGCCAGGAAGGTCGGCGGGATCGGAGCCTTCGGGTCGTCGAGGTAGGCCGGGCGAGCCGCCGCTGTCGCGATGGCGTACTCCCGCACTTTGCCCCACTCGATGGGCATGATCGCCATGGCTGCTCTTGCTCCTCACGTAGAAGCGTGGGGCGAAACTCAGGCCGCGTGCGCGGTGCCTCGAGAGGTCTTCCAAGCGAACTATTTCGCCAACGGATCCGACCGTCAACACTTTCTAAGAGTAATTCATTATCTTTTGCTGCCGTACTGCGCTCACCGCGGCAACGGCGTACCTGGCGTCGTAGAACTCGCCGGATCCGGCCACCGGTCATGGAACGGGCTCCGGGAACCTACTCACCGAGGTAGGCCCGTTCCAGCCGTCCGGGGTCCGCCGCGAGCCCTGCGGCGGGGCCGCTCAGCACCGTTTCGCCGTGCACCAGGACGATCGCCCGGTCCGCCACCTCCAGGGCCAGCCGGACGTGCTGCTCGACGAGCACGACCGCCGTGCCGGTGTCTTCGGCGATCCGCCGGACGACCGGCAGCAGCTCCTCGACGATCACCGGCGCCAGGCCCATGCTGAGCTCGTCGATGAGCAGCACCCGCGGGTCCTGGATCATGGCCCGGCCCAGGGCCAGCATCTGCTGCTCCCCACCGGAGAGCATGCCGGCCGCGACCTTGAGACGTTTTCCCAGTGCCGGAAAGAAGTCGAGGACTTGGTCCAGGGTGCTGCCGTGACGCCGCCGGGCGAGCGTCAGGTTGTCCCGTACGGTCAGCTGGGTGAACAGTGACCGGTCGTCAGGTACGAGGACCAGTCCCCTCCTTGCGGCCTCACGCGCCCGCCCGCCACGGATCTGCCGGCCGTCGAGGGCGACCGACCCGCCCAGGCGCGGCAGCAGGCCCGCCAGCGTCATCAACAAGGTGGTCTTCCCTGCGCCGTTGGGCCCCAGCAGGGCGGTGACCTCGCCGGGGAGCAGCTTCAGGTCGAAGGCGCGCACCACGGGCCGTCCCGTGGTGTAACCCGCGTCCACACCCTCACATGTCAGAAGTTCCCCGGTCACTTGACGACCTCCCCACGCACTGGGTTCGCATCGACCTGGGTCGCGCCGAGGTAGGCGGTGGCGACCCGCGGATCGGCCTTGATCTCGGCGGGGGTCCCCTCCGCGATCACCTTGCCGAGGTCCAGCACGACGATCCGGTCGCACACGTCGAGCACCAGCCCCATGTCGTGGTCGATCAGCAGGACCGTCACGCCGTCGGTCCGGACGGCACGCAGGCGGTCACCCAGCCACCTGCTCTCGGAGCTGTCCAGGCCGGCCGCGGGCTCGTCGAACAGGAGCATCCGGGGGCGGCCGGCCAGGGCACGCGCGATCGACACCAACTGCCGCCTGCCCTGGGACAGTTCACGCGCCGGCTTGGCCCGGACGTGGCTCAGGTGCAGCGTCTCGAACAGTCGATTCCGCAGGTCCAGCCCCTGCATGGTGCCGACATGGTCGCCACCGTGCCGTGCCGCCGCCTCTCCGACCAGCACGTTCTCCTCCACGCTGAGGTCCTCGTAGAGCTCGATTCCCTGGAAGGTGCGTCCGAGGCCCGCCCGGCCCCGCTGATGCGGCTTCAGCGACGAGATCACCCGCCCGTCGAACTCGACCGTTCCCGTACAGCGGTTGTATCCGCTGATCGCGTCGAGCAGGGTGGTCTTCCCGGCACCGTTCGGGCCGATCACCCCGACGATCTCGCCCGAGCGCACGTCGAAGGACACCGAATCGACCGCCACCACGCCGCCGTAACGCACCCCGATGTCGCGCACCGACAGCACCACGTCGCCCGGAGCGGGAACCGGCGGGCGGGGGGACGGTGCCGTCCCGGTCGGAACATCGGCGTCCTGGCCGTCTGCGGTGTCGATGGCGGGCCGCCGCCGGCGCCGTAGCCCGTCCATCAGTTCGTGCGCCGGACCGACGATGCCTTCCGGGTTCGTGATCACGGTGAGCACCAGGCCGATGCCCATGATCACGCCATACCACTCCCCCATGGACAGTGCCCGGTCCAGCAGAACGGGCAGCACGCCTCCGGCCCCCATCACACCGGCCACGAGGCCGCCGGACAGCGCGGTGATGCCCGCCAGGTACGCGGTGGCGAACAAGCCCAGACCGCCGATCGCGGTGAACATCTGGGCGTCGGCGACGGTCTGCTGGTAGCCCAGCAGAGCACCCCCGAGCCCGGCGACGAACGCTCCGATCGCGAAGGCGATGATCTTCGTACGGGCGACGTCGATCCCCGCCGCGGCGGCCGACCGCTCGTTGGCACGCACGGCCAGCATCGCCGCACCGAGCCGGCTGCGGCGCAGCCACGCCACACCCAGGCCGACCAGCAACAGCACCACCAGGCACAGCAACGCGAACGGGATGCGCGGGTAGTCCTCGCCGGCACCGATGCCCAGGTCCATCCCGAACAGGTGTGGCGAGGGGACCTTCGAGCCGTCCATGCCGCCGTTGAGTTCGGTGTTGCGGAACCAGAAGGCCTCGAGAGCCACCGCCAGTGCGACCGTGACCACCGCTGCCGGCAGGCCGCGGATGCGCAGGGCGGGAAGCCCGATCACGACGCCGATCACCATCGCCACCACGGCCGCCAGCAGCGGCGCCAGCGGGAAGGGGACCCCCCACCCCGCACTCAGCTTGCTGAGGCTGAACGCACCGACCCCGGCCAGGGTCAGCTGGGCCAGGGAGATCTGGCCGGCGAACCCGGTGACGACCACCAGCGACAGTGAGACCACCGCCAGGGTCAGCGAGGTGATCACCGCGGCGCGGATGCTTCCGCGGGTGGCGAAGAGAACGACGACACCCAGGGCCGTGCTCACGACAGCCGGGACCAGGATGCGGTCGGGCCGCGGTGCGCGGCCCAACGCCTGCTGGACCAGCGAACCGCGGGTGGGCAGGGGTCTCCCGCGGACCACGAGGTAGGCCATGATGACGGCCAGCGGTACCAGTTCCGCCAAGCCGGTCTGAGGCAGCCACGACCACTTTCCCTGCACGAACTGCAGCTCCGACTGCAGCATCCCGATGACAAGGCCGGCTCCCACGGCCGGTAGCAGCGCGGTGAAGTTGCCGACCAGCGCCGCGGCGAGGGCCGGCACGATGAACAGGGTGTACGAGATAGGGACCAGGGGCACGATCGGTGCGATCAGAATGCCGGACAGGCCGGCGATGGCTGAACTCAGCGCCCAGTTCGCCACCGCGATCCGCTCCGGCGACAACCCGCTGACCAGTGCGCCCTTCTCCGATTCCGCCGCCGCCCTGGCCGCAAGGCCGAACCGGGTCAGCCGGAACACCAGCGCCAGCGCGACGGTCAGTACGACGATCACGGCCGCGAACCACAGCCGGTCGCCGGGAATACGCGACCCTCCCCATTCCACCGGGTCGTTCGGCAGGATGGCCCTGACGGACACCTGCGCCGTGCCCACCCGCGCGGCGAGCACGGCCTGGATCACCAGCATCACCCCGATCGAGGCGACGGCTTTCGCCACCGGCGGTGCGGACCGCAGCTGCCGGAAGACCAGCCCGTACAGCGCTGTTCCGAACACTGCGGCGAGCATCAGCGAGATCACCATGGACGGGACAAGCCCGAGCGGTCCGCCGGTCCCGACGGTTGTCGGCAGGCCCGGCAGCGGCACCAGTAGCTCACCCCGACGCAGGAACGCGTAGGTGTACGCGCTGTACAGGGCGATCGTCCCGGTGGCGAAGTTGACCACCCCGGAACTGCGGTAGGTCAGGACCAGTGCCAGCGCGAGCGCGCCGAACACCGCCCCACTCCCCAGTCCCAGCAACAGAAACACGACGTACTGGCTCATCGGAGAGACCGTCCCTTCCGGTTGTTCCGACTACCGCGCGAACAAGGGACTGGGATCGATGACCCGCACCTTCTCCAGCTTGCCGCCGGAGACCGTTCCGGTGATCAACTGCGCCGAGCAGGCCGCCTTCAGTCCCGGTACCGCCGAGGAGTCACAGGTGAACGTGGAGCCGTGGCCCGCGGGCAACACGACGTTCTTGGCCGAGCGCAGGGCCGTGGCGATCGTCTTGGGCGTGACCTCACCCGTCAGACCGTGCAGCGCACGCACCAGACCGAGCACGCCCTGGTACCCGACCGCCGCGTACCCCTGGGTCGGTGTGTCCGGGCTGTACCGCTTCATCACCTGCCGGTAGAGCTGCGCCTCGATGTCGTCACTGGCGGTGTCGAAGCCGCTGAAGACCTGCGTGCCGTCCATGCCCGCGCCTACGGCGTCGAGGACCTCAGGGGCCACACACGACTGGACGGTCATCCGCGGGGTGTCGCCGCCGAGCGTGCCCATCGCCTGGAGCACGGAGGTGCACACGGTCGACTCTCCGATGACGGCGACGGCATCGGGCTTGTTCCCAAGCGCGGCACTCACCTGAGGCGACGCGTCCGGCGTGCCCGCCGCTATCGCCACGATCTGCAGGCCGATGCCCGCCTTGACGAAGACCGGCTTGCCGATGGCCTCGACACCGCCGACCACGGCCGGCGCGTCGATCACGAACGCGGCGACCTTCTTGTACCCCTTCTCCTTCGCGTACGCGGCCATCGACGTCATGGTCGCCGGGAAACCGCCCGTCCAGGAGAAGGAGTCGGTGCTGGTGGCCTCAGCGTTGCTGGCGGCCACAGCACTCGTCCAGGGAATGCCGGCCTGGGTCACGATCGGCACCATGGAGTCACCCATGGCGCTGCTCGTCAGTACGACCGCGTCGACTTTCTGCTCGACCATCTGGTTCGCGCAGTCCCGTGCCGTCGCCGGTTCTTCCTTGGTCTTGCAGACCACGAACTTGATCGGTCTGCCCGCGATCCCGCCGAGGTTGTCATTGGCGTACTTCCGGGCCGCGTCGGCGGCCTCCCTGTTCTCGGGCTGGCTGGTGCTGGCGCCGCCCTCGTTGGTGATCAGGCCGATCCTCACCGGCGTACCGGTGGCTTTGCTGCCCGGGAACGCGCTCGCCAGCGCGGTCGGTATCGCCGTGCTGTCCGAGGTGACGGCACCACCACCGTCTCCGCATCCCGCAAGCAGGACCGCGGTCGACATCAGCGCGGCCGATGCCCGTGACCGGGGCGAGGAGAAGACTCGTCTGGCCGACTCAATCATGTTTGCTTCCCAAGGGGTCGGCGAGTGTCCGGCACTCGCTGCGATCAGCGACCGGCAGCGCCCCGGTTGGAGCCGCGGCTACGCTGCCGTCCGAGAAAGTGAAGAAGAGCCGCAGACGTATTTCGAAGGGCACGAAGGCCGGACGCCGCGGCAAACCATGCCGGCCGGGGTGGCGAGGACCTCACGACCGGCGATGAGTCCGACCTGCTCCCACTGGGCGGGTCACCCGATCCTCGCGATCGGTAACGGGTTCGTGGGCAAGGGGGCGGCGGGTCGGAGGGTCAGACCGCCGTCGGTCTTCGGTTGGACGAACTCCGGCACGGACATGCACCGCGGGACCTCCAGGGCCCGCACGCCCTCCATCGGTCGGTGCACTCCGACCGCCTCCTTGTCGACTTCGTTGAGATGCCGCCTGGGCAGGACACGGGCGTCGGGTGCGCGAGCGGAGTTCGGTCTTCCGAAGGGAAGGGGCAAGTGACGGCCGAACGTCACTCGACGGTGACTGCCTGCTCCAGGCAGGCCGTGGCGCCGAGGTTCTCAGGCCCGTCATGGGCCGCGGCCGGTAACTTCGAGAGAGCGACGCCCGTGTCGGCCGCAGTGGTCCGGCCGCTCGCCGGCAGCCGTTCCGGCATTGGCTCGCCGGTCTGCCCGGTGACGAGGAACCCGGCCGTTCCGGCAGAACTCGAACGTGAGGCGACGTCGCCGCCGGGCAGTGTGCCCATCTCCGCTCCTTCGCGACGAGATGCTGTGACACCGCAGGCCGAAGTTGTACGGTCACTCCATGTAGCCTCGGCGGCCCGCAAGGCAGAAGAGTATACGCATTTGCTTCCTACCGGAATGGGGTGCGCAGCCCCTGCGGTACGGCTCGCACGAACCCCGGCTGTTGCTACGCGGCCTTCGTTCGGCATCGCTGCCGCTCCAACCACCTGGACTGCGGCACGCCACAACTGGGCACCCACCCCTGGAATGAGGAGTCGGAATATATGGGGGCGGGCAGAGATCGGCCCTCGCCGGGACGCGCGAACGGTTGACAGGCAGATACGCGGGTGTGACTCTGATTAGAGGCTACTGATTACAAGCCAAATATGCCTATATCGGGCACACTTATCAGTGAAGTCTGATTCGAGGACACTTTCAGTACCCTGAATGGGAGGGTGGCAGCCGTGTTCACCAACCCGGCACGGGGTGCGTCGGCCATGCCGATGGAATCGATCATCGCCCCTCGGCGCTGCCCGGAACGTACCGTCCTCGGACGGGTCGCCTCGATCATGGAGGCCTTCAACACCGGTCAGCAGGTGCTGAGTCTGGGCGACCTCAGCGAGCGCACGGGGCTGCCGAAGTCGACCCTGCATCGCTTGGCCGACCAGCTCTGCGACATCGGATGGGTTGAACGCGACCCCGGCGGCTATCGCGTCGGCATGCGGCTGTTCGAGCTGGGGACCCTGGCGGTCGAGGGGAACCGGTTGCAGGAAGCCGCCTTCCCGCACCTGCAGTCCCTGGCGAACAAGACCGGAATGTCCGCGCAACTCGCCATCCTCGACGAGACGGAGGTCGTGTACCTCGATCGCATTGCGGTGGGCCCGTTCCGGCTGCCGACCCGGCGCGGTGGACGCAAGCCCGCCTACTGCACCGCGTTGGGCAAGGCGATGGCCGCGTTCGACGACGAAGCCATACGAGTGGTGACCTCCTCCCGGATGCCACGGAAGACGGCGAACACGATCACGGATCCTCTCGTCCTGCGGACGGAGCTCAACCGGGTTCGCGAGGTGGGAGTGGCGTTCGACCGGGGCGAGGCCTACGCGGAACTCGTCTGCGTCGCCGCGCCGATCCGCGGCTCGGGGTGTGCCGTCGGGGCGGTGTCCGTCACCGGGCCGGCCGGTCGGATGAGATGGAGCATGGCGAGCGAGGCCGTACACGACACGGCCGTCGCGATCTGGAACGCGAGTCTCAGGTTCAGGAGTGCCGGCCCCCGGACGTAGCGGCCGCTTCCTCCGTGTCGCCCGCGCGAGAGCACCTGCCGCCGCGACCGGTCAGTGACGGCGGTGGACCCAGCCCGCATCGTGCCAGTACGTCTCGAGGTTCTCCATCGGTTCGGGCCAGGTCTCGATGTAGGTGACGCCCTCGGGTCCGGCCGTCATGAGATAGGGAGTCCCGGCCTCGCTGATCCAGAATTCGCCCGGACCGACGGTCCGGCTGCCCTCCTCCCCGTCCTTGCCCCAGGCGACGTGGAACTGTCCGCCGAAAACGATGATCAACTCATCGAGGTTGTGGTGGTGGCGGGGCACCGGGAAGTTCGGGGCGCACCGCAGCCCGTTCACATTGAATGCCGCGTCCACCTTGGTCGAGAACCACATATTTCCTTTGAAGGTCTGCTCCATGTCGACCGGCGCATCGGCGAGGAGGCCACCTTCGTGCCACAAGTACGAGGGAGCGGACTGATCGACCGGCAACTCGATCCAGCCCTCATCGGACAGCAGACTGAAGAACTCGATTCCCATGCCCCTGATTCTGTGGAACGGGGTAGGGCGTGTCATCAGCAAATCCCGTTGGGCGGGACGGGAGTTGTGGTCAGGGACCAGGAGGTACGTCCCAATGAGCGGAACATACCGACGACACGACGGTCGGCCGCCCGTACGGTCGCGGTGTGACTCTTACTTTCGGTGATCTGGTGGAAGACGCGGACTGGGTCCCCATGGACCTGGACCAGCAGCAGCATCCGAATTACTTCTGGAAGGACGGTGGTCTGCTGCGGGACGCACCGGTGGACTTCCGGGCGACGTTCGACGGGGCGATGTGGGTGACCACCAAACCGATCGACATGCCGCGCTTCAACCGCAATCCCCTGCGCGTGCGCCCGAACTTCACGGTGCCCCGCCACCACCACAACGTGGACGAGATGCTCTTCGTCTTCGCGGGCGAGTACGACATCGAGCACTACGAGGCGGGCGAGCCGCAGACCGTGCGAGTGGGGCCGGGGGACTTCTTCCTCAGCCGTGCCGGCACGCCGTACACGATGACGGCCGGACCCGAGGGAGTCACCTATATCGAGACCTGGCCGAAGCCGGTGACCCACCTCGAAACGTATTGGCACGACGTCGGCTGGGTCCGGCGGTGAGCCTTTGATCGCCGGCCGGCGGCTCTTGTGGCGGACCGGCCAGTCGACGCCTCTGGGAGTCCGGCCTGGCCGATTGCCCGTCCAGGCCGGATCATCGGGATCTGAGTCCCGGCCGCTGAGGGCCGGGCCCGCGAGTCAGTCCGTCCAGAGGAACCGGTCGGCGACACGGTGGTGGTTGTAGATGGTCATCTCCTGCTCTTCGCTCAGCCGGTGCCCGTCGAAGCTGGGTGAGTGCATCCCCACGGTGACCTCCTTGGCGTTCATCAGATCCTGGGTGAAGATCTCGCCGAGGTCGGCGTCGCGGAAGTCCTCGAAGAACTGGGGCTGGAAGTCCCTCTTCTTGTCGTAGTCGGCGACGGGGACCTGGTCCAGGCTGAAGATCTCGAAGAGGCAGCTGTCCGGGTCGAGTCCGTTGGGCCGCGCCCGGTATCCGAACGCCGAACCCTGGTTGGGCAGCAGGATCGTGTTCGGGAACACGTTCCACGCCGTACCGGCCTCCGCCCACTGCTGGGGGGTGATGACCGGCCAGTCGTAACCCTCGGCGAGCGACAGCTCCCGGTACAGCTGGAGGAAGTACTCGCCGGCGGTCGCCCCCTCCGGTACGTCCGCGGTCTTGAGCGCCTCGGCGGCGCGCCAGCTCCGCTCGTTCTCGAGGCCGCGCATGTCGTCGGCGATGTACTGCACACTCAGTGCGACGCTGAGCCGCTCGTCGGTCACTCCCCCCGTGCCCCGGTTGGTCGGATCCTTGGCCGAGTTGTCGGCAGACGTCTCCTTCTTCTGACCGACGCTCGAGTAGTGCGCGTGCCGCTCGTACACGGTCGTGGGCGCCCATGCCCGCGCCTCGAGTTCCTTCATCGAGGCGATGTTCGTGTTCGACTTGTCGAACCTGTAGAGCTGCGGATGCGTCCCCGCCACGTGGTATGCCTCGAGGAATCCGTCCAACGCGGTCTTCCAGTTGCACGGCAGCAACACGCTCTTGTGCCACCGGTACCGCATGTTCTCGAACTGGAACGGCGCGAAAATCCTCGGGATCGGGTCGAGGTATTCGAGGAGCGGCTTGGCATGGGGGTCCATGGTGATGAACACGAACCCACCCCACTGCTCCGCCCGTACCTGGACCAGGCCCAGGTCGTCGTCCGAGCGGGGCACGAACTCCTCACGGTCGAGTACCAGCCTGATCGAGCCGTCAAGATTCCACCGCCAGCCGTGGAACGGACAGATGAGCGAACCGACGCGACCCCGTCCTCGCGCAAGGCGGGTACCGCGGTGCCGGCACGCGTTGTGATAGGCACGGATCGAGTTCTTGGCCTCTCGCACGACCAGGATCGAATGCCCACCGATCTCGTACTCGACGAAACATCCGACTCCCGGCAGTTCCTCGGTGCGGCAGGCCATGAGCCATGTGCGAGTGAACATCTTCTCGAGTTCCCACTTCAGGAACGCGGGGTCCAGGTACCGGCTCTTGGGTACGTAGGCACGGGAAAGCCGGTATTTCTCCGGAACCCTCTCGGCGGGGACATCGCCCTCGAACCAAGGAACTCGACGGTCCAGTTGGGGCTCGATTACCGCAGACACCGAAAACCACTCCTCCACTTGTCGTGCGCGTACGGCTCCAGGTGGGAGCAAGGTGATGTCAGCCCGCGTCAGGGCCCGCGACCTCGGCCCCGTCGTCGCGCCGCACCACGTGGATGCAGTTGCCCGGGCACTCGTCGGCGGCGTCGATCACGTCCAGGCGCAGTCCGTCCGAGACATCGGCCTGCGAGCCTTCCGACGTCAGCAGTTCCCCGTCGGCGGCACTCTTGACGTAGGCCAGCCCGTCGTCGCCGAACTCGAAGACGTCGGGCGCGTACTGGGTACACAGACCGTCACCGGTGCACAGTTTCTGGTCGATCCACACCCGTACTTCGTCGCTCATGAGCCTCGCCCTTCCTGGTCCCTGTGAAAGCCGCGCGTCATCGCCATTCGCCCATCAGCAGTGGCGGTGAAAACGACTCTCCACGCGGCGTCTCGGGTCGTCCACCGACCGTCCCATCAGACGGGACAAGAGCTGACGGCCCGGCTCCGGCGCGCCCTACACTCAACCGGCCCGCGTGGGTGACCGGCCATGCACCCGCGTCAGATACACATCCCCATCCCCATCCCTGGGGGCGGCAGCTCACGGTGCGCGACATGCCCGTTGACGGGACGCACCGTCCGTAGCCGGGCGAGGAGCCCCGCTGTCCACTCTCTCTCCATCACTCCCAGGAGGTCGGCCCGTGGCCGAGACCGTGACCACAGACATCCTCATCGTCGGCGCAGGCCCGATCGGGCTCTTCGGCGCCTACTGCGCGGGCTTCCGCGGGCTGCGGACCGTCCTGGTGGACGCGTTGCCGCAGTGCGGCGGCCAGATCACCGCGCTCTACCCGGAGAAGGAGATCCGGGACATCGCAGCCGTCCCCGGTGCCCGCGGTCGCGACGTCGTCACCGCCCTCAAGGACCAGGCCGACGCGTTCGACCCGACCTACCTGCTGGGCCGTCAGGCGGTCGATCTCAGCCACTCGCCCGACGGACGCCCGCAGGTCACCCTCTCCGACGGCACCACGGTCGACACCGGCGCGGTCGTACTGACCGCCGGGATAGGCACGTTCACCCCGCGCTCCCTCCCTGCCGGGGAGGAGTTCCTCGGCCGCGGGCTGAGCTACTTCGTCCCGGACCCGGCGGAGTACTCCGACCACGACGTCCTCGTCGTCGGCGGTGGGGACAGCGCGGTCGACTGGGCGTTGGCCCTGCACCCGATCGCCCGCTCGGTGACCCTCGTGCACCGCCGCGGCACGTTCCGGGCACACGCGGCGAGCGTGCGCGAGCTGCATGGATGCGGCGTCGGTATCGTCACCAACGCCAAGGTGGAAGCCCTGGCCGGCGACGACCGGCTGCGCCGGGCGCACCTCCGGGTCGACGGCGAGGACGAGTCCCGGGTGCTGAAGGTGGACGCGGTCGTGGCCGCGCTCGGCTTCGTCAGCAACCTCGGGCCACTGGCCGACTGGGGCGTCGAACTGGACCGGCGCACGATCGTCGTCGACACCCGGATGCGCACCACCGTCGACCGGATCTACGCCGCGGGCGATGTCACCGCGTACCCCGGCAAGGTCCGCCTGATGTCCGTCGGGTTCGGGGAGGTCGCGACCGCGGTCAACAACGCCGCGGTCGCCCTCGACCCCGCGCTGTCTCTCTTTCCCGGTCACTCGACCGAGTCCGCCTGATCGCCGACGCCCTCTCGAAGTGACTCTCCTCGAGAGGGCGTTGAGCGGACTTCGGCCTACGGGGTCTCGTCGGCCATGTCGAGGGCGGCGAGGTAGGAGAACGCCATGGACGAGCCCACGGGGCCTCCCGCGCCGGGGTAGATCCGGCCGGACATCGGCGCCATCGTGTTCCCCGATGCGTACAGGCCGGTGATGACCGAGCCGTCGGGCCTCAGGACGCGCGCGTGGTCGTCCGTCTTGAGGCCCCCCTTGGTCCCCAGGTCGGACAGTACGATCGTGGCCGCGTAGAACGGCGGCTTGTCGATCACGCCCAGGCAGGGGTTCGGCCCGTCGGTGTGGGCCCCCGCCATGTGCGTGATCATGAGGTCCCAGGGATCCTCACCGCGACCGAAGCGCTCGTCCTTGCCGCTGCGGGCGTAACCGTTGAACTGCTCGACGCTCTCGGTGAGGGCACCTGCGGGCAGGCCGATGAGTTGCGCGAGTTCCTCGAGCGTGTCGGCCCGCTTCAGCACACCCGCGTCGATGAATGTGTCGACGTCGAACCATCCGGGGACCTGCGGCGCGACGGGCAGCGCGGCGAAAGCCCTTTCGTTGTCGATCTGGCGCTGGTCGAACACCCAGTGTGTGGGAAGGTGCGACACGTCCGAGGATCTGTGCGCCCGGAGCATCTCGTGGCCGGCCCGGTCGTACGGGAGACGTTCGTTCATGTAGCGCTGTCCGGCGGCGTTGACCCAGATGCCGCTCCAGACCGACGTGTAGAACACCGGGCGCGTGTCGGGCACGACGAGGCCCGGCGCGAACCACGACTCCTCGAGCAGGTCGGTCGCCGCGCCGATGTCGATGCCCGCGGTGAGGGCATCGCCGGTGTTGCCCTCGCAGCCCTGGGTCCATTCGTCGGTGAGTTCGGGCTGGAACCGCTGACGGAGCGTGCCGTTCCGCTCGTAACCGCCTGCCGCGAGGAGTACGCCCCGGCCGGCGCGGAACGTCACCCTCTCTCCCTCGCTCAGGGCCTCGATCCCGACGACCGCTCCGTCCTCGACGATGAGGCGCTCCAGTCGGGTGTTCGTCCGCACGGTGCCGTTGCCTGTCTCCATGAACGCGAGCAGCGCGCGCCCGATGAGGGCCTGCCCGCCGATCATCACCGAGCCGGGATCGACACCCCAGCGCTCCGTCCACAGCGGCCTGCGCACCAGGGGCTCCAGATCGCCGAGTTCGGACCGGTCGAAGTCCTGAGGGAAGATGGTTCGTCCCTGGGGCAGGCTCCCCGGCCGGTCGGCGAAGTAGTCGGGCACCCCCTGCCAGATGAACTGGCCGAACCTCGGATTCTTCTCCAGTTCGTCGATCAGGGGAGGCCCCGCCTGAAGGAATGCCTCACGCAGTGAAGCCGCCGAGTCCTCGCCGACGATCGCGTCGAGGTAGGGACGTGCGGCGTCGGGACTGTCCTCAATCCCGGCTCGCTGCTCGGCCGCGTTGCCGGGCAGCCAGATTCCGGCACCGGAGTAGGCCGTGGTCCCGCCGACGTACTCGGTCTTCTCGATGACCAGCGTGCGCAGCCCGCGAGACGCCGCGGCGTAGGCGCCGACGAGCCCCGCTCCTGAGCCGACGACGATGACATCGTAGGAATCAGCTGTGCTTTCGCGGCTCATGATGGTTCCTCTCGGGATGTGTCGAGCATTGGACGGACACGGCCCGACTCACAACGGAGAGCGCCGTGCCGAAGGAAGCAGCGCCTCAGTCCCGGCCCGCGTTCGAGGCTGCTTCGAGCTGCGCGAACCCCTGGGCGGCGGCCTCGTCGAGCTCCATGATTTCGACGAAGTGACCCAGCTCGGCGGTCATGTCGAGATACCCGAAACGGATGGCTCCGCTGTCCCCGAACTGCTTCCAGGTCCTGCCGCTCGCGGCGACGATCGCGGACGCCTCGTCGAAGTCGTCGACGCGGAAGCCCAGATGATGCAGCGTCGCCGGCTCCCCGGGCCTGATGGCGTCCCGATAGAGGTCGACCATGCCGCCCACCGGACGAATGATCTCCAGATTGGTCGGACCGGCGTTGACCAGGGCGACGTCGATGACCCACTCGTCAGCAGGCTCACCGTCCACCACCACGAAGGTGGTTCGCGGGTCGCCGGCACCGGTCCGCGGACGGCCGCCGCCCAGCGACGACTTGAAGTGTCTGACGCACTCCACCGTCCCCACCTTCGACTCGAGGAACGACGCCGCGGCGTCGATGTCGTCCGTCACGTATCCGAGCTGCATGAAATTGCGGAAGAGGTCGCTCAAAGACCGCATTCCGCACCCCCCTTGCCGTGGTTGTTCCGGTTGTTCCGGCGAATGGTGCCGCGCGTCACTGCGGTGTGTCGGCACTGCAGACCAGCACGTGGCATGACTGTCCACCTGACATCCGCGGTCGTCCATCGGGTGTCCCATCAGACGGGATCGGCCACGACCGGCACGAGCCGGCTCCCCGATGCGCGACGGTCACAGATCACCCCAGGTGTGGCACGATGCGGCGATGACCACATCGAGTGAAGGGGCGGGGCAGCTGCGGGAAGCGGCGCGGGTGGCCGCGGCCCGCTCGGGAGACGGTCGACCGGTGCCCCCGGCCCTGGACCGGGCCTCGATCGAGCACAGGCTCATCACGATGCGCAAGTCGGTCGGGCAACTCGACTCCCTCGGACCGGTGGGCCGCGCGCGTCTGGAGAGCGATCCGGAAACCGGGCTCGTCGTCGAGCGGATCCTGGCGCTCCTGATCGACCTGGCCTTCGCGATCAACAGACACGTCTCCGCGGCGGTGCTGGGTGAAGAGCCGCGGACACCCGCCGCCTCGTTCGGCGCGGCCGAGAAGGCCGGCCTGATCGACGCCGAGCTGGCGACCCACCTCACGCCGCCGGACGGCCCGCACAACGTCCTCGTGCAGCTGTACCTGGACACCGAACCCGAGGAGGTCACCGCGGTCGTGTCCGCCGCGCGGTCCGGATACCGGGAGTACGTGCGGCAGGTGGCCGACTGGATCACGGCCCGTACCCCGGCGGGCTGAACTCCTTCGAGGAGAACGTGGTCGGGTCGGCCTCGCGCAGGGCGCGTGGCAAGCCGGGCACGCGTTCGGCGAGAAGGTCGATCACGGCCGGCTTCGACCAGCGAGGGTACCGCCGAGGCCAGTCGCACTACTGGGTGGCCGGCATCGTGTCCCAGAACGAGCACTGGTGTTCCGTTGAGAACCGGTCGTCGTCGATCAGGACACTCCTGCCTCCCGCCCGCAGCGACAGCGTCAGGCCCTTGCCGCTGTGGTAGCCGGGCCAGGCCGTCTGCCGGGCGGCGTCCGGGCGGCCGGTCTTCGTGAACGCGCCCCAGTACCGGGTCATCTCGCGGGCGAGCCGGCGCTCGTCGGCGTCGAACAGCGGGGCTATGGGTGTGCCGTTGTCGAAGCTGGGCCAGATGTAGGCGAGTTCCGCGGCGTGGCCGGCTCCCCAGACGTAGCCGGGGATCTGCGTCAGGCCGGGACCGGTCCGGTGGTCGAACCGGTACGCGTAGGTGGGGGTGTACCGCTCGAAGGTCCGGGTGAGCGAGCGGAGTTCGCACCCGCCGATCCCCGCGATCATCCCCGAGTCGGTCATGATCGCGCCGATGAGGTACGCCGCGGTGTAGCGGTCGGACGTCTCGGGCCAGGGGTAGCGGGCGAGGACCTCGTCGGCGCGGTCCCCTGCGGTGCCCTGGACGAAGGCGAGGTAGGCCTCCTTGCCCGCGCCTGTGTAGCCCGCGGAGAAGGTGCGGCCCTCGTCACGGGTGGCGCCGACGACCACGGGTACGCGGGCGAACCGCCCGCTGTCCAGCGCCTCACGTGCCGGGATCGGGAACGTCGGAGTGCCGTCCACGAAGCCGGACGAGAAGGTCCCGCTCGCGTCGAGGAGCGTGCCCGCCGAGGCGGACCGCAGGCAGTCGAGGACGGCAGCCCGGTCGGTGCCGTCGCAGCCCGCCGCCCGGGCGAAGGCCGTCCCGGCGGCCTCCGCCCGGGCCTGCGGACCGCTGGGACAGGACCCGCTCTGGATCATGGCGCGGGCGAACAGCCCGCGTGAGCCGGGCGACACCAGATGACCGCAGACGGACCAGCCGCCCGCGGACTCGCCGTCGATGGTGACCTCACGGGGGTTCCCGCCGAAGGCGGCGATGTTGCGCTGCACCCAGCGCAGCGCGGCCTGCTGGTCCATGAACCCGTAGTTGCCGGACTCGCCGCCCTCCTCGGTGAGCGCGGGCAGGCCGAGGAAGCCGAAGGCGCCGAGCCGGTAGTTGAGCGAGACGCCGATGACACCGGTCTCCCTGACGAGTTTCGACTCGTCGTTCTGCGAGCCGCTGCCGTTGGTCAGGCCACCGCCGTGGATGAACACGTGCACCGGAAGACGGGCGCCGGCCCGCACGCCCGAAGGCCGCCACACATTGACGTCGAGGCAGTCCTCGGTCTCGCTGCGTGGTCCGTTGCCGCTGGGCAGTACGGGGCAGGGGTCGCCGAAGTCGGTGGCCTCCCGTACGCCGGTCCACCGCGCCGGGGACTGCGGCGGCTTCCAGCGCAGGGAGCCCGTGGGCGCCGCCGCGTAGGGGATGCCGAGGAACCGCTCGACGCCGTACGCGGTGGCGCCGCGCACGGCGCCCTTGTCGGTGGACACCACGGCCGGCGCACTCGCGGACGCCGTCGCGGGCAGCAGCCCGACGACGGCGAGGCACAGGGCCGACGCGCCGCCCAGGACAGTACGGATCCTGCTGGCAGTCATGGGGACCTCTCTGGCCGGGTGCGGGCCGCAGCGGTAGGGCGGCCCGCACCCGTGGTGGTGGGGGGGGGCAGGTGCGGGACGGGCCGTCGTCAGCGGGTGACGTGGACGCTGCCGTGGAGAGGGAGCGTCCGCGACGAGGAGCCGACCCACACGTCCCGCTTCCCGGTGCCGAGCGCCCAGCCGTGGGAGGAGGTGTTCCAGTACTTCAACTGCTGGGCGTCGACCCGGATGCGTACGGTCTTGGACTGACCGGCGCGCAGATGCACCTTCTGGTAGCCGCCCAGCGAGCGCACCGCCTGCGGCGCGGTGGTCCTCGGGCTCGCACCGACGTAGACCTGGGCGACCTCGTCACCGTCGCGGGTGCCGGTGTTCTTCAGGGTGAACGAAACGGTCAGCTCGCCGTGACTCTGCCGTACCGCCAGGTCGCGGTAGGCGAAGGAGGTGTACGACAGGCCGTGGCCGAAGGGGAACAGCGGGGCCGCCTTCTCCTTGTCGTACCAGCGGTAGCCCACGTAGACGCCCTCGGAGTAGTTCTCCTGGTTGTCCACTCCCGGGTACCTGAGCGGGTCGCCGGCGACCGGTGTGACGGACTCACTCGCGGGGAACGTCTGGGAGAGCTTTCCCGACGGGTTCACGTCGCCGTAGAGCAGCCGGGCGGTGGCCTCGGCCCCGTTCTGCCCGGGGTAGTACATGTCGAGCACCGCCTTGACCTTGGGCAGCCACGGCATGGTGATCGACGATCCGGTGTTGAGGACGACGATCGTGTTCGGGTTGGCGTCGGCCACGGCGGAGATGAGCCCGTCCTGGTCGGCCGGCAGGGAGAGGTTCTTCCGGTCGAAGCCCTCGGTGCCGTCGTCGTAGGCGAAGACGATGGGGGTCTTCACCTGGCGGGCCAGGGCCACGGCCTGCTCCCGGGCGGCCTGCGCGGCCTGCGGGGTGACCCAGTTCAGCCGGATCTTCGTCGGTCCGCCCTGGATCGCGAGGGCGCCGGCGGCGAAGGTGTGCGTTCCCGCCGTGAGACGCACGGTGGCGCTGCTCGCGCCGAGGAAGCCGGTGATGACGCTGTTGCCGTCGATCTTCAGGATGCCGTACGCGGCGGGAAGGTCGTAGACGAAGGAGTAGTCGCCGTCGGCCGGCACGGTGAGGGTGCCGCTGTAGTCGAAGGCGGCGTCCGGTGTGACGGTGATCGTGCCGTCCGGGTCGACCGGCAGGGCGGGGCTGAGGACCGTCGCGGGGATGGGGGCGCCGGTGTGGTCGCCGCCGGCCGCGTAGCGCACCGTGGCATGACGGCCGGCCCGCTGCGTGATGGTGTCCAGCGGCGAGGCCGCGGAGTCCGGTACGACGTTGGAGCTGCCGCCGCCGGTGACCTTCGGTGTCTTCGCGGTCGGGCCGATGAGTCCGATGCTGGTGTCCTTACCGGTCAGCGGAAGCACGTTGCCGGTGTTCTTCAGCAGGACCGCGCCGGACTCGGCCACCTTCTGCGCGGCCTTGGCGCCGCCCTCGGGGTCGCGTGCGGGCCGCGGGCGCGCTGTGCCGTCGAGAAGGCCGAATTTCTTCATCTGGCCCAGAATGCGCGCGACCGAATCATTCAGCTCGGAAACCGGAATGGTGCCGTTCGTGATGGCGGTCCTCAGTTCTTCGCCGAGGAAGACGCCGGTCGGCATCTCCTGGTCGAGACCGTTCACGATGTCGGTCGTCGCATGGGTCGCGCCCCAGTCCGACATGACCCAGCCCTTGAAGCCCCACTGCTCTTTGAGGATCGAGTTGAGCAGTTCGTCGCTGCCGCAGCCGGGACTGCCGTTCACCGAGTTGTACGAGCACATCACCGCACCGGCGCCGGCCTTGACGGCGGCCTCGAAGGCGGGCAGCTCGATCTGACGCAGGGTCTGCTCGTCGACGGTGACGTTCACCCCCATGCGGTTGTCTTCCTGGTTGTTCTCCGCGTAGTGCTTGACGGTCGCGATCAGGCCCTGGCTCTGGATGCCCTCGATCTCCCCGGCCACCATGCGGGAGCTGAGCAGCGGGTCCTCGCTGAAGGTCTCGAAGTTCCGCCCCGCGTACGGCACCCGGATGATGTTCGTCATCGGGGAGAGCAGGACGTCCTGGCCGAGCGCCCGGCCGTCGTGTCCGACGGCCTCGCCGAACGTACGGGCCAGTCGGTCGTCGAAGGACGAGGCGAGCGCGACCGGCGCCGGCATCGCGGTGGCGTGCTCGTTGACCCGGATACCCGCGGGACCGTCGGTGAGCCGCAGTTCGGGGATGCCGAGGCGGGGCACCCCGGGTATGTATCCGGCCTGGCCCAGCGCCTGGGGATCGGTGCCTCCATGGACGAAGGACAACTTCTCGTCCAGCGTCATCCGGGCGATGAGGGCGGCGACGCGGGCGTCGCCGGTGCCCGAGGCGCCGGGAGCCACGGTCACGCCCCCGGCCAGGAGCGCCGAGCTCACTCCCGTGATCAGGGCGGTGCGGCGTAACGGGCGTCTGAGGCGGCGTCGTGCTGATGTCCGATTGAGCTCCATGCGGGCTCCTCACCACTGAAGTGCTCAACGATTTACGTCTCAGATGGACAGAATTCGCGTCAAAGCAGGTGGCCATGTAAAGGATCGAACGTTCAAGGAGATTAAATTCGTGTATCCAATGCGTCAACCCTCTGGACTTTCGTTCTTGTACGGCATAAATTGCCGCTCTTCGTATCCTCCAGCACGGGAGCGCGTCGCGGCCCGAGCTGGAGGCCCGGTCGACGGGCCCGCGAGCGCGGGCGTCATCGGCATACCGGGGCCGCTGGACATGAGCAGACGGGCGGTCGCCTCGCCCACCATCCGCTCCAACTGGTCCGGGCTCGACCTGGCAGGTAACTGAGCTCCCGGACGGGCCTTGTGGTCTCCCCCGACAACGACCGGCACCGGCACTGCCGCAAGCCGCGCCGTCCCGGGCCGGACGGCCGGCAGCGCGTGCGCGGAGGGCGCGGAGGGCGCGGAGCACCTGAGCGTTCGGCAAGCCCGCCCCGTGGCGTCCTACTGTGTGAGGGGTACCGTCCTGCATCCGACCGGCAAGGAGAGCCTGGCGTGAACGTGGAGATCCCCCCGGACGTACGCGACATCGCCGTCCAGCTCGGGGCCGGCGTTCCTTACGCGTTGAAGGCTGTGGCCGGCCAGCTGGTCGACGACCCCGACATGGGCCGGCCCTCGGGGCTGCCCGGCATCCTCACCGTGACGGTCGACGGCGACATGTTCGAGGAGTGCCCCGACCTGTCCGTCGGCTACATCCGCGAACCGGACCGGATCCGGATTCGCTACCTGAGCGCGGCCCCCTCCACAGACACCCATGACCAGCACCAAGAGCTGGGCCAGGAGCAGGGCCGGGAACAGGGCCGGGAACAGGATCCGCCTGCCGACACCGCCGTCGCCGCGATCACCGTACGGGAGGTCGCCGACGCCTGGCACCGCATCACCCGCCGGCTCCAGCGCGACGCCCCTGACTCCTGCGCCGCGCTCCGCGCCGGCGCAAGCGCTGCCGCCATCGCCGCCCTGGAAGACGACCTCGGCATGCGGATACCCGTCGAGCTGCACGTCCTGTGGCTGCTGACCGCGGGCGACGGCGGGGCCGACGGCTGGGGATGCCTGCCCGGCAACCGGGCTCTGATGACCCTGGACGCCGTGGCCGCCGTCTACCGGCTGAAGATGGACTCCCAGGCCAACCAGGACACCCTCAACACCGACCGCCCGGAAGAGGAGCGGATCACCGTGTGGAGGCCGACCTGGATTCCGGTTGTCGCCCACGGCCCGGCCGACATCACCTCGGGCCTGTACCTGGACGCCGCGACCGGCTACCTGGGCCGCTGGTCCCGCTACGACGAAGCCCCCGACGACGAACTCGACACGCTGGTCACCTACCTGGAGGAGGCTGCCGACATGCTCGGCGCCCCGGCCCTGGCCGCGCGGGACAAGCCCGGCCTGATCGGCGGGACGCTGGTGTGGCTCAGCAGCATCGACCCCGCGCGGGAAGACCGGTGGCGGCCCCTGACAGGCTGACGAGAGTGGCTCGGGTCGCCTCGGGCCCTCCTATAGGTTCGATCACATCCCGTCGGAGGACGGGCCCAGACCTGCGCGTGAGGGAGTTCGCATGGCCTTTGTCCACCGCACCACCATGACGCCCACCAAGCTGGAGCTGCTCACCGGCTGGCTGCCGAAGCAGAGCTGGTACGTGGGCGACGCGGACACGCCGGAACTGGTCAAGGCCGGTGGGTTCCGTCTGGACGATCCCGAGGGCGCGGTCGGCATCGAGTTCATGGTCGTGGTGGACACCACCGCGCAGGAACCGGTGGCGTATCTGGTGCCGATGGGCTACCGCGGTGCCGCGCTGGACGGCGTCCCCGGCGAGGCGTTGATCGGCACCTCCGAGCACGGGGTGCTCGGCACCCGGTGGATCTACGACGGCGTCCACGACCCGGTGGTGACGGCGCAGTTGGGTGCCCTTCTGCGCGGTGAGGCGGTGCCGCAGCACCAGAGCGAGAGCGACACCCCTGACCCGACCGTCACCGTGCACGGAACCGTCCCCGGCGACGGCCGCGGCGACGGCCCCGGCGTTCAGGTCAACCGCGTCCTGCGGCCGGCGGAGGCCGCCCAGGGGTCGTCCGGACACCTCGTCGCCGGGTGGACCTGGCCGGACGGCACGGCTGCACGGGGAGTACTCGCGACCGTCGCGCCACGGTAAGGCGGACGAAGTCGCGTCAGTGGTGGTGGCCCTGTCGGCCGAGGGTCTCCACGGGGGTCGCGCCGGGGCGGGTCCACTGCGGCACGGGCCGGCTGGTCGGGCCCCAGGTGGCGACGCCGTCCGCGTCCGAGCGCCAGTACCAGCAGGCCTGGCCACCCACGGACGGGTACCCCTCACGGACGTCGCCGATCACGGGCCGGCCCTCGGGGTTGTCCTCCCAGGCCTCGCCGCGGCCGTAGGGCGTCATGTCGAGCAGGCCGAGGGACCCGTTGACCGGCTCGTTGCCACGGCCCGTCGTGGAGTAGGTGAGGAACACCCGGTCGCCGTCGCGAAGGAAACAGGCGATGTGCCCCATCTCGCCGCCGACCGGCGCCTCCACGCCCCGTACCGAGTACCAGGGCTGGGTGTAACCCATGAACGCGACGTAGCGAGCCACCTCGTCCCACGGGCCCGAGGTCAGGACGGCGAACGAGACGCCCCGGGCGTTGAGGTAGACGGCGTCCTTCATGTGCCAGGCCGTGGTGGTGCAGCCCTCGCACTGCCCCTGGTGCGGTGCGCCGTCGTACCACATGTGCTGGTAGACCACGAGCTCGTCGCGCCCCTGGAACAGGTCCAGGAACGGGACCGGGCCGTCAGGTCCGACGACCTCGGCCGTCCCGTCGAGCTCCACCATCGGCAGCCGACGGCGGGCCGCGGCGATCGCGTCGCCCTCACGGGTGTGCGCCTTCTCGCGGACCAGCAGTTTCTCGCGCGCCGCCTGCCAGGTGGCCAGGTCGACGACCGGCGGCTTGCCGGAGAGGCTGCTGCTGGTGTTGCCGGGCGTGGTCGTCATGGTGTCCTCCGTTGTGTCTCCTGCCGGGCAGCGTCGTACGACGACGTCCTGCGCGACGCTCACCAGAACAGACTCGCGCGCCGGGCGGAACTCATCGCGGCAGGGGCCGCCGGGCTGCGCGTTACGCGGCCCGTGGAAGGGGAACCCGTGGTGCGAGGAGCAGCGCGCCGGGCGAAGGAGACCGCCGCCCGCACCGTGAACAAGGAGCGCCCGTTCCGGTGAGGCCACGAGTTCCAGCAGGACGTCCACGCGGGCGCTCGGCCGCTGATCACCTGCCGGTCCGGATGGTGTGAGGGCCGTCGACCTGGATACGCGGGCCCAAGGACTCTAGGCAGCCGAAATGCATCCGAAAGGTACACGCCATGGGGAGCCAGAACCACGACGACGTCATGGGCGACGAGGTCTACCAGCCCGATGGCCCCGACGACCGTGAGGACGAGGGCATCCTCGATCCGGAGGACACGCTCATCGACCGGGGCAGCGACCCCTACGAGGAAGGCTGGTCGCCGCCCGAGCGTCCGCTGGCGGTGGAGCACCAGGGGACGACCGCGCGTGAGCAGCGCGAGGGCGAGAGCCTGGACCAACGGCTGGCCGAGGAGCGTGCGGATCCCGCGCTGGAGGAGCCCGGCGTGGACGACGGCATGGATGACGGCGTGGGAGACCTCACGGGCGGGGCGGGCGAGCCGCTGGACGACGAGGTGGGGACGGACCGGGCCGGGCGCCTCGTGGCTCCGGACGAGGGCGCGCGCGAGGATGCCGAGAAGGACCTGCTCGCGGAGGACGTCGGCATCGACGGGGGCGCGGCCTCCGCGGAAGAGGCGGCCGTCCATCGGATCCCGGACGAGGACTACTACGACGACGACCTCTCGCCGTAGCGGCCTCCGGCCGCGTTCCCCGCCGTCGGCCCGGCCCGCGTTTTCGATCCGCATGGCCGGAAACCCGCCACCACATGGTGCACATCGGATACACAATGATGACGGAACAGGCTGGCCCCCGTGACCTGGTGGATCACGTCGTGCGCGCCGAGGGGGCGGGCTTCGACTTCTCGGTCACGTCGGACCACTACTTTCCCTGGCTGCGCTCCCAGGGGCACTCCCCGTACGCCTGGAGCGTCCTCGGCGCCGCGGCGCAGGCCACCACGCGCATTCCGCTGATGACCTACGTGACCTGCCCGAGCGTCCGCTACCACCCCGCGGTGGTGGCGCAGAAGGCGGCCACCATGGCTCTGCTGTCGGAGGGCAGGTTCCGGCTGGGGCTGGGGGCGGGCGAGAATCTCAACGAGCACGTGGTGGGCCGTGGCTGGCCCGCGGTGGACGTACGGCACGAGATGCTCGAGGAAGCGGTCGGGATCATCCGTGGGCTGTTCGGGGGCGGCCATGTGACGCGTCACGGCACGCACTTCCGCGTGGACTCGGCCCGGCTGTGGGACCTCCCCGACGCGCCGCCGCCGATCGGCATCGCCGTCTCGGGTGACCAGTCGTGCGAACTGGCGGGCCGTTTGGGGGACTTGGTCATCGCCACCGAACCCAGGAAGCCCCTCCTGGACGCCTTCGACCGATACGGCGGCACCGGAAAGCCCCGGGTGGGCCAGCTCCCCGTCAGCTTCGGAGCCGACCGTGACGCCGCTCTCCACCGCGCCCACGCGCAGTTCCGCTGGTTCGGGCTCGGCTGGAAGGTCAACTCCGAGCTTCCCCATCCGGACTCCTTCGAGGCCGCGACCCGGTTCGTGACGCCGGACGACGTGGCCGCGTCCATCCCCTGCGGCGACGACCCGGACGACTTCGTCGAGGCCGTACGCCCCTACGCCGAGGCCGGCTTCACCGAGGTCGCCCTCGTCCAGATCGGCGGCGACGAGCAACTGCCGTTCCTGGACTGGTCGGAGAAGACCCTGCTCCCCGCACTCCACAAGGCCTTCGGCTGAGGTCCGGGGCGGTCCGGCCGCCGGCCGCGCCACGACTCCCATGTCCTGTCAGGGGTTCCAGAAGACGGTGGTGAACGTGCGGTCGAAGCGTCCTGCGGCCAGGTCCGCGCGCTGGATCGCCCAGTGGACGGTGACGCCCTCCCTGCCCCGGATGCCTGGTGCCCAGTCGGCGAGCAGCACCCAGTCCGCGACGGCGTCCGACACCGCACCGCCTCCGCCCCAGGTGCCGTCAGCCGCCCCCCTCACCGCGCCGTGCACGGCGCCTGCGACCGGGTCGAGATGGACGGCCTCCTCGGAGGCGTAACCGCCGATCTGGAGGGGCCCCGGGGTGGCCGTGTCGTAGAGCGTGTTTCCCCACAGCCTGGCCAGTTCCTCGGAGCGGGGGTGCCCGGGCAGCGGCGCGCTCCAGGGGGCCTCGGGGAGTTCGACCGCGTAGTGGTGGGGCACGGAGACATCGGTCGTCGCCCGCAGCGGGCCCTCGGGAAACCGTTCGACGATCTCCTGGTACTCCTCGATGTCGAACCCGCCCCAGGCGTTCTTGTCCCGCCACCGAGCCGTTCGTCCTGGACGACGGGCACCTGGCCGTGCCGACCGGTCCGGGGATCGGGGCGGAGCCGCTGCCCGAGCGGCCGGCGGACGTCACCGTGTCGACGGAGTGGCTGCCCGCGCAGTTCGTCGCGGGGAATGAATCCGACGGGGATGTTCGTTCGGTATGACGAATGCCGCGGCCCTTCCCGTGGTTAGCGTCGGTCAGGTGGTGCTACCCCGAGTGAACTCACAGCCCCGTACCAGTCTCGGCCGACTGCTCGACGACCTCGGCACGACGCTGCTGCGGCTCACGTACGGCGAGCCCGATCCCGGCGGGCACATCGGCGGCGTCGTCATCCACGATCCGCTGGACGCCCCGGTGTTGCCGCCCCGGGCACTGGTGCTGGGCGTCGGGGTCCACCGGGCCGACGACGTCGTGGCGCTTCTCGACGCCCTCGGCGAGCAGGGCGCGGCCGGGCTGGTGCTCCGCGCGCCCGTACCGGCCGACGACGCGGTTCGGGCGGCGGCAGAGCGTTCCCGTGTCGCGGTGCTCGGTCTCACGTCGGGTGCGTCCTGGGCCCAACTGGCCGCGCTGCTGCGGTCCCTGCTGGCCGAGGGCGACATCGCCGACTGCGACGCCGCGACGCTCGGCGGCATCCCGTCCGGTGACCTGTTCACACTGGCCAACGCGATCGCGGCGCTGCTGGACGCGCCGGTGACCATCGAGGACCGCAGGTCCCGGGTGCTGGCGTTCTCCGGGCGGCAGGACGAGGCGGACACCGCGCGGGTCGAGGCCATCCTCGGCCGGCAGGTTCCCGAGCGCTACTCGCGGCTGCTCGCCGAGCGTGGCGTGTTCCAGCAGATCTACCGCGGCGACGACCCGGTGTTCATCCCTCCGCCGGGCGCTCCGTCCGGCGCTCCCTCCGACGACGAGCCGAGCGGCTTCTCGATTCCCCGGGTGGCCATGGCGGTGCGCGCGGGCGACGAGGTCCTCGGCTCGATCTGGGCCGCGGTCAAGGAACCCCTCTGCGCGGAACGGGCCCTGGCGCTGCGCGACGCCGCGAAGCTCGTCGCGCTGCACATGCTCCGCATCCGGGCCGGCGCCGACGTCGAACGCAGGCTGCGCGCCGATCTCGTCGGCACCGCGTTGGAGGGAGGCGCGGGTGCCCGGGGCGCGCTCGGCCGGCTCGGGCTGGCCGACCAGCCCGTGGTCGTCCTCGCGCTCGCCCTGGCCGACTCGGCGAGCGAACCGTCCCTCGGCGCCGACACCGTGCTGGCCGCCGAACGGCAGCGCGTCGCCGACGCGTTCACGATGCATGTGACCGCCGTCCATCCGCGCAGCGCCGCCGCACTCGTCGGCGACATCGCCTACGCGCTCGTCCCGACCGGGCGGGATGTCGAGGACGGGGAGGAGCGGGCGTTGCGGATCGCGGCGGACTTCGTCGACCGGATCGGCGACCGCGTCCCGGTCGTGGTCGGCGTCGGGGCGGTCGCGGGCGCACGTTCGGGCGGGGGTTCGGGTTCGGGTTCGGGCGGGGTCATCGACCTGGCTCAGGCGCGCGCCTTCGCCGACCGGGCGCTGCGCGTGCTGCGGTCCCGCCCCGGCGGAACCCGGGTGGCCCGGCTGCCCGACGTGCACGTGGAGTCGCTGATACTCGAACTCCGGGACATGGTGGCCGCGCGGGGCGACCGCCCCAGCGGGCCGGTGGCGCTGCTCCTCGCGTACGACGAGCAGCACCGCGCCAGTCTGGTGCAGACGCTGGGCGCCTGGCTGGACGCCTTCGGCGACGTCATCGCCGCGTCCGCGTCCGTCCACGTCCACCCCAACACCTTCCGCTACCGCCTGCGCCGGGTCGCCGAGGTCGGCGGCATCGACCTCACCGACCCGGAGGCCCGCTTCGCGGCGATGCTCCAACTGCGGCTGCACTCACTGTCGTAGCGCTCCCGAGGCGCGTGAGCGGTCAGTTCGGCGTCCTGCGCCCGGCCGTCGCCGCGGTGAGGACCTTCAGCGCCACCACGGGATGGAACAGCAGGGCCGGCGAGGACAGCATGTTCACCACCCGCACGAACCTCGCCCACACGGCCGCGTCCTTCACCGCCACATGGAAGAGACGCGTGTTGTACCAGTGGGCGAAGCGCGCGGCGGGCGGCTGACGTTCGGGGTTCCACATCAGGTCCGAGTTGGTGGACAGCGTCCAGGGGCCCAGCACCAGACGCCCCACCTTCTTCTGGAAGCCGGCGGCGAGGCCGTCCAGCCGCCCGGACCCGGCGCACCGGGCCAGCATGCCCTGGAGCAGTTCCGCCTCCATCGCGGCGACCGTCAGGCCCTGGCCGTAGACGGGGTTGAACACGCAGACGGCGTCGCCGACGGCGACGAGCCGGTCCGGCCAGTCCCTGACGGTGTGGTAGGGCCGCCACTGGTTGTCGGCGTTGGTGTAGCGGTGGATGGTCTCCTGGCCGGTGCGCCCGCCGAGGTGCTGGGCGAGGCGCGGGTTGTGCAGGCTCTCGGCGAACGCCAGGTAGCCCTCGTCGTCGGTGGGCGGCTGGTCCTGGAACCCGAACAGCGAGCACGTCCAGCGGTTGCGCTCCACGGCGAGCAGGACCCCGGCCCGGGGCACCCGGGGAGCGAACAGCATCTGGTAGGCGAGGTAGAAGTCCGGGTGGTCCGGGTGGCTCTCGTCGGGCCGGTCGAAGTTCATCGACGTGTACGTGACCTTCGCCTTCACGGTCCGCTTCGGCGGCACGGCGATCCCCATCCCGCCCAGCCAGTCCGGAAGGGAGCTGGACCGCCCGGAGGCGTCGACCACCAGGTCGGCGGCCAGCTCGAGGGGTTCCGCGTCCTGCGCCCGGCACGTCACCCCGCTCACCCGGCCCCCGGGGCCCCGGGTCAGCCCCGTGCAGTGGGTGGACGGCAGCAGGGTGACCTCGGGGAGCGCGAGCACCTTGCGGCGCAGCCGGCGCTCCAGTTCGTCACGGGTGAAGGTCTGGATCCGGACGCCCGTGCGCTGCCGGGGTGCGAAACCGACGGGCAGCAGGAAGTCGATGCCCTCCCCGTAGTCGAAGACCGGCGCACCCGCTCCTTTCAGCTCCTCGCGCAGCCCGGGGAACAGCCGCTCCAGGATCTCCCCGCCCTTGGCCAGCATTGCGTGCGCGTGGTAGCCCTGCGGGGCGCCCGGGTGGACGCCGGTGTCCTCGTCGACGGCGTCCCGCTCGACGAGGACGACCTCCGCGAAGAAGTCGGCCAGCACCCTCGCGGTCACCAGTCCCGCGTAGCTGCCGCCGATGACAACGGCCTTGCCCCAAGGGCGATCTGCACTCATGTCCTCTCAAACGACACCGTCGAAACGGGCGACACGGGGCTTGGGAAGCACTCGGGGAGCGCATGGGGAACCAACAGGCCATTGAGGGATTGATTCAACACCTCTAGCATTTCTCGATGACTTCAATCACCCATGGCTCCCTCACGTCTCTCCTCAGACGGGTGGCTCTGCCGCTGGCCCTCGCCCTGGGCCTGACCACCCCCGTCGCGCCGCCGGCCGCCGCCGCGCCGGCGCTTCCCCAGGTATGGCCGACCCCGCGCCACATGGAGGTGAGCGGTCGTCAACTCGCCGTCCCTGACCGGGTGGTGGAGGTCGTCGGGCCGAACACCGATCCCTCCGCCCGCCGGGTCGTCGAGGGCGCGCTGCGGGCCGCCGGGGCGGACCGGATCGTCACCGCGCGGTCCGGCGAACGGCCGCCGCCCGCCGCCGGGCTCACGGTCTACCTCGGCGGCCCCGGCGAAAACCCCGCCACGGACGGCGCGTTGAGGAAGCTGGGCGTCAAGTCACCGGCCGGGCTGCCCCCGGAGGGATACGTGCTGGCCTCCGGCCGCCGCGCCGGACGCGCCCTGCTCGCCCTCTCCGGCGTCGACACCACCGGCACGTTCTACGCCGCCCAGACCCTCCGTCAGCTCCTCACCGGCCCGCGCCTGCCCGAGGTGACGATCCGCGACCGGCCGACCGCCGCGCTGCGCGGGGTAGTCGAGGGCTTCTACGGCACACCCTGGACACACGCCGAACGACTGAGCCAACTCGACTTCTACGGCCGCACCAAGCAGAACGTGTACGTCTACTCGCCCAAGGACGACCCCTACCTGAGGGAACGCTGGCGCGACGAGTACCCGGCCGCCGAACTGGGGCAGTTGCGCGAACTCGTCGACCGGGCCGTCGACAACCACGTCCGCTTCACCTACGCCCTCTCCCCCGGCCTCTCCGTCTGCTACTCCTCGGACGCCGACATCGCCGCGCTGGTCCGCAAGTTCGCCTCGCTGTACGACATCGGCGTGCGCGACTTCGCGGTCCCGCTGGACGACATCAGCTACACGAAGTGGAACTGCCCCGCCGACGAGGCGGAGTTCGGCAGCGGGGGCGGGGCCGCCGGAACCGCCCAGGCCCACCTGCTGAACCGGGTGTGGCAGGAGTTCTCGGCCGGCCGCAGCGGTCTGAGGCCGCTGGAGATGGTCCCCACCGAGTACTCCGACCTCGCCGACACCCCGTACAAGACGGCGCTGCGCGAGCGGCTGGACCCGGACGTGGTCGTCGAGTGGACCGGCGTCGGTGTGATCGCGCCGACGGTCACCGCCGCGCAGGTGCGGCAGGCCCGCGCGGTCTACGGGCACCCGATCCTGGTCTGGGACAACTACCCGGTCAACGACTACGTCACCAGCAGGCTGCTGCTCGGCCCCTACACGGGCCGGGAGGCGGACGTGGCCCGCGAGGCGGTCGGCGTCACCGCCAACCCGATGGTCCAGGGCGAGGCGAGCAGAATCGCGCTGTTCACCTCGGCGGCCTATCTGTGGAACCCGGACGCCTACGACCCCCGGGCCGCCTTCCTCGCCTCCGTCCGCGATCTCGCGGGAACGGCACCGGTCGCGAAATGGCTGCGGATCTTCGCCGAGAACAGCTACTCCTCCCAGCTCGACGCCACCGAGTCCCCGACGCTGACCAAGCTCATCGCCGACTTCCGCACGGCGTACGAGGAGGACAGCGGGCTCGCCCGGGCCACGGCCGCCCTCCGCTCCTACTTCTCCGACATGGCCGCCACGCCCGCGCAGTTGCGCGCGGGCCTCGCCAACCCCGGCTTCCTGGAGGAGACCTCGCCCTGGCTGGACAAGCTCGGCTCCTACGGCAGCGCCGGACTCACCGCCGTGGACCTGCTCCTCGCCGGCAAGCGCGCAGACACCGGGGCCGTGTCGACGTACTGGAACCGGCTGCGGGGCGAGCGCAAGGCGCTGGACGTGATCCCGCAGCAGGTGGCGCCCGGCGTGATGGACGACTTCCTGTACCGGGCGATGCTCCAGCACGTCCCCGACCCCGGCGTGGACCCGTCCTTCTCGCCCGGCTCGCTGTCCCTGAAGCCCGGAGCGAGCGCCACGGTCACACTCACCCTCGCCGACGACCGCTCCACCGCGGCTCAGTCCGTCGGCTGGCGGCTCACCGTGCCCGCCGGCGTCACCGCGTCCCCCGACAGTGGCACGGTCACCGTCCCGGCGGGCGGCAGCGCCTCCGCCACGGTCACCTTCACGGCCGCCGAGCACGCCTCGGCGGGGGTCCGCTCGGTCGTCGTGTCGGGTGACGGGCTGCTCAGCCGGGCGATCCCCGTGCGGGTGACCGACGGGACGGGGACACCCCGGGCGCTCACCGCCAACTTCAGCGGCGCGTCGGTCAGTTCCGTCGACCTCGTCTCGGGCGCGAGCACCGAGATCAAGGTGGGGGCCAACCCGGGCGAGGTGGTCGTGAGCGCCGACGGCCGGACGGCGTACGCCGCCAACCAGGGGGCGAACTCGGTCAGCGTGATCGACGTGGCGAGCGGGACGGTCACCGGTACGGTCGCGGTGGGCCGCGTCCCCGCCGGGCTCGCCCTCACACCGGACGGCGGCACGCTCTGGGTCGCCAACTACACGGACGGCACCGTGCAGCCCGTCGACACCGGCACGCTGACGGCGGGCACGGCCGTTCCCGTGGGCGGCGGTCCGGAGAACATGGCGGTCACCCCCGACGGTTCCACCCTGTACGTGGCCGACATCCACGACGCCACGGTCACCCCGGTGGACCTCGCGACCCGTACGGCCGAAGCCGCGATACCGGTGGGGCCGTCGCCGTTCAACGTGGTCGCGGCGCCGGACGGACGGACCGTGTACGTGTCCAACTCCGGTGGTTCGACAGTGACTCCGATCGACACCGCGACGAACGACACCGAGCCGACGCTCCTGGTCACCGGCCAGGCCTACGGCCTGGCGCTCTCCCCCGACGGCCGCACCCTGTGGGTCAGCCCCAGCACCGGCGACACCGTCACACCGGTCGACACGGTGACCGGCGCCCCGGGAACACCGGTCACGGTGGGCAGATCGGCCTTCGACGTGGCCCTGAACTGGAACGGCACCACGGCATACGTCACCACAGCCGACGCAAACGCCTTGGTACCGATCGACACCGCATCGGGGAAGACCGGAACCCCCTTCCCGACCGGCGCCTATCCACTAGCGGTAACGCTAACCCCCTAAGGGGCGCGGGGCTGTGCCGAATGTGCGGCTACCGCCGCGTGGGCGCGACCAGCCCCCACCGGCCCGCAGGTAAATCACCGCACAACCAGCGGAGCTAACTGGCGGTGCGCCGGATCCGTCCGGCGTACCGCCGCTCCAGTTCCAGGTTGCTCTCGAAGCCGCCGGGCACGTTGGCGGAGACGTAGACCGGGGGGCGGTCACCGGAGGCGAGGAGCTGGGCGGCGGCCTCGGCGACCGTCATCTGCACCAGCAGCGCACCGGTGAGCGTGGACAGGGCGCAGACCGCGCCGCCGGCGGGAAGCGGGAGGAGGGCGTCGCCGGGCGGGGCCGCGTTGTCGAGGGCGACGTCGGCGAGGTCGACGAGCTTCTTGCCGCTGGGGTGGGTGGCCGGCACGGCCGCGGTGTGGGCGAGGGAGGTGATGGCGAGGAGGCGGTGCCCCTGCTCCTTGGCGTGCAGGGCCATCTCGACGATGACGCTGTTGACGCCGGAGTTGGAGATGACGACGAAGAGGTCCTGGGGGCGGGGGGCGGCGAGTTCGTAGAGGCGCAGCGCGATGCCGGGCTTCCGTTCGAGGAGCGGGTCGTCGAGGACGCCGGGGTGGTCGCCGCCGTGGAGGACGAGGTCGGCCATCTGGAGGCGGTTGGTGGGCACCAGTCCGCCGGCCCGTCCGGCCAGTTCGAGGACGAGGGCCTGGGAGTGGCCGGTGCCGAAGGCCTGCACCACGCCGTCCTCGCGGACACAGTCGGCGATCAGCCCGGCGGCGGCGCTCACGTCGGCGCGCGTGGACTCGGTGAGGCGGGTCAGGACGGCCAGGCTCTCGCGCGCGAAGGTCTCGGCGCTCACGGACTCGACGGTCACGTCACACTCCCCACTGGTGGATTGAACCACCCCATAATCACCTATCGATGAATCAATAAATCACAGCCCGGGGGCCGCGGGCAACGGGCCCGGCCAGGTCGGCCAACCGCCCCTGACCATCGGTCCTGGTATTCAAGGCTCGCGAGAACGGGTGGCTGATACCTTCTCTGCATGCCCTCGACCGATGTCACCACCCTGATCCGCACCGAGCTGCCCCGGCTGGCCGGCTCGTTGCGGAAGGTCGGCGAGCTGATCCTGGAGGATCCGGCCGCCGTCACCCACTGCTCGGCCGCGGAGCTGGGCCGTCGCACCGGCACCTCCCAGGCCACCGTCACCCGGTTCTGCCGGGCCATCGGCCTCGACTCCTACCAGCATCTGCTGATCGAGCTGGCCCAGGAGCGGGGCCGGGGGGAGTCCTCCGACTGGGGCAGCGCCGAGATCGGCCCGGACATCTCCCCCGACGACAGCCTGGAGCGGGTCGTGCAGGTCGTCGGCACCGCCGATCTGCGGGCCATCCAGCAGACCATCGACCGGGTGGACCTCGACGCGATCGAGCGCGCGGCCCAGGCCGTGGCCCGCGCCCGGCGGGTGGACGTCTACGGCGTCGGCGGCAGCGGCGCGGTCGCCCAGGAGACGGAGACCCGGCTGTTCCGCATCGGCTGCGCGGTGCGCGGCTGGACCGAGGTGCACGGGGCCACCACCTCGGCCGCCCTGCTCACCCCGGCGGACGTGGCGATCGGCATCTCCCACTCGGGTGCCACCCGGGAGACGATCGAGCCGTTCGAGCTGGCCAAGGAACGCGGCGCCACGACCGTCGCGCTGACGGCCGACCCGCGCTCACCGCTGGCCCGCGCCGCCGACGTGCGGCTGATCTCCTCGTCCTCGGAGACCAGCTTCCGCACCGGCAGCATCGGCGCCCGCCACTCGGTGCTGATGCTCATCGACTGTCTGTACGTCCGGGTCGGGCAGCTCTCCTACCAGCGGGCGAGCGCCTCCCTTGCGCTGACCGACCACATCGCGGGCGCGCACTCCGTGAAGTCACGCCGGGCCCGCTGAACCGACCGGTAATGCATGATTGAACCAACCAGAACAGCAAGACATGGTTGATTGAACCACCCCCGCGATGCCAGGATGGGGCTCCCCCGCGCACTCCTAGGAGCCCCATGCGTGTCATCTCTGTCGAGTCGACCGAGCTCTTCACGGGCACGGAGGACCAGCCGCACCAGGTGGTCGCCGTCCAGGTCGAACACGATCCGGGCCGGCCGGTCCGGCTGAGCGTGGCGGGCCCGGGCGTCCGCGGCGTCGGGGACACGGTCGTCACCGTCGGCGAGGACGGCACCGTACGCGCCGAGATACCCGTGGCGGCCGAGGGGCTCGCACCCGGCGACCGCCGGGAGATCACGGTCACCGCCGCCGATGGGACCCGACTGGCGAAGCACACCGCCGAGTTCACGGCCGCCGAGCCCGGCTGGACCATGTTCATGGTCAGCCACTTCCACTACGACCCGGTGTGGTGGAACACCCAGGCCGCCTACACCGAGACCTGGGACGTCGCCGACGACCCGGCCCTGACCGGCCTGGCCGCCCGCACCTTCGACTCGCGCGGCCAGTCCGGTATGAGCCTGGTGCGGGCCCACTGCGACCTGGCCCGGCGCGACCCGGCGTACACCTTCGTGCTCGCCGAGGTCGACTACCTCAAGCCGTACTGGGACTCCTTCCCGGAGGAGCGGGCCTTCCTGCGCCAGTTGATGCGCACCGGCCGGGTCGAGATCATGGGCGGCACCTACAACGAACCCAACACCAACCTCACCGGCGCCGAGGCGACCGTACGCAACGCGCTGTACGGCGACGGCTACCAGCGCGGGATCCTCGGGGCGGCGCCGGAGACGGCCTGGCAGCTGGACGCGTTCGGGCACGACCCGCAGTTCCCGGGGCTGATGGCGGACGCGGGCATCTCCTCCAGCTCCTGGGCGCGCGGCCCCTTCCACCAGTGGGGGCCCACCCTGTCCGTCTTCGGCGAGGAGCCGCGCGACCCGCAGCGCATGCAGTTCCCGGCCGAGTTCAGCTGGATCGCACCCTCCGGACGCGGGCTGCTGACCGCCTACATGGTCAACCACTACGGCGCCGGCTGGGCCATCGACAACGCGCCCACGCTCCCCGAGGCGGAGGCGGCGGCGCTCAAGCTCTTCAAGGGCCTGAAGAAGGTCGCACTCACCCGCAACGTCCTGCTGCCCGTCGGCGGCGACTACGCCCCGCCCTGCCGCTGGGTGATGGGCATCCACCGCGACTGGAACGAGCGTTACGTCTGGCCGCGCTTCGTCAGCGGCATCCCCAGGGACTTCTTCACCGCCGTACGCGCCGAACTGGAGCGGGAGGGGCGCACGGCGTCCCCGCAGACCCGGGACATGAACCCGGTCTACACCGGCAAGGACGTCTCCTACATCGACACCAAGCAGGCCCAGCGGTACGGCGAGACCCTCCTCGCCGACGCCGAGGCCTGGGCGACCCTCGCCTCCCTCGTCGCCGGGCACCCCTACCCGGACGCGGCCCTGGACAAGGCCTGGCGGCAGCTGGTCTACGGCGCCCACCACGACGCGATCACCGGCTCGGAGTCGGACCAGGTCTACATCGACCTGCTCACCGGCTGGCGGGAGCTGTCCGATCTGGCGCAGGCCGTGCACGCGGACGCGACCGAGGCCCTGGCCCGCCGGGTGGTCACGCTGCCCGGCGGCGCTCCCGACCTGGTCGTCTTCAACTCCGCGACCTGGCAGCGCCGGGACGTGCTGACCGTCGCCGACCCGGGCCTGGTCCCGCTGGACGTCACCGGGCTGCCGCTGCCGGCCGTGCGCGAGGACGGCGCCCTGAAGGTCGTCGTACCGGACGTGCCCGGCATGGGCCTCAAGGCGCTCTCCCTCGCGGAGGGCCAGGTGTCCGGCTGGACGGCCGGCGAGGGCACGACCATCCGCAACGAGTTCTACGAGGTGACGGTCGACCCCGGTCGCGGCGGCGCCGTCAGCGGTCTGCGCACGCTCGGCGAGGGCGGCCGGGAGCTGCTGCGCCCCGGCGACATCGGCAACGAGCTGGTCGTACAGGAGGAGTACCCGCGCCATCCCCGCTTCGGTGAGGGCCCCTGGCACCTCACCCCGACCGGCACCACCGCCGCCCGCAGCCGTGATGTGCGCGCGGACATCGATGTCGAGCACTCCCCGGCCGGCTCCCGTATCACCGTCCGCGCCGACCTGGGACTCTTCCGCTACACCCAGCGGCTCACCCTCTGGGCGGGCGTGGACCGGCTGGACGTGACGACGACCGTCGACGGCTACGACGGCGCCGACCGGCTGATCCGGGTGCGCTGGCCCTCCGACGTGCGCGGCGGACTGCCGGTGCACGAGGTCGCGGACGCGGTGATCGGGCGCGGCTTCGGGTTCGTGGAGGTGGACAGCGAGGAGTTCCCGTGGACGCTGGACAACCCGGCCAACACCTGGTTCGGGCTCGGCTCCACGGCCCGGGTCGCCGTCCACGACGGCACCGGCGCGCTGCTCGGACACCGGTCGATCGGCGTCGCCGAGCTGGTGTTCGCCGACTGGTCCACGGCCGGTGAGCTGGGCACTCCGCTGGCTGCCGCCCTGGTGCGGGCGGGGGTCACGGCCACCTCGACGATCGCGGGCGGCCCGCGCTACGGCGACCTGGAGGTCGACTCCAATCTGCCCGACATCCGGATCGCCGTCGGCGCCCCGGAACGCAACCCCGTGGTCGCCGAGGCCCTCGGCTGGGACCCGGCGGCGGCCCGCGAGCTGCGCCGGCAGCTCGCCGAGGACGGCCTGGCCTCCGTATGGGTGGCGCCGCGCGCCTCGCTGCGCGAGGAGTGGGTGCCGGGGGCCGATCTGCGCGATCTGGAGCGGCTGCCGCTGCTCGTGGTGGCGGGCGCCCGCGCCGAGGACGACGCGAAGGCCGTGGACGCGCTGGTCGCCGACCTGGACGACGCGACCGTACGGGCTGTCGCGGCCGGCGGCGGCGAGGCGCTGCCGCCGGGCGACGCCTGGGACGGACGGGGCTTCGCGGTGCTCAACCGGGGCACACCGGGCTGTGTCGTCACCTCCTCCGGCGACCTCTACATGTCCCTCATGCGCTCCTGCACCGGCTGGCCCTCCGGTATCTGGGTCGACCCGCCCCGGCGCACCGCCCCGGACGGCTCCGCCTTCCAGCTGCAACGCTGGTCGCACACCTTCGAGTACGCGGTCGTCGCGGGCGAGGGCGACTGGCGCGAGCTGGGCTGGCCGCGCGCCGGACACGCCTTCAACCATCCGCTCACCGCACGGCTCAGGTCGCCCGGCGAGACACCGGGCGACCTGCCGAGGAGCGCGGCCCTGTTGAGACTCGAGCCGGAGGGACGGGTGCTGCTGGACGCGCTGAAGCCGGCGGGGTCCCCGCTGGCCCGGGGCGGCAGCGCCCCGGTGGACCCCGCGCGGGGAGTCGTCGTACGGGCGCACGAGGTCGACGGACGGCCGGTGCGGGCTCGGGTCACGGGACCCTCGGCGTGGACGGAGGGCGCGCGGGCCGACGTACTGGAACGGCCCGGCGAACCCCTGGCCCCCGGCCCGGACGGCGCGCTGGAACTGGACCTGACGGGCTTCGAGGTGGCCACGGTCCTGGCTTCACCGCAGAACGCGCTGCGGGGTGAGGGTCCCGGTGTCGACGCGCACGAACCGGCCCAGCCGGTGGCCACCCGCTACTGGCTGCACAACTCCGGCCCGGCGCCACGCGGGAACCTGCCCGTGGCCGTCTACCTGTCGCCGTCCGCGCTCACCGCGGACGGCCCGGTCACCGCGTCGGTCCGGGTCTCCTCCGAGCTGACCGACGCGCCGGTGTCGGGCACGGTGGCGTTCGAGGCGCCGCCCGGCTGGACCGTCGAGCCACCCGAACTCCCCTACGCCCTCGGCCCGGGCGGCTTCACCCTCACCGAGGTGACCGTCGCGCCCCCGCCGGACCCCGCGCCCGGCCGGTACCGGCTCGCCGCGCGGCTGACGCACGGTGGGCAGACGTACGAGGACGTGGTCGCCCTGGACGTGCCCGGCGCGGCGGCGGCCGGTGAGCCGGACGGACGGACCGGGCCGAGTCTGGTGCTGGAACTGGGCGCCGGGCGGGTCGAGGTACGGCGGGGAGAGCGGGCGTACGTACCGCTGACGGTACGCAACACCACACGGGGGCCGGTGGACGGAACCCTGTGGGCGGTGTCGTCCTGGGGCACCTGGACCGGTGTCGGACCGGGCTGCCAGGGGTTCACCCTGGACGCCGGGGAGAGCGCGGTGTGCCGGGTGGAGGTGGACGCCTCGACGGTGCCCCCGGGGTCGTACTGGCTGCTGGCAAAGGCCGGCTGGCACGGCTCGGTCGCCTACACGGAGGCGATCGTCCTGGAGGTGACGCCATGAACACGAGAGCCGACCACACACCGGTGACCCCGAGACCGGGGTCACCGGGCGAACACACGGCGACTGCGGTGCCGGTGAAACCCCCGAACGAACACACGGCAGCGGCGGTGCCCGTGAAACCCCCGAACGAACACACGAAACCCCCGAACGAACACACGGCGGCGGCAGGCGCCCGGGGAGGCGCCGTGAGCGCACCCGCGGCGGCGGCAGGCGGGGGCGCGGCCCCGGTGCCCTCGGCACATCCGCCGAGCGGCAACGCGGCGCCGGTCGCCCGGGCGCACGCCGCGAGCCTTCCCGCGGCGCCGCCCGACGGGCGTACCGCCCCGGCAACCCCACCCCACCACCCGCACCGCCACGCGACGCCGGCCGGCCGGAGCACAGCCCCGGCAACCCCGCCGACCGACCCCCACCGCCACACGGCATCGGCCACCACAAGCGCAGACCCAACAGCCCCACCCGAACACCCCCACCCCCACCCCCACCACGCGGCGACCGTCGGTGGGAAAGCGGTTCCCGCGGCCCGTGTCGACGCGCTGCTCGTGGCGGTGCCGGCCCGGGACCGGGAGACACGGCCGGAGGCGCTCGCCCGGGCGGAGCGGCAGCGCAGGCGGTGGGCCACGCAGATCGTGGTCACCGACGAACTCGCCCGCCGGGCCTGCGCCGAGCGCGGGCTCGCGCCGCCGCCCGAGGTGGCGCCGGCGAGGGCACTGGCGGTGTCCGGGACGGATGTCGCGGACCTCGGCAGCATCGTGGCGGTGGCGCTGGCCCACTCCCCCGCCGCGCGGGCCCTGCTGGCCGCCCTGGAGGCCGAGCAGCGGGTCCCGCCGCGCGCCGTACGGGACTACTACCGCCGCAACCGCGACCGCTACCTCACCCCGGAGGCGCTGCGTAGCGGCGTCGACCCCTACGGCCGCACGGCGGGTCCCGGCGACTTCCTGCCGTACGCCGAGGCCCGCGAGGACATCGCGCGGGGGTTGCGGCGGGCGATGGCACGGCAGGCGTTCTTCGACTGGCTGGACCGGGCCCGGGCCGACGTGGAGTTCACAGCCGGGCACGAGCACCCCGGCGACCCCTCCCACCCGGACCACGAGCACCGGCACTGAACGCGCCGGTAACGGGACGGAACCGAAAAGCAACACGGCAAGCCATTGACCTCCGATGAATTCTGGTCCACCTTTTCATCAATCGGAGTCCAAGTTGGTGATTTGAACCAGCAACAGACCAGCAGCAGGAGGCACCATGCGCGCGAGCAGACTGACCGGAACCGTGGCGGGCGTCATAGCCCTCGCCCTCACCGCCGCCGGCTGCGGCCTGTCGGGGGGCTCCGACAGCGGGGACGCCACGGCCGGCGGCTGCAAGGTCGACAAGGGCAACGTCGGCACCGGGAAGCTCACCGGGGACATCAAGGGAAAGATCACCTTCCAGACGACGAATCTGAAGAAAGACTTCGGTGATTTCTTCAACGGAGTGATCAAGGACTTCGAGAAGGCCCACCCCGACGCCTCGGTCAAGTGGATCGACGACCCCGGCGACAACACCTTCACCCAGCGCACGGTCGCCGACGCCCAGGCCTGCACCCTGCCGGACGTGCTCAACCTCAACGCCGAGACCGCGACGGCTCTCACCAAGTCCGGCTACCTGCTCAACGTGGGTGTGAAGGACCCCGACGCCTCCAAGCCCTTCGTGCCGGCCTTCTGGAACTCCAGCACCTTCAAGGACGCCTCGGGCATGCCGGCGCACACCGCGCTCCCCTGGTACACCGGCGGCATCGTCCTGACGTACAACACCGACCTGCTGAAGCAGGCCGGGATCGACCCCGAGAAGCCGCCGACGACCCTGTTCGGGCTGTTCGCCGACTACGAGAAGATCGCCAAGGCGTCCGACGGCAAGTACTACGCGACGATGGCCAACCCGGTCTGGCGGATCCCGGCCGACTTCGACCAGATGAACATCAAGATGCTCACCGACAACGGCAAGGCCGCCATCTTCGGCGACGACCCGAGGACCACGCAGTGGGTCGCCTGGATGGCGAAGCTGTACAAGGAGGGCGCGATGCCGAAGGACTCGCTGTCCTCCAACAACGACCCCTCCACGCTGTACAGCCAGGGCAAGGTCGCCTACGGCTCGACGAACCCGAGTTTCGTGCGCTTCGTCAAGCAGAACAGCCCGTCGGTGTACGCCAAGACCGGCGTCGGCCAGCAGCCCTTCGACAAGCTCGGCCACACCACCGGCGCCCCGCAGTACATCTCGGTCGCGGCGACCAGCAAGAACGCCCCCGCCTCCCTCGCGTTCGCCGAGTTCCTCACCAACGCCGAGAACCAGACGGCCTGGTGCAAGGACCCGGCCGTCGTCATCTTCCCGACGACCACGACCTCGCTGAACGACCCGTTCTTCCAGAACGTCACCGGCAGCGACCCGTTCTCCCAGGCCCGCAAGCTCGTCGCCGAGCAGCTGAAGACCACCACCGCCTACCAGACCATCCTCTCCCCGGCCGTGCAGAACGCCATCGTGGCCCAGGTGCAGCTGGCCATGCAGGGCAAGAAGACCCCCGCACAGGCCGTCAAGGACGCCCAGGACAAGGCCAACGAGCTGCTGAAGCAGGCGGGCTGATCGTGGCGACGCAAACCATGAAGCCGGTGTCCGTGCCCGGTGCGGAGCGTACTGACGCCGCACCGGGCCCGGCCCCGTCCCGTGTCCGCCGACTGGGCCGGGCGCTGCTGCCCGGCCCGGCGCCGGGCGCCAACGGCGCCGCGCTGTACCGCCGTTGGTGGCTGCCCTGGCTGTGGACCGCGCCCGCGATCGCCTGCGCGGTGATCTTCGGGGTGTTCCCCTTCCTCAACACCCTCCTGCTGTCGTTCACCGACGCCAAGCCGCTCGGCGGTGCCGCGTCCTTCGTGGGCTTCGACAACTACAGCCGGATGCTGGGCGACTCCGACTTCTGGCTCGCCACCCGCAACAGCGTGCTGTACGCGGTGATCGTGGTCCCGCTGATGGTGCTGCTGCCGCTGATGCTGGCCGTCCTGGTGGAGAAGAACCTCCCGGGCATCGGCTTCTTCCGGTCGGCCTTCTACACGCCGGTGCTGGCCTCCAGCGTGGTCGTGGGCCTGAGCTGGCAGTGGCTCCTTGCCGACGACGGACTGATCAACACCTGGCTGGAGAAGGCCCATCTGATCAGGGACGCCATTCCGTTCCTGTCCGACTCCTGGCTGATCCTGCTGTCCGCGATGGGCCTCACGCTGTGGAAGGGGCTCGGCTGGTACATGGTGTTCTACCTGGCCGCGCTCGGGAACGTGCCCAAGGAACTGCACGAGGCGGCCTCCATGGACGGCGCCGGCGCGGTCCGGCGCTTCTGGCACATCACCATGCCCGGCGTACGGCAGGCCATGATGCTCGTCGGCACGCTCACCGGCATCGGCTCACTGCGGGTGTTCACCGAGATCTACATGCTGGGCGGCTCCACCGGCGGCCCCGGCGGCGCCGACCGCACCCTGCCCTTCTACATCCGGGACGTCGGCCTGGACCCGCTGACCGGCAACGCCGGTTACGGCTCGGCGGTCAGCGTGGCCCTGTTCCTGCTGACCCTGGGTCTGACCCTGCTGGCCCAGCGCCTGACCAAGGAGGACGAGTCGTGACGACCGCAGTCGAGAAGCCCCGGCGCCTGATGCCGCGCTGGCGGGACTACGGCCGCCCCCGCGAACTGGTCGTCCGCTACCTGCTGCTGCTCCTCGTGCTCGGCCTGACCGTCGGCCCCCTGGTCTGGCAGCTCCTGGCCTCGCTGAAGAGCACGAGCGAGGACGTCTTCGGCGCGAACGCCACCCTGCTGCCGCACGACCCGACGCTGCGGGCCTACCGGCAGGTCTTCGATCAGGTGCCGGTCGCCACGTACATCAGGAACAGCACCATCGTGGTGGTCCTGTCGATCACCAGTCAGCTGCTGTTCTCCACCACCGCCGGCTACATGCTCTCCAAGCCCGGCTGGAAGGGCCGCAAGGCGGTCTGGGTGGTGCTGGTCGCCTCGATGATGTTCCCCTTCGAGTCGATCATGGTGTCGCTGTTCCTGAGCATCCGTGACCTGGGCCTGGTCGACAACCTGGCGGGCGTGTGGCTGCCCGGGTTCGTCGGCGCCATCAACGTCCTGCTGATGCGCGGCGCGTTCCTTGCGGTGCCCCGCGAGATCGAGGACTCGGCGATGCTCGACGGGGCGGGTGAGTGGCAGCGGTTCCGCTACCTGTATCTGCCCTCCGCGTGGGGCGCGATCATGGTGGTCGTCATCAACACCTTCATCAGCGCCTGGGACGACTTCCTGTGGCCGCTGATCGTGCTGCGCTCGGAGGACCACATGACGCTGACGCTGGGGCTGTCCCGGCTGCAGAGCTCGTCGTTCGGCTACGACCAGCGGGTGGTCATGGCAGGGTCGGTGATCTCCGTCGTACCGGTGCTGGTGCTGTTCGTGATCACGCAGCGGTGGTTCTACAAGGGCGTCTCGTCGGGCGCCGTGAAGCTCTGATCCGTCTTGAGGGGGGTCGCGGCGAGCGCCTCGCGCGCCGAGGCGGCGACCCGGACCTCGACGGCGCCACTGACGGCGGTGAGCCGTACGGCGACGGTACGGCACTCCCCGGGAGCGAGCGTGACACCCTCGAACGCGCACAGTTCGAGGGTGCGCGGCCAGACGGGGGTGCGCAGCCGGCGGACGTAGACCTGGACGACCGTACGCCCGTGCCGGCCGCCGGTGTTGGTGACGTCGACCTCGACGACGTCGCGCCCGGGCAGCCGCGGCTCGCCGTACTCGAAGGTCGTGTACGACAGCCCGTGCCCGAAGGAGAACAGCGGCTCGGCGCTCTCGTCGGCGTAGGAGCGGTACTCGGTGTCCTTGTGGTTGTAGTAGACGGGGAGCTGGGCCGCCGAGCGCGGTACGGAGACGGGGAGACGGCCGGCGGGTTCGGTGATCCCGAGGAGCACCTCGGCGACCGCCTCGCCGCCCCACGGGCCCGGATACCACGCGGTGAGCAGCGCGTCCGCCCGCTCGACCGCCTCGGGCACGGCGTGCGGGCGGCCCTGCACCAGGACGACCGCGGTGGGTGTGCCGGTGGCCGCGACCGCGTCCAGGAGCGCGTACTGCGCCTCCCCCAGCCGCAGCCCGGCGAGGTCCACACCCTCACCGCAGGTCATCTCGGACACGACCGTCCGCGCGGCGCCGTTGGCGTCGAACTCCGTGCCGGGGGTACGGGCGCTGCTGCCGCCCAGCACCAGGACGGCCAGGTCGGAGGCGGCCGCCGCGGCGACCGCCTCGGGGATACCGGCGCGATCGTCACCGGTGAGGGCGCAGCCACGGGCGTGCCGGACCTCGACCCCGGTCGGGGCGAGCCTTCGCAGACCGTCGAGGACACTGGCGCCGGTCCCGGGGCGCTGGGGTGCGGTGTAGTCGCCGAGCTGGTGGGCGGTGGTACCGGCGTGCGGGCCGAGCACCGCGATACGGCGTACGGCGGGCCCGACGGGGAGCACTCCGGCGCGGTTCTGGAGGAGGGTGACACAGGCCCGGGCGAGGCCCAGACTCAGCTCCCGTCCGGCGTCGGGGCTCGGGGCGCGCGGGGCACGCGGAGGCTGCTCCGAGGCGCCCGCCGCAGGCATCGGCGCCCGCCCAGCGTGCGGGAACTCGGCCGCACCGCCCGTGGCACCCTGCACACGCCCGGCGTTCGGGAACGCGGAGGCGCCCGCCGCAAGCCCCGGCACGCGCCCGGCGTGCGGGAACTCGGCCGCACCGCCCGTGGCACCCTGCACACGCCCGGCGTTCGGGAACGCGGAGGCGCCCGCCGCAAGCCCCGGCGCACGCCCGGTGTGCGGGAACTCGGGCACGCCGCCCGTGGCACCCTGCGCGCGCCCCGTGTACGGGTGTTCGAAGAGGCCGAGGCGGAACTTCAGGCGTAGGACGCGGGTGACGGCGGTGTCCAGGGCGGTCTCGCTCACCAGGCCCCGCTCCACCGCCTCCGCCAGGTGGGTGAAGCCGTCGTCCCACAGGCTCAGGTCGACCCCCGCGTCGAGCGCGAGGGCCCCCGCCGACACCGTGTCGCCGGTGATACGGGCCAGCCGGTCCACGGCGAGGCCGTCGGCCATCACCAGCCCCTGAAAGCCCCAGCGGTCCCGCAGCAGGCCGGTGAGCAGGGCGCGGTTGCCGGAGCAGGGCAGCCCGTCGACCTCGTTGTACGCGGCCATCAGGGCGGCGGCCCCGGCGCGGACGCCGGCCCGGGCGGCGGGAAGATGGATCTCGTGCAGTTCGCGGGGGCCGAGCTCCGACTCGGCGGAGTTGCGGCCGCCGACGGTGGCGCCCTGCCCGGCGAAGTGTTTGAGGACGACGGCTGCCCGGTCGGCGGCGAAGTACTCGGCGATCTCCCCCTGCATGCCGCGCACCAGCGCCTCGGTGAGCCGGGCGGCCAGGTGGGGGTCCTCGCCGTAACACTCCTCGGTGCGGCCCCAGCGCGGGTCCCGGGCGATGTCCAGCGCGGAGACGAGGGCGACATGCCCGCCCCGGGCGCGCAGCTCGGCGGCGGCGTGCGCGGCGGCCCGCTCGTACAGGGCGGGGTCCCAGGTGGCGCCGACGGCCAGGTTGACGGGGAGGACCGTGCCGTCGAGGGCCATGAGGCCGTGCGGGACCTCCTCCACGAACAGGGCGGGGATGCCGAGCCGGCTGCGGTCGAGGACGTGCCGTTGCACCAGGTCGGCGAGGCCGGCGCTGTCCTCGGCGCCGGGGCCGTTGTCGTGGTCGACGCCGGACCAGGCGTCCGCGCGCATCAGGCCGTAGAGGGCGCCGAGCCCGCCGAAGCGCTCGGTCTCGGCGTACAGGGCCTCGGTGAGTGCGAAGCCGCCGCCGGGGGTGCGGCGGTAGGCGTCCCAGCCGTACATCCGCTGGTTGAGCTGGCCGGCCTTCTCGCGCAGCGTCATCCGCGAGAGGAGGTCGGCGACGCGTGTGTCGAGGGGGACTGCGGGGTCGAGGTACGGATGCGCGGGCATGGGGTGTCCTTGTCCGGGGCCGGGGCGAGGTCGTCGTACGGCGGCGTCAGCGTCCGGTGCCGTGGGCCAGGCGGGCCAGGGCGACGGCTCCCGGGGAGCCGTCCGACACCGGGGTGACCTCGAGCGCGAGGTGCGCCAGACGGTCGGTGAGGGGCGTCAGCAGGGGGCCGTGGGGGGCCAGGAGGCCACCGGTGACGACCAGGGGTTCGCCCGGGCGCGGGGCGAGGGCGCTCACGGTCTCGACGAGGCTGCCGACGGCCTCCCGCAGGATCTCCCCGGCGACGCCGTCCTTCTCCTCGGCCGCCCGGACGACCAGCGGCGCGTGGTCGGCCAGCCGGACCGGCGGCCGGTCCATCACGGCGGGCAGCAGGTGCGCGCGGTAGGCCGTGCGCAGGACCGCGCTCCAGGCGACGCCGTCCGCGACGCCGTAGGACTCCGGGGGCAGGACGCCCGGCGGCAGCCCCAGCTCCCGGCCGACCGCGCGGGCGAGGACGGTGGGCGCGCCCCGGCCGTCGGCCGCCCGCAGGGCCGAGCGCACCGCCGAGCGGCCGATCCAGAAGCCGCTGCCGTCGTCGCCGAGGAGCCAGCCGTCGCCACCGGAGGTCGCGGCCGGCACCCGCGCGGCGATCCGGGCCGCGACCGCGCCCGTTCCGGCCACCAGGACCAGCCCGTCGGCGGGGTTGCCGCGGGCGGTGGCGAACGTGGTCTCGATGTCGCTGTGCACGCCGACGGTGGTGGCGGCGATGCCCAGCCGGGCGAGCGCGGCGGACAGCGCCGTACGGGCCCGCACCCGTCCGGGCTCGTCGGCGCCCTGGGCCTGGTGGCCGGCGCCGGCGAATCCGCCCGCCACCGCCGTCACCCGCCCGCGCGCGCCCTCGGGCACGGCGCGCGCGAGTGCCTCGGCGAGGTGGTCGACCAGCTCAGGACCGGGCACGGTGAGCGCGTTGCCCGGTCCGGAGGTGCCGTCGCCCAGGGGGCGGCCGTCCGCGAGATCCGCCAGGACGGCGCGGGTCCGGGTGCCGCCGGCGTCGAGGCCGACCACCAGACCCTCGCGACCTTGGTTCAAATCACTATTCATCGCTCCCCATGGTGGTTGATACATTCGCCGCACACAAGGTCCGTCTCGCGAGGAGGACACCATCGACACGCCCGCACTCCGCTTCGGGGTCAACTACACCCCACGCCGCGGCTGGTTCCACGCCTGGCACGACTTCGATCCCGGGCTCGCGCGCGAGGACCTGGCGCAGATCGCCGGTCTGGGCCTGGACCACATCCGGGTCTTCCACCTGTGGCCGCTGCTCCAGCCCAACCGCACCCTGGTCCGCGCCTCGGCCGTGGACCAGCTGGTCCGCCTGGTGGACCTGGCGGGCGAGTGCGGACTGGACGTCATGGTGGACGGCGTTCAGGGCCATCTGTCGAGCTTCGACTTCTACCCGGAGTGGACGCGCAGCTGGCACCACCGCAACGTGTTCACCGACCCCGAGGCGATCGAGGCGCAGGCGGTGCTGCTGCGCACGCTGGGCGGCGCCCTGTCCGGCCATCCGCACCTCATCGGCCTCCAGCTCGGCAACGAGCTGAACAACCTGGTCGAGCACAACCCGGTGTCCCCGGCCGAGGTGGACCACTATCTGGACACGCTGCTCGCCGCCGCGCGGGACGGCCTGGGCGAGGGCGCGGGCCTGGTCACGCACTCGGCCTACGACGCCGCCTGGTACGGCGACGACCACCCCTTCACCCCCGAGGCCTCGGCCCGCAAGGGTGATCTGACCACCGTCCACCCCTGGGTGTTCTCCGCCGGCTGTGCCCAGCGCTACGGCCCGCGCTCGCCGCAGGTGAACCATCTCGCAGAGTACGGCACGGAGCTGGCGGCGGCCTACGCCACCGACCCGGACCGACCGGTCTGGGTCCAGGAGACCGGGGCGCCCGAGCCGCACATCCCGGCGGCCGACGCCCCGGACTTCGCCCGCGCGACGCTCCGCAACGCGGCCGGCTGCGCCCGGCTGTGGGGCGTCACCTGGTGGTGCTCCCACGACGTGGACCGCGCGCTGGCCGACTTCCCGGAGCTGGAGTACACCCTGGGCCTGTTCGACTCCTCGGGCCGTCCCAAGCCGATCGCGGGCGCCCTGTCGGAGACGGTGGCCGAACTGCGCGCGGCCCCCGCTCCTCCCGCGCCGCGCACCACGGCCCTGGTCCTGGACTGCACCCCGTCCACCCGCTCGGTCTCCGGCCCGGGCGGTGCGTTCTTCGACGCCTGGATGCGCCTGCGTCAGGAGGGTCTCCGCCCGGCGGTGGTCCTGGCGGAGCGGGCACAGGACCCGGCGTACCTGGCGGCACGCGGGATCACGGAACTCGTCGACGCGAAGTGAGCGCCTCCGCGACGGCCCGCAGGTTCACCCGCCCCCTGCCGTACGAGCACACCGCGCTGTCCGCCTCCGGGAGCCCGGTGGAGACGAGCAGCGCGTCGGGGCGCGCGGCCAGCAGCGCGTCCCGCAGGCGCCGCTGCCAGGGATACAGCTCGCTGTCGCACACGGCGACGACCAGGGGCCGCCCCTGAGCCGCCCGCAGTACCCGCCCTACGACGTCCTCGGCGGCCTCGGTGTTCTCAGCGGTCCCCGGTTCCCCGGCGACCGGGGTCCCGGTGGCCGTCGGGTCGAGGGCGCGCAGCTCGGTCAGGAGGTCCTCGCCGCCCCAATTGAGGGCGGGGTGCGGGGGCGGGAAGCAGTCGACGACATGGGCGCCGTGCACCGGCTCGGGCAACCGCCCCCCGGCCCGCACGGCCCGCCGAGCCGCCGTCAGCCCCGCCTCCGCGTCCCACCCGGAGACCTCGCCCGGCACCGCGTACCGGCCCGCGAGCCGCCGTACCCGCCCCGCCGCCCCGGTCACCCGCTCCTCGGCCAGCTCGCCCGAGCGCAGGGCGTCGAGCACGGCGTCCCGGCAGGCGAGGGAGACGTCCAGGTCCGGTACGGCGACGATGACCTGGTCCGCTCCGGCGGCGAGGGCGAGACGCGCGCCGGCCGCCTCGCCGTAGCGGTCGGCGATGGCCTTCATCTCCAGCGCGTCGCTCACCAGGACGCCGTCGAAGCCGAGCTCGCCGCGCAGCAGGTCGGAGAGGATGCGCGGGCTGAGGGTGGCGGGCCGCTCCGGGTCGAGGGCCGGGAAGACGACATGGGCGCTCATCAGCATGGGCACGCCCGCGTCGACGGCAGCCCGGAAGGGCCCGAGGTCGAGTTCGTCGTACGGGCGGGGATCGACCGCGAGTTCGTGGTGGCTGTCGGTGACGGTGCCGCCGTGGCCCGGGAAGTGCTTGGCGCAGGAGGCCACGCCGCGTGCCTCGGTGGCCGCGATCCAGGCGCGCAGGTGCCGGGCGACCAGTCCGGGGTCGGAGCCGAAGGCGCGGGTGCGCACGATCGGGTTCTCGGGGCGGCTCTGGACGTCGGCGACGGGGGCGTAGGAGGCGGTGATGCCGAGGGAGAGCAGATGTCCGGCGAGCGCGTCGGCGCAGGCGGCGGTGAGCGCGGGGTCGTCGGCGACGCCGAGCGCCCACGAGCCGGGCACCTCGGGGGCGCCCGCGGCCACCAGATGACCGATGCCGCCGCCCTCGTTGTCGATGGCGATCAGCAGGTCGGGGCGCAACGCCCTGAGCGTGCCGGTGAGTTCACGGAGCTGGTCGGCGTCGCGGACGTTGCGGGTGAACAGGATGACCCCGCCGAGACCGCGGTCGACGAGGCGTTTGAGGGGGTCGGGGACGGACGTCGTACCGTCGAAGCCCGCGACGAGGCAGCGGTGTGCTGCCTCGTCGACGGCGGCGGGGAGGGCCGGCTGGAAATGCGTCACCTCCGGAATCCTCTGGCTCACCAAGCCGGAAGTCAACAGGCTGGTGGATGATTGATTCACCCCAGGTGACTCACCCCAGGTGACTCACCCCAGGTGACTCACCCCAGGTGACTCACCCAAGGTGCACCCCCAGGTGATTCACCCCTGACGGACGCGCTCGCGATCGGTTCACTCACGCAGCAGCAGGTCGAGCAGACCGGGGAAGCGGGCCTCGAACTCCTCACGGCGCAGGCGGTTGACCCGCCGGGGGCCCTGGTCGCGCTGTTCGACGAGGCCCGCGCCGCGCAGGACCGAGAAGTGATGGCTGAGCGCCGCCTTGCCCACGGGTACGTCGAAGCTGCCGCAGCTGCGCGACCAGTCGTCGGAGCCCGCCAGCTCGCGGATGAGCTGGAGACGCACGGGATCGGCGACAGCGGACAGCGCGGTCAGGACGGACACCTCCGCGGGATCCGTGTGCACCGGCGCCGCACGGTGACCGCCGCCCCCGGACTCGTTCGGCATGCCCCGGCCCTCCCACGCGCACCCCGGCACCCTGCCGAGTGTTCGACGGATATCTTACGGTCCCGGTGTTCGCGTCACCTCGATCACCCGGCGAGGTGCCGGGCGACGGCCCCGAGGAGGTCGTCGATGTCGGCGTCCCTGGTGGCGAAGGACGTGACGAAGCGGACGACGCCCGGTTCCCAGCGGTCGTGGTAGAAGGCGTAGCCCTCGGCCAGGAGCGCCTGAGTGACCTGTTCGGGCAGGCGGCAGAAGACGATGTTGGCGTCGGTGGCGCCGAGCAGCCCGACGTCGGGTATCGCCTTCAGCCCCTCCGTCAGACGGGCGGCCATGGCGTTGGCGCGGGCGGCGTTGCGCAGCCAGAGGCCGTCGGTGAGGTAGGCGTCCAGCTGGGCCGCGTGGAAGCGTGTCTTGGCGGCGAGCTGGCCCGCGCGCTTGGCGCGGAAGGCGAGTTCGGGGGTGAGGGAGCGGTCGAAGACCACGATCGCGTCGGCGGTCATCGTGCCGTTCTTGGTGGCCCCGAACGACAGCAGGTCGACCCCGGCCCGCCAGCTCAGTTCGGCGGGGGTACGGCCGAGCGCGGCGACGGCCCCGGCGAAGCGCGCGCCGTCCATGTGCAGCCGCAGCCCCGCCTCCCCGGTGATCGCGCCCAGCGTGCCGAGTTCGTCGAGGGTGAGGACCGCCCCGGTCTCGGTGGCCTGGGTGACGCTCACCACGGAGGGCTCCACGCTGTGCACGTCCCCGGCCTTGTGCCGTACGGCAGCCCGGAGTTCCGCGGGGTCGATCTTCGCGTCCCGGCCGCCGAGCGGGACCAGCTTCGCGCCGCCCGTGTAGAACTCGGGCGCTCCGCACTCGTCGTTGTTGACGTGGCTGTCGCGGTGGCACAGCACGCTCCCCCACGGCGGGGTCAGCGCCGCGAGGCTCAGGGCGTTGGCGGCGGAGCCGGTGGACACCACCAGGAGGTCGACCTCGCGCTCGAAGATCTCGCCCAGCCGGCGCCGGACACCGGCGGTGATGTCGTCGGCGCCGTACGGCAGGGCAGGCCCTGCGGCGGCCCGGGCGACGGCCTCGACGATCTCTGGGGAGGCCCCTGCGGTGTTGTCGCTGCTGAAGATGCGCGTGAGCGGCGGCGTGGTGGTGGTCATGGTCGTGGCGTGTCCTTCTCTTCCGGGTGGGGGCGGTGGCGCGGGTCAGAACTGCCGACGGGTGACCGGTGCCGGGTCGGCCGCGCGGATGAGCTGGCGCAGTGCGCCGTAGTAGACCTCGTGGTCGGTGACGGCGGGCACGATCACGGCCAACTGGCCGGTCAGCGCCGGGAACTCGGCCGGGTCGAGCGCGGCGAGCGCGGTGCGGGTGGCCGCCTGCGCGGACCTCGGATCGCGGTGGTCGACGAAGCCCGCGCTGCCGAGGGTGAGCAGGTACATCCGCCGGTACGCGGCGATCGCCCCCTCGGGTGTCATTCCGGCGGCGACGCTGTGGGCGAGCTGCGGCTCGGCCAGCCGGGCCAGCAGGTGGGGGCCGAGCCAGGGCCGGGTGCCGCGCAGGGCGAGGAGTCCCGGATGCGCCGCCAGCAACTGGTACAGCGCGGTGAACCGGGTCTCGGTGGCCGTCGCCCAGTCGGCGTCCGGCCCGGCCTCGGGCAGCCGGGCGGCCAGCCGGTCGACGCACAGGTCGAGGAGTCCGGCCAGGTCGGTGCACCGGCGCTGGAGGGAGGCGAGGGAGATCTCCAGCCGCGCGGCCAGCGCCCGGAAGGTCAGCGCCTCGGGGCCGTCCTCGTCGATCACGCGGAGGGCGGTCTCGGCGATGCGGTCCGGGGTGGCGCGGTCCAACGAGGGCGAATGACGGGGCATACGGGTCATCGTACGGTACGGCGTATCGAAAAAGTTCGTATCGAAAAACCGCGCACAGCCCGGCGCCCGGTGGCTGCGGGAGTCGTGTCAGGCCGGCTCAGCCGTGGTGCCGCGCGGCACGAGCCGTGGGGGCAGGACGACCTCGCGGGGCTCGGAACGGCCCTCGTCGAGGCGTTCCACGGCGGCGATCACCGCGTGCCGGGCCTGTTCCCGCGCGCTCTGGCTGACGGTGGTCAGGTTGAAGCAGCTCAGCCGGGAGAGCGCGTCGTCGTCGTAGCCGGCCACCGACACCTCGCCGGGGACCGGCACCCCCGCCCGGGCCAGCGCGGCCAGCACCCCGATCGCGCACTGGTCGTTGAAGGCCACGACCGCCGTGGGCAGCCGCGCACCCGCGAGGAGCTGCCGCGCCGCGCGCTCCCCGGACGCCTCGGTCGGATCACCGGCCAGCACCCGCACCTCGTCGTCCAGACCGTGCCGGCGCATCGCGGCCCGGTAACCCCGGCGCCGGTCGGTGGCGATCACGCCCCTGCCGCCGTCGACGTAGACGATCTCGCGGTGCCCGAGCCCGGCCAGATGGTCCACGATCTGCCCCACCCCGTCGTCGTCCGCCGTCCGTACGACGTCCAGCGCGGCGTCGGCGATCCGCCGGCCGACCGCCACCACCGGGGCCTTGCCGTCGAACGCGGCGAGCGTGTCCGCGGGCGCGGTCGGACCGAGCAGGATCAGCGCCTCGCTGCGGAACGCCAGCAGGGTGTCCACGGCGGTGGTCTCGTCGCGGGTACGGGTCGTGGTGCTCAGCACGAGGTCGTAGCCGACCTCCTCGGCCGCGGTGTGCAGGTGCTCGACCAGCTCGGCATGGAAGGGGCTGCGGATGTCCACCATCACGCCCAGCAGCCGACTGCGCCGGCTCGCCAGCGAGCTCGCCGTACGGTCCACCCGGTACCCCAGATCGGCCGCCGCCTTCAGCACCCGCTCCCGCGTCCGCTCACTCGGACCGGGCACCCCGCGCAGCACCAACGACACCGACGCCGTGGACACACCCACCCGTGCCGCCACGTCCTCCAGCCGGGGGCGCCTGGCCGCCGCGCCCTGCCGCCGCCCCGCGGAACCCTCGTCACCCACTCGTGCCTCCCGCGCCGCGACTCTCCGACACCCCCACGGACAAGGCAGATGGTAACAGAACTTAAAACGCTTTAAGAATGCGGGCCCGCAGGCGCCCTGCAGGCAGGGCCCGCCCCGACGCGGATGGTGGGCGGGCCCTGCCACCGGACCGATTCTCCCGAGGCGTGGCGCGAGAGGCCCATGGGTGCGCGGACGGCTTCCGTGGTGAACGGCGCCCACGGTGTGCGGGCCGCGCACACCCCGTACGAATCGGGGCTCGCGCGATGCTTGACGACGGGCGCGGGCGGGAAGGCGCACTTCAACCGAAAACACCACGACACCCAGTTTTCCGTCGGCCGCCGCCCCCGTGATCAACCACACCCCGCGGCGGGCGATACTGGGCCTCCATACATCACACCCGCCACCTTCACGAACGGACTCATGCACATCTCGTCGACCGTCCCGCCCTCGACGCCGTCCACCGTGTGGTCGGCCCGGGGCCGCCACACGGGCCCCGCCGCGCCGGACGTCCTGCGCAAGAACCTCCAGTCACTCAAGGACAGCGGGGCCGTCCAGGACTTCCTGGAACTGCCCGACACCGAGACCGCCGAGGGCGAGTCCGCCTTCGAGGCCCGCTGGCAGGTGCCGGAGGAGGTGACCGTGCGCGCCCGGCTGAAACTCTCGGAGTGGTCGGGCCGGGGCCAGGAGTGGACGCTGGTCGCGGAGGCGGAACAGCCCTGGGACCTGCGGTGGCCGTCGCCCGCCGAGAAGTTCTGGCCGTGGGACACGGATGACGCGTGGGGCCAGGAGACCGTCACCGGGCTGCGCTTCCTCGAAACCAACCCGCTGCCCGCCGACGACAAGGAACTGCGCCGCGCGCTCCGGGACGCCCTGCGCGACTCCTGGACCATGCACGTCGTCGTCCACGAGGCGATGACCCCCGACGAGTCGGGCCGTCTTCCGCTGGTGCGGCTGCTGCCGCCCGGCCTCCACCACCGTGTGCTGGAGCACCGGGCGGCCCCGCACCAGCTGCGGACCGTCAACTGGGCCCTCAAGGACTTCGGCGTGGAGGTACCGCGCGGCGGCGCGCTGGTGCTGCCGGGCACACCGGCCCCGGAAGGCTACGACGCCGGTGACTTCTCGGTGCGCAGCGTGTTCCTGGACGGCTCGCACCCGACGGAACTGCTGGACGCGGTACACCGGTTCGCGGCCCTGCCCCGGGCACTGCCGGAGGGCGGCGACGCCGCGCTCACCCTGCTGCGGGAGAAGTGGCGGCTGCTGACCCTGGAGGAGGAACTCGCCAGGGAACGCGAACTGGTCGCGATGTACAAGGGGGCCCTGGAGGCGATGACCGAGTCCCGGGACCTGTACCGCGAGGCCGCCGAGCAGGCCCACGAGGCACTGGTCGCCTTCCGGGAGGCGGCCCCCGAGCCGAGCGAGCCGCCCCAGCCGCCGGCCAGGAAGGCCGGCTCGCCCTTCCAGCAGCTGGGCCGCACCCTGGAACGCCTCAGGGAGACGACCAAGGGGCTGCGCCCCGGGGCGGGTTCGAGCCCGGAACCGGAGACCGGTACGCCGAGCGCGGCGGAGGCGCCCACACAGGACACCCCGGAGCCGACCGACCGCTGACCACACCCCGCCGCCGCACAACTGGGGTCGTATACCGCGTCTCGCCACCCGGACGCAGCAACCACGCGCGCCTTCAGGGCGTCAATCACGTCGGAATCGGGCGTTCGGTCCGCAGAATCGGGGCATTCGAAACAGAGGACGGAACTCCGACGAAACGCCGTACGACGCACGCGAAGGGAGGCCCGTGGACAGGACCACCACTGTGGTCGTGATCGTCGTGGCGGTGCTGGCCACCGCTCTGTTCGCCGCGGCCGTGACGGTACTGGTGAAGCTGGTCCGGACCCGTCGCGGCCTCAGACGCGCCGGACTGCCGACCGGGCCGCGCTGGGTGTTCTGGGGCGCGGTCCTGTACCTCGTCCTGCCGACCGACATACTGCCCGATCCGGTCTATCTCGACGACATCGGCGTCCTTCTGTTTGCCCTGCGTACCCTGCGTCGTGCCCCTGAGGCCCTCGACGCCGGGGCCCCAACTGACCGTATTTGAAGACGTTTTCACCCCCCGTTCGTCACATCTCCCCTGCTCCGCGCCCTGTTGGGGGCCCAACTCCGCGAAGATCACGCAGAGTAAGGAAACCAACCACTCGTTCGATTCGTATAAGTGACTGAGGGTCGCACCAATGCAGCGGGCCCGAGTGACGTCGCACAGCGGCACCGCTTGATCGAGGCAGTACCGACGAGGGAGAGAACATGCAACCGTTCGCGCTCAACTACGCACGCCCTGCGGCGGAGTTGGAGTTCGACACTCCATACGCCTACGACTCCGGACTGCAGTTGAACGTACTCCTCGACGGCCGTGTCGCCGCTCGTGACCACGCACTGCTCAGAGAACTGGCGACAACGACGTCAACGGCGGGGTCCAAGACCCACTTCGACGACTGAGCACGGGCCGAGAAAATGACCGTGCTCATCCTGACCTGCGAAGAGGACGTCACGGCGGACATGGTGGTCGTGCACCTGAACGCCGCGGGCGTCCCGGTCGTCCGGCTCGATCCGGCCGATCTGACCAGCACCGTGGCCCTCTCGGGCGAGTACGTCCACGGTGCCTTCCGTGGCCATCTGTCGTCCGCCGGCCGGCTGCTGAGCCTCGACGGGCTGCGGTCCGTGTGGGTCCGCCGGCCGGGCACCGCGGCGGCCCGGGCGGCCGAACCGTCCCCGTGGCTCACGGAGGAGGCCTCGCAGGCGCTCTACGGCATGCTCCGGGGCACCGGGGCGCGCTGGATGAACCATCCCGACGCGGCGATGCGCGCCCGGCACAAGCCGTGGCAGCTGCGCCAGGCACAGCTGAGCGGGCTGCCCGTGCCCGCGACCCTCATCACGAGCTTCCCGCAGGCCGCGCGGGACTTCGCGGAGCGCTATCCGGACCTGGTGGTCAAGCCGGTGTCCGGGGCGCATCCGCAGGATCCGCCCCGGGCGGTGCCCACCACCCGGGTCCCGCCCGGCGCCGACTTCGCCGCCGTCGCCTACGGCCCGACCCTGCTGCAGCGCCGGGTCGCCAAGCGGGCCGACATCCGGCTGACGGCGGTGGGCGCGAGGATGCTGGCCGCCCGGAAGGAGACCGTTCCGGGCGACGATCCCGAGGTGGTGGACGTGCGGTTCGCGTCCTCCTCCTCACCGTGGCGCCCGGCCGATGTCCCGCCGCGCCTGGGCGAGGCCGTACAGGCGTATCTGCGCGAGGCACAACTGTCGTACGGGGCCTTCGACTTCGCCGAGGACGCCGACGGGACCTGGTGGTTCCTGGAGTGCAACCAGTCGGGGCAGTTCGGCTTCGTGGAGGTGGACACCGGTCAGCCGATCGCCCGCACCATCGCGGAGTGGCTGGCCGGGCCGGGTACCGAGCGCGCCCGGAACGCCGACCGCTGCGGAACGACGGCCTCCTGAACAGGACTTCCTGAACAGGGCTTTTCGAACAGGACTTGCCGAACAGGGGCTGAACGCGGTGGGGCCGCTCCCGGTTGCCGGGAGCGGCCCCACCGCGTTCCGGCCTGTTTCACACGGCGAGCGGCAGATCCCCGCCCGTCGCCCCGTCCCGGGGCTCGAGCAGGGCGTCCGCCGCGGCGACCGCCTCCCGGACGTCGGACGTCCCCATCAGCACGCACAACGTGTACGCCACGTCCTGCAGCGCGCGGGCGGTCTCCGGCCGCTCCCGCTCCGACTGAGCGATCCTCAGCGTCGCATAGCGGGTCAGCAGCGTCCTGGCGACCTTCGGGTCCGGAACGATCACGAGCGCCCCTCTCTACGGTTGTTGCGCTGCGTGTGCCCGGACCTGGGCGATTCATGCGCAGCGGAGAGACATGTCACCCTCCAGGGGCATGATCGCGCCACGGGTGCCCGGACGGTTCACGACACGAGCGAGTACTGTGCGTGACCATTGCCCGCGCTGTGCGCCGCCCGAGATCTCACTGTGCGTGACGGTCCTTTACCATCCCGTGGGTTACGAGCCTCCGAGGAGTACGCCCGACATGAACGACGTGACCCTGCGCGCCCTGCTGGCCTTCGAGGACGGCGACGCGCTGCGGCTGCTGTGCGCGCCCGCCGAGGAGGACGCCCCGGTGCGGCGGATCGCGGTCGGCCTGGACGACCTGGGCTCGGGTGCGGAGGACGCCCTGCTGCTGGCCGTGGGGGCGGACCCGGTCGCGGGTACCGTCCGGGAGGCCGCCCGGCGCGGCGCCCGCGCCGTCGTCCTCGCCGGCGCCCTCGCGGAGCCGGACGAGGATCTCGTGGCGGTCGCCCGGGAGACCGGCGTCGCCCTGCTCACCCGCGCCGAGGGAGCCGACTGGGCGCAGACCGCCGCGTTCCTGCGGTCCGCCCTCACCTACCTCGGCACCGTTCGGGACGACGACGCGCCGGCCACGTCGTCCCTCTCCGTCCTGGCGGCGCGCGTCGCGGCGTCCGTGAACGGCTCCATCACCGTCGAGGACGCCCAGCTGAGGGTCCTGGCCCACTCCGCGACGGGTCCCGGCGCGGACGCGCTGCGCCGCACCGTCATCCTGGGCGGCCGGGTACCCGACTGGCGGGTCGCCGAGCTGCGCCGCAGCGGTCTGCTGCGGGCGCTGTGGACCTCGCCGGACGTCATCCACCGGGCCGCCGACGACGAGAACCCCGAGCGGCTGGTCGTCGCCGTGCGCAGCGGCCGTGAGGTGCTCGGGTCGATCTGGGCCGCCGCGGACGGCACGGCGCTGGCCCCGGACGCGGCCCGGCATCTGCGCACCGCCGCCGGGCTCGCCGCGCCGCTGCTGGTGCGCGAGCGGCTGCGCGAGAGCGGTACGGCGCACCGGCGGGAGGCCGCGGTGCGCGGTCTGCTGTACGGGCTCGGGGACCGGCGCACCCACGCCTGGGCGCTGGGTCTCGCGCCGGACGCGCCGTGCGCGGTGGTGGTGGCCGAGCGCCTCCCCACCGGCCGGGCCGACGACCGGTCCCTGGACGTCCTCGCGCTGGAGATCTCGGCCCACCGCCCCGGCTCGGGCGTCCTGCGCGACGGCGACCGACTGACCCTGCTGCTGACCGGTGAGGGCCCGGCGGCGGACCACGAGACCGCCGTACGGGCCGCCGTACGCGACCTCGAAGGGGTCGTGTCGTCGGCGCCGGGCACGGTGTGGCTGGGGATCGGGCCGGTCGTGCGGCCGGCGGAGGCAGACCGGTCGCACGAGCGTGCCGTGCTGGTGGTGCGGGCGTTGCGGGAGCGGGAGACGCGGGCGTCGGCCGCGGGGCAGCCGCGTCCGGCGCGCTGGTCCGACGCGGCCGGGGTGGCGGGGCCGCTGGAGGCGCTGCGGGTGCTGGACGCGGTGCGTCCGGTCTGGGAGTCCGGCGCGGGTCCGGTGCACGATCTGGTCCGCGCGGACCTCGCGGCGGGCGGCGAGCTCGTACGGACCCTGGCGGCGTACTTCGACGCCGGGTGCGACGTACCGGAGGCCGCCCGGCGGCTCGTCGTGCACTCCAACACGCTCCGGTACCGCCTGGGCCGGATCCGGGAGCGGCACGGTGTGGACCTGGACGACCCGGACACCCGGCTGCTGCTGTCCCTCGCGGTACGGCTGGCGCCCTGACGTTGTGCTCGGACACAAAGGTTCCGGTTGCCTTTGGGCAGGACGCCGAAGACGTACGGCCGGTGCGGGGTGACCCTGGAAGTGTCCCGCAGGGCACCGCACCGCACTCCAGCCGAGGAGAACACGACGTGTCGTCCGCCAGGCCCACCAGGCCCACCGAGCTCCCTGAGTCCCCCGAGCTCCCCAACGACCGGCTCGCGCTCGCCGTCCGCCAGGCCGTCGCCGACGGGCTCGTCGGGGAGGACCGGCCGCTGGCCGGCTTCATCGACGTCCGGGGCGTACGGGAGAGCGCCGCCGCGCTGCACGAGGCGTTCGGCCGGGTGCCGGACGTGCTGCACGCCTTCGCGGCCAAGGCCTGCTCCCTCGTGCCGGTGCTGCGGCTGCTGGCCGACGCCGGCATGGGCTGCGAGGTGGCGAGCCGGGGCGAGCTGCGGCTGGCGCTGGACGCCGGGTTCGCCCCGGCCCGTATCGTGCTGGACTCCCCGGCCAAGACCCGGGGCGAACTCCGTGAGGCCCTCGCTCTCGGCGTCGCCGTCAACGCCGACAACCTGGCCGAACTCGACCGGATCGACGCCCTGCGCGCGGACGACTGCGCCTCCGTCATCGGGCTGCGGGTCAATCCCCAGGTCGGCGGCGGCTCCATCGGCGCGATGAGCACCGCGACCGCGCACTCCAAGTTCGGTGTGGCGCTGCGGGATCCGGCGGCCCGCACGCGCGTGATCGAGGCGTTCGCCCGCCGCCCCTGGCTGACCCGGCTGCACGCGCACGTCGGCTCGCAGGGCTGCCCGCTGCCCCTGATCGCGGAGGGGCTCGCGGCGACGTACCGGCTCGCCGAGGAGATCAACGCGTTCCTCGGCCGCCGCCAGGTCACCAGCCTCGACCTGGGCGGCGGACTGCCGGTGAACTTCGCCGACGACTGTGTGACGCCCACCTACGCCGAGTACGTCGCCGTCCTGACGGCCACCGAGCCGGGCCTGCTCGACGGCCGCTACCAGGTGGTCACCGAGTTCGGCCGCTCCCTGCTGGCCAAGAACGGCTTCACGGCCGCGTTCGTCGAATACGTCAAGGAGGCGGGCGGGCGGCGGATCGCCCTCACCCACGCGGGCGCCCACATCGCCACCCGTACGGTGTTCATGCCGGAGGCCTGGCCGCTGCGGGTCTCGGCGTACGGCCCCGACGGCACGCCCAAGAAGACACCCTCCGTGCCCCAGGACATCGCGGGTCCGCTGTGCTTCGCCGGGGACGTCGTCGCGCACGAACGCGAACTGCCCGAACTCGCCGAGGGGGACGTGGTCGTCCTGCACGACACGGGCGCGTACTACTTCTCGGCGCACTGGGCGTACAACAGCCTGCCGAGGCCCGCCGTGTACGGCTACCTGGTCGAGGGGGACGGCCGGGTCGGGTTCACCACGGTCCGGGAGGCGCAGACGCCTCGGGAGATCTCCGAGGAGAGCGGCCTGTCCCGGGCGGACGCCCTGCTCACGGGGTTCGCCGCGCCCTCCCTCCACTGAGGGAGGGGGGTGCCGCCGGACGGCATCCGTGTGCGAGGCTCGACCGGCACCGGGATTTCACGACAGCAGGGAGAGTCAGCGGTCATGCGGATAGGTCTGCTCGGCACCGGCCCCTGGGCGCAGATGGTCTACGCCCCCGTCCTCGCCGCCCACGAGGACGTCGACTTCGTCGGCGTGTGGGGCCGCCGCCCGGAGGCCGCCGGGGAAGTGGCGGACCGGCACGGCACCCGGGCCTACGTCGACGTCGACGCCCTGCTCGCCGACGTCGACGCGGTCGCGGTGGCGCTGCCGCCGGACGTCCAGGCGGACCTCGCGGCGCGGGCGGCACGGGCCGGCCGCCATGTGCTGCTCGACAAGCCCGTCGCCACGACGGTGGCCGGCGGCCGGGCCCTGGTGGAGGCCGTCGAGGAGGCGAAGGTCGCCTCCGTGGTCTTCTTCACCACCCGCTTCCTGCCCGAGGCCGCCGCCTGGATCGCCGAACAGACGGCCGCCGAGGGGTGGTTCACGGGGCACGCCCAGTGGCTGGGGTCGGTGTTCACCGAAGAGGGCGACAGCCCGTTCGCCACGCCCTGGCGGCGCGAGAAGGGCGCCCTGTGGGACGTCGGCCCGCACGCCCTGTCGGTGCTGCTGCCGGTCCTGGGCGACGTCCGCCGGGTGGCGGCAGCGGCGTCCGGGCCCGGCGACACCGTGCACGCGGTGCTGGAGCACACCGGTGGCGCGTCCAGCACCCTGACGCTGAGTCTGACGGCTCCGGACGCGGCGTCGGGCGCGGGTGTCGAGCTGCGCGGTGCGGCCGGGGTGGCACGGTTGCCGCAGGGCGGGGTGGACGCCGCGGGCGCCCTCGGCCGCGCGGTGGACGCGCTGCGTGCCGCCGCCCGGGACGGCAGTCCGCACGCCTGCGACGCGGCGTTCGGCCTGCGCGTCACGGAGATCCTCGCGGACGTGGAGGCCCTGCTGTAACCGGCCGGAGTCCGCGTATCCTTCGGCCGTGGCCGAGACCGAACCGATGCGCCTTCCCGACATGCCGCTGCACGATCCGTTCGTCGTGGCCGACGCCGAGTCCCGGACGTATCACCTCTACACGTCCAACGAACCGTCCGTGTCGGGCGTGGACGGCGTCGGCACGATGGTCTACCGCAGCCGCGATCTGCGCGACTGGACCCGCCCCACGGTGGTCTTCCTGACCGCTGACCAGGAGGGCATCTGGGCGACGGACGGCGCATGGGCACCGGAAGTGCACGCGTGGGCGGGCAGGTACTACCTGTTCACCACGCTCCACGACGAGTCGAAGCCGCTTCCGGTGCCGCCGCCGGGCCCGTGGGGCACGCCGCTGCCGATGCGGAACCACCTGCGGGGCACGGTCATCGCCGTGTCCGACTCCCTCCTGGGCCCCTTCACGGTCCTGACCCCCGAACGCCCCGCCACCCCCGGGCAGTTGATGGCCCTCGACGGCACCCTGCATGTCGACGTGTCCGGACAGCCGTGGCTGGTCTACGCGCACGAGTGGCTCCAGACCATCGACGGCACCATGGAAGCCGTCCGGCTGGCTCCGGACCTGTCCCGGACGGACGGAGACCCGGTCCTCCTCTTCAAGGCGTCGGACGCCCCCTGGCTCACCGAGCAGATCCCCGCCGGGGTACCCCACCAGCTCGCGCCGTACATCACCGACGGCCCTCAGCTGCACCGCGCGCCGGACGGCTCCCTGCTCATGCTGTGGTCGACGTACGAGAAGAACGCGGCCGGCCCGGACGGCACCATCAGCGGCGGCTACGTCCAGACCTGCGCCGTCTCCGGGTCCGGCACCGTCACCGGGCCTTGGGAACAGCGCCGCCCCCTCGTCCGCGACGACAGCGGCCACGGCATGCTGTTCCACACCTTCGACGGCCAACTGACCCTGATCCTCCACCGCCCCTTCGAGAACGCCCGCGGCAAGCTGTACGACGTCGGCTTCGAGGGAGCGGAACTCCGCGTCCTGCGTCACCGCACCGACCTGGACGGCGACGGCTGACGCAGCACCGCTCCCCCGGAGCCGGCTGCTCAGCTCAGCTCGAAGTTCACCCGCTCCCGGATGACGGGGTAGCCCGCCTTCGTGAAGTGGGCGGCCATCGGGAAGTTGCCCTGGTCGGTGGCGGCGGCGATGAACTCGGCGCCGCGTTCGGCGAGGTAGTGCGTGCACTCGGCGAGCAGGTCGTAGGCGTACCCGTGGCCCCGCTGTTCGGGCACGACGCCGATGTACCCGATACAGGGCCCGGAGGGGTTGTGGGCCGGGATGTGGATGCCGGCCAGGTCACCGTCCGGGGTGCGCGCGATCTGCCACCACTCGCGCGGCGAGGGACACCAGTGGAAGAAGTCCATCTCCTCCTGGACGGCGTGGTCGAGGCCGCCCTCCCGGACGGCCCTGCGGGCGTGCGCGTCGAGGGTGTCGGAGTGGATGCGGCGCAGGGCGTCGAAGAACACCGTGTCGTCCGGTTCGGGGGCGAAGCTCAGGCGGCCGGGGCGTTCGGGCAGGCCGCAGTCCGGGGTCCAGCGGTAGACGAAGCGTTCCACGAGCGGGGTGTGCCCGGCGGCGCGGGCGGCGGCGTGCCGGGCCTCGACGGCGGCGCGCATGACGGGGTCCTCGCGCCAGCCGCCCGGCATGATCAGTTCGAGGGCGACCGGCCAGGGCGCGGTGCGCAGGAGTTCGGCGCCCGCCTCCTCCTCGCCGTCGGCGAAGTCGAACCGCTCGACGGTCAGGGGTTCGGTGTCGTCGGGGCCGCCCCACCAGGCGGCGCGGGCGACGACCCGGCCGTCGCGCAGGGCGACGCGCTTCCACTCGGGCCGGTACACGGCCTTGGCGAAGTGCTCGCCGGCGCGCATCGGGTCGGGCAAGGTGTCGAACAGGTGGACGTCGCGCTCGTCGAGCGCGCGGATGACCAGATCGGTCACGGATTCCTCCGGGTTGCGTACGGCTGGGTGCGCTCCCGGGGCGTCGGACCGGTGGGGTCAGACAGGGCACGCCGGGATCACGGGGTGGGAGCGCGGGGTGGATGAAACGTCCATCGGCGCTCGCCTCCTTCCGTGTGTCCGGCGTGCGGATCACACCGTACGAGGTCGTCCTTGATCGCGTCCATTTGTTTTTCGGCGTGCGTCCCACCCGACCGGGGTGGAGCGTGGTGGTGTGGCAGGAGTGGAGGCGGAGCGGCGGGGCTGGCTGCGGGGCGCGCCTCCGCCGGGCTGGGTGCGGGCGTTGCCGGTGCTGCTGCTCGTGGGCGTCGGCGCGGCCACGCTGGCCAGTCCGGACCCGCTGGACATCGGTTTCCTGCTGGGCGCGATCCCGGCGCTTGCCGTGCTGTCGTACGGTCCTGTGGCGACCGCGCTGCTCGGCGCGGCGGTGGTCGTGCTGCTGACCGTGCCGGCGTTCCGGCTGGACGATCCGGGCCAGACCGACCTGCTGACCGTCTGTTTCGTGGCCCTGCTGAGCGTGTTCGTGGCGTTCGTGCGCCACCGCCGGGATGTGCAGCTGGACACCGAGCGGACGGTCGCGGAGGCGGCGCAGCGGGCCGTGGTGCCACCGGTGCCCGAGCGGGTGGGACCGGTGCGCTGCGCGGGCCTGTACCGGGCTGCCGAGCGCGGCACGCTGGTGGGCGGCGACTTCTTCGACGTACGGGAGAGCCCGCACGGGGTGCGGGCGGTGCTGGGGGACGTACGGGGGCACGGGCTGGCGGCGATCGCGACGGTGGCGTCCCTGCTGGGGGCGTTCCGGGAGGCGGTGCTCGACCAGCCGGACCTGGAGTCGGTGGCCGCCCGCCTGGACCGCCGGCTGGTGGTGGACTCGGCGCAGGTGACGCATACCGAGCTGTTCGCGACGGCGGTGCTGCTGGAGTTCGCGAAGGACGCGGCGGCCGTACGGGTGCTGGTCTGCGGTCATCCGCCGCCGGTCCTGCTGCGGGACGACGGTACGGCGTCGGAGGTGACCGCCGTCCCGTGGACACCCCTGGGGCTGGCGCTGCCGGGGGCGGACCCGCCCGTCGGCCGGGTCCTCGAACTGCATCCCGGCGACCGGCTGTTCCTCGCCTCGGACGGCGTGTGGGAGGCCAGGAACGGCGCCGGTACCTTCTATCCGCTGGCGGAGCGGCTGCCCGCGCTGACGGACGGCGCCGATCCGGCGGCCACGGCCTCCCGGGTCTGGGCCGATGTCCTGCGGCACTCCCCCGCCGTCCGGGACGACGTCACGATGCTCGTTCTCGCGCCTGACGCGCCCGGGCGTCCGCGGAGCCGCTGAGCTCCTCGCCCTCGGTGTCGATGTGCGGCATGATCCGGTCCAGCCAGCGGGGTGTCCACCAGGCGTGCGGGCCGAGCAGGGTCATCACCGCGGGCACCATGAGCAGCCGTACGACGGTCGCGTCGATGAGCACGCTGACGGCGAGGCCCAGTCCCAGCATCTTCACCACGATGTTGTCGCTGATGAGGAAGGCCGCGAACACGCTCACCATGATGAGGGCGGCGCAGGTGATGACCCTTGCGGTGATCTCCAGGGCGTGCGCGACGGAGTCCTGGGCGTTGCCCGTGCGCAGCCAGGCCTCGTGGACGCGGGAGAGCAGGAAGATCTCGTAGTCCATGCTCAGGCCGAAGATGATCGCGAACATCATCATCGGCACATAGCTCTCGATGGGCACGTCGCCGTGCACACCCAGCGCGGGCCCGCCCCATCCCCACTGGAAGACGGCGACGACGACGCCGTAGGAGGCGGTGATGGACAGGACGTTGAGGACGGCGGCCTTCACCGCGACGAGGAGGCCGCGGAAGACGGCGAGGATGATCAGGAAGGCGAGGGCGACGACCACGCCGATGATCAGCGGCAGCCGGCTGGCGACGATGTCACGGAAGTCGACCTGGGCGGCGGTGGTGCCGGTGACATAGCCCTTGGCGTCGTAGCCGGAGACCGCGTCGGGGAGGGTGTCGTCGACGAGCCGGTTGGTGAGGTCGGTGGTGGTGGCGTCCTGCGGGGCCTGCTGCGAGTAGACGGTGCCGAGGAGCACGTCGCCGTCCTGGGTCGGCGACAGCGGGGTGACGGTGGCGGCGCCGGAGACCGCGTTCAGGGTCTTCTGCGCCTGGTCGGAGAGGGCGGAGCGCTGGTCGGAGGGGACGGCGGACTGGTCGATGACGACGGTGAGGGGGCCGTTGGAGCCGGGGCCGAAGGCGTCGGTCATCAGGTCGTAGGCCCGGCGGTCGGTGAAGGAGGTCGGGTCGGCGCCGTCGCCGATGTGGCCGAGCTGGATGGAGAAGACGGGGATGGCGAGGATCGCGATGACGGCGACGCCGGCCCCGAGGAACTGCCAGGGTCTGTGCTCCACGCGCTGCGCGTAGCGGTGCCAGGTGCCCTGCGGCGCGGCGCCGGGGGTGGCGTCGGTCTCGGCGACGGGTTTGCGCAGGTGGTAGCGGTCGATGCGGTTGCCGACGAGCCCGAGCAGGGCGGGGACCAGGGTGAGGGCGCCCGCTACGGCGGAGACGACCGTGACGGCGGCGGCGAGGCCGAGTTTGCCGATGAAGGACACCCCGGACGCGTACAGGCCGGCCAGCGCGATGATCACGGTGGTGCCGGAGACCAGGACGGCTCGGCCGCTGGTGGCGGCGGCGTGCCCGGCGGCCTGGGCGGGATCGGCGCCGTTCATCAGGCTCTGCCGGTGACGGGTGGTCAGGAAGAGGGCGTAGTCGATGCCGACGCCCAGGCCGATCATGGTGGCGAGGGTCGGCGAGACCGTGGCGAAGGTGAAGGCGGCGGCGAGCAGGCCCAGACAGGCGAGGCCGCCGATGACGCTGATCAGCGCGGTGATCAGGGGCAGCCCGGCCGCGATGACACTGCCGAAGCCGACGAGCAGGACCACGATGGCGACCCCGAAGCCGATCAGCTCGCTGGTCCGGTCGTCGGCGGCGGGCCGGGCGAGTTCGCCGAGCGAGCCGCCGTACTCGACGTCGGCGCCGGCCGCCCGCAGCGGCTGGACGGCGCTGTCGACGCCGTCGAGGTAGTCGTCGCCGAGGACGGAGGGCTGTTCGTCGAACCGGACGGTGATGTAGGCGGTCTTGCCGTCGCCCGAGACCGGGCCGACCTTCGAGGAGGTCGCGGTGAGCGGGTTCTGGACCGACAGCACATGGTCCAGCTTCTGCAGGTCGCCGACCGTGGTGGACATCTGGGAGTTCAGCGAGGTGACGGCCTGGTCGTCGTGCAGCACGATCTGGCTGCTGTAGCCGCCGGCCTGCGGGTCGTGCTCCTTCAGCACGTCGAGGCCCTCGGTGGACTGCACGCCCGGCAGCTGGAAGTTGTCCTCGTAGTCCCCGCCGAAGGCACGGTCGACCACCTGGAGCGCGGCGAGCGCGACCAGCCAGCCGACGATGACGATCACGAAGTGGCGGGCGCACCACGCGCCGAGCCCGCGCAGTCCCCCGCGTCGCGGTTCCCCGGTATTGGTGGGTGCCATGACCTGGGCTTTCTGTCTGGTGTGGACGCCCGATAGAGCTATTAGACGCCCGCCCACCGTGCCCGGCATCTCGGGTCGGGCCCTGCCCTCGGCCGTTCGGGATGCAGGGGCCGCCGTCTGGATGAATGGTGTTAGTGGACATGAATGGTGTCCGTGGACCGACGCGAGGAGCACTGATCATGCCGACGTCACAGCCCGGCGCCGCCCGGCCGTCCCCGGACCGCGTCACCCCGGACAACCTGCTCCACACGCGCACCGGCACCGATGTGTCACCCGAGGACCTGGTGCTCGCCACGGGCCGGGACCTCACTCCGCGCAGTCTGGAGTGGGCCCGCCGCAAGCTGGCCGAGGAGGGCCCGGGGACGATCGAGAAACTGCTCCCCTGATCACTTCGCCCAACCTGTTCGCTCTTTCGCCGCGGGCCCCTGAGCTGCCAGACTCCGGAGGTGCCCGACTTCGACATGCTTGTACTGGGATCAGGTCCCGGCGGTCAGAAGGCCGCCATCGCCGCGGCCAAGCTGGGCCGCCGAGTCGCCGTCGTAGACCGCCCCGACATGGTCGGCGGGGTCTCTCTCCACACCGGAACCATTCCCTCCAAGACCCTGCGCGAGGCGGTGCTGTACCTCACCGGTCTCACCCAGCGCGATCTCTATGGGCAGAGCTACCGGCTCAAGGAGAACATCACCGTCGCCGATCTGACCACGCGCACCCAGCATGTGGTGAGCCGCGAGACCGACGTCATCCGCAGCCAGTTGTCCCGCAACCACGTCGCCCTGTTCGCCGGCACCGGCCGGTTCGTCGACGACCACACGATCGCGCTGCGCGAGATCACCGGGCAGGAACGGCTGATCAGCGCCGAGCACATCGTCATCGCCACCGGCACCCGGCCCGCCCGGCCGGACACCGTGGAGTTCGACGGGCGGACCATCCTCGACTCGGACAACGTGCTGACGATCGAGCGGGTGCCGCGGTCCATGGTGATCGTCGGCGCCGGTGTGATCGGCATGGAGTACGCGTGCATGTTCGCGGCGCTCGGCAGCAAGGTCACCGTCGTGGAGAAGCGGGCCGGGATGCTCGACATGTGCGACGTCGAGGTCATCGAGTCGCTCAAGTACCACCTGCGGGACCTCGCGGTCACCTTCCGCTTCGGGGAGACCGTGTCGGCCGTGGAGCGGCATCCGCGCGGCACGCTGACCGTGCTGGCCAGCGGGAAGAAGATACCGGCGGACGCGGTGATGTACTCGGCGGGCCGGCAGGGCCTGACCGATGAACTCGACCTGGACAAGGCGGGGTTGGCGGCGGACCGGCGTGGCCGGATCGAGGTCGACGAGCACTACCGGACATCGGTGCCGCACATCTACGCGGTGGGCGACGTGATCGGTTTCCCGGCGCTGGCGGCGACCTCGATGGAGCAGGGCCGGGCAGCGGCGTACCACGCGTGCGGGGAGCCCGTGGGGCGGATGCACCACCTCCAGCCGATCGGCATCTACACCATCCCGGAGATCAGTTTCGTGGGGCGGACGGAGGATCAGCTCACCGAGGACAGCGTGCCGTTCGAGGTGGGCGTCGCCCGGTACCGGGAGCTGGCCCGGGGTCAGATCATCGGCGACGCGCACGGCATGCTGAAGCTGCTGGTCTCGCCGGAGGACCGGACGCTGCTCGGGGTGCACTGCTTCGGTTCGGGGGCCACCGAGCTGATCCACATCGGGCAGTCGGTGATGGGCTGCGGCGGCACGGTCGACTATCTGGTCGACGCCGTGTTCAACTACCCGACGCTGGCGGAGTCGTACAAGGTAGCCGCCCTCGACGCCACGAACAGGCTGCGGCAGTTGGACCACATCGGGGACTGAGCTTGAAAGCTCAAGGAGTGGGGCTATCATCACTCGCACACTCGGTGTGATCCACCCGTCACGCTCCACTTCTCCACCCCCCATGTGCACGATGAAAGCAGCACGAGCATGAGCAACAGCACCGGAAGAGGGCTGCAGGCGAACGTCCTGGGCACCTTCGACACGGTGGTGATGGCGGTCGCGGGCAGCGCCCCCGCGTACTCCATCGCCGCCACGACGGCGGTCCTGGTCGGCGCGGTGGGTCTGGCCGGCCCGGCGGCGCTGCTGTACTGCGCGATACCCATGCTGGGCATAGCCCTGGCCTTCAGCAGACTCAGCCGTATCGACGTGAACGCGGGGGCGAGTTACTCGTGGGTGGGGCGTACGCTCCACCCCTTCCTCGGGTTCATCAGCGGCTGGGCGCTGGTCGTCTCGGCGACGATCTTCATGGTGGCGGGTTCACTGCCGGCCGGGTCGATGACGCTGGCCCTGTTCGACGAGGACCTCGCCGACAACACCGCGCTGTCGACGGTGGTGGGCGCGGCCTGGTTCCTGGTGATGCTGGCGGTGGTGCTGGGCGGGGCCCGGCTCACCGTGCGGGCGCAGTTGGTCATGTCGGGCGTGGAGCTGGCGATCCTGGCCGTCTTCGCCCTGCTCGCCGCGTTCCACACCGAGGACAACGCCCTGCCGTTCGACTGGTCCTGGCTCGGTTTCAGCCACTTCGACGGGGTGTCCGGGTTCGCGTCGGGCGCGCTGGTCGCGGCGTTCTACTACTGGGGCTGGGACGTCACCAGCAACCTCAGCGAGGAGACCCGCGACAGCCGCCGTACGACGGGCCTGGCGGGGCTGATCGGCGTGGGCATCGTCTTCCTGCTCTTCGAGGTGTTCACCATCGCGGTGAACGTGATCCTCAGCTCGCAGACGATCGAGGACAACGGCGCGAACGTGCTGGCCGCGCTGGGTGAGGAGGTGTGGCCGGGCTGGGGCGGCAAGCTGCTGATCGTCGCCGTGATGCTGTCCACCATCGCCACGCTGGAGACCACGCTGATCCAGGTCACGCGCTCGCTGTTCGCGATGGGCCGGGACCGGACCATGCCGTCCGCGCTGGGCAGGGTGCACCGGGTCTGGAACACGCCGTGGGTGGCGATCACGGTGGTCGGCGGGGTGGCTCTGGTGATGTTCGTGGCGTCCAACGCGCTGGGCTCGGTGGGCGACATCCTCGCCGACGCGATCTCGGCGATCGGTCTGCAGATCGCGGTCTACTACGGCCTCGCGGGTTTGGCCGCGGTGGTCGCCTACCGCAAGACCCTCCTGAAGTCGCCGTCCGACTTCTTCCTCAGCGGGCTGTGGCCGCTGTTCGGCGCGGTGTTCATGTTCTGGATCCTCTTCGAGTCGCTGGGAGAGTTGGAACCGGCCGTGATCGCGATCGGCATCGGCGGGCTCGCGGTGGGGCTGGTGCCGATGTTCTGGTACTGGCGGCAGGGCAGCGACTACTACCGGCCGGCCCGGCTGGACGCCTCGCGGACCGTCGAGGCGGAGTACGCGCCCGACCGGCACGCGGCGGCGCACTCCACGGGCTACGAGGGTCTCCCGACCGACTTCTGAGGGGGAACCCGATGGCGCGAGACCGCTTCGCTCCCGACTTCGACCCCGACTGCGGGGACACCCTCCTCTCCTCGGCCCGGCACGACATCGTCATCGGCCGCTGGCAGGGCCTGCGGGAACTGCTGCGGACGACCGGTCCGGACTGGCTCGTCCGCGGCCACCGTATGCGGCAGCTGGGGCAGGCGTGCGCGGGCAGCTCCACGGTGGAGACCTGGCTGGCCGCCGAGCCGAACAGCGGTGACGCGCTGGTGCTGCGGGCGGCCACCGAGACCGCCCGGGCGTTCAACCTGGCGATCGCGGCGGGCCGGGGCACGGCGATCGACCAGCACCGCATCGACGCCGCGGTGAGGTCCTGTCTGTCCGCGGCCGAGGCGTACCTGGACGACCCGACCCCGTGGACGTCCCTGATCTCGGTGGCCCGGCTCTACCCGTCCGGGGTGCGCCGGCAGGAACTGGCGCGCTGGTGGGACGAGTTGTACCAGCGCGACCCCTACAGCATGGAGGGCCACCTCCAGGTGCTGCACTACTACTCCGCCCGCTGGCACGGCTCGCACGGCCTGATGTACGACTTCGCGCGCGACGCGGCCGGCGTCGCCCCGCCGGGCTGCGCCCTGCCGGTCCTCGTCCAGTACGCCCGCGTCGAGGAGTACCGGCACGCCGTCGACACCACCGGGGGCCGGCCGTCCAGGGTGGGCCTCGCCCAGCACTGGACCAACGACGGCGCGGTCGGCGACGTCCGCCGCACCTGGGACCGCTGGATCACCGGCCGCCCCACGGCGCCCGTCGCCCCCGGTGAACTCCGCGACGTCAACTACCTGGCCCACGCCTCCTGTTGGGCGGACATCCCCGACATGGCCGGCCCCCTCCTCACCCTCCTCGGCCCTCGGGCCACCCGGACCCCCTGGTCCTACACCGGCGACCCGGCCCAGCAACTCACCCGCTGGCGCAGGGAATGGGTCGTGCGCGCCTGAACCCGCCGGCTCCACAATGAACCATGCCCGCACCCCACCGCATCGCCCTGCTCGGCTCCGGCTTCTCCACCGATCCCGACGGCCCGCTCGACGACTGGCTGCTCGGCCACGCACGCGTGCCCCGGCCGAGAATCTGCTTCGTACCGACGGCGAGCGGCGACGCCGAGGACTACGCCGGCATGTTCCTGGCCGCCTTCCGGGACCGGGACTGCGAGCCCTCCGTACTGCGCCTGTTCCGACGCGAGTGGGACGACACGGCTCTGCGCACGCACCTCCTGTCGCAGGATGTCGTGTACGTCGGCGGCGGCAACACGGCGAACCTGCTGGCGGTATGGCGGGTGCACGGCGTGGACCGGCTGCTGGCCGAGGCCCACGACCACGGCACCCTGCTGTGCGGTGTCAGCGCCGGCGCCAACTGCTGGGCCGAGGGCTCGCACACCGACTCCTTCGGTCCGCTGACCTTCCTGCCGGACGGCCTGGGCCTGCTCCCCGGTTCGGTGTGCCCCCACTACGACAGCGAACCGGGCCGCCGCCCCTCCTACCGCCACGCCGTGGCGAGCGGCGCCCTGCCCGCCGGCTGGGCGATCGACGACGGCACGGGAGCCCTGTTCTCGGACGGCGTGCTCACCGAGACCGTCACCACCACGCCCGGCGCCCGCGTGTACCGGGTGGAATCGGACGGGCAAGGCGGCAGCACGGAGCGGGCGTTGCCCTGCCGGACCCTCGTCAGAGGGCCGCGTTAGGTCCGTCCGGGCGGGTGTTGCGGTGGTCGACCATTTCGCGGCTCAGGTCCTCCGTCTCCGGTTCGGGGAGGCGTTCGAAGCCCTCCTCCGTGATGACGGAGACGATGGGGAAGATACGGCGGCTGATGTCCGGGCCGCCGGTGGCGGAGTCGTCGTCGGCGGCGTCGTAGAGGGCCTGGAGCGCGGCCAGGGCGGCCTCGCGTCGGGACAGGTCCGGGCGGTACAGCTTCTTCAGGGCGCCCCGGGCGTACGGGGAGCCGGAGCCCTCCGCGTGGAAGGGGGCCTGCTCGTACAGGCCGCCCGCCACGTCGAAGCTGAAGATACGGCCCCGGGCGCCGGGCGGCGCGGTGAAGTCGTAGCCCGCGAGGAGCGGGACGACGGCGAGGCCCTGCATGGCCTGGCCGAGGTTCTGCCGGATCATCGTGGCCAGCCGGCGGGCCTTCGCGGCGAGGGTCATGGGAATGCCCTCGACCTTCTCGAAGTGCGTCAGCTCCACCTGGTACAGCTTCACCATGTCCAGGGCGAGTCCGACCGTGCCCGCGAAGGCGACGGCGGTGTGGTCGTCGGCCGGGTGGACCTTCTCCAGGTCGCGCTGGGCGATCAGATTGCCCATGGTGGCGCGGCGGTCGCCGGCGAGCAGGACGCCGTCGCGGTAGGCGAGGGCCAGGACCGTGGTGCCGTGCGGGAAGCTGTCCGGGGCGGCCCGGACGCCGTCCGGGAACGGCGGGCGCGTCGGGAGCAGTCCGGGGCGGTGCGCCGCCAGGAACTCGGTGAAGGACGAGCCGCCCGGTGTCAGGAACTCCTCCGGCAGTCGGCCGTCCTGCCCACGCTCACCCATGCCACTCCCCTCGCCCGCCACTCCGACATCCCCTACCTACCAGCGCCCGCCCGCCCGGAAACTCAGTCGTGCGGGAACGAGTGGTGCTCGTGGGCGATCAGCCAGCGGCCGTCCTCCTTGCGCAGCCCGAAGGTCAGCCGCAGCCGCAGGGTGGGGTGCGCGGCCAGTTCCTGGGGCGTACCGCAGCGCAGCAGCGCGTGGGCGTAGGCGACGTCGTGCCCGGCGGTGACGTCGAGGGTGTCGATGTCGAAGCGGGCGCCCTGCGCCTGCCAGGCGAAGAACGGCGGCCAGCAGGCCCGGTAGGCGGCCAGGCCGCGGATCCCCTCGTGCGGCGCCGGCACGTCGTACATGACGAGGTCCTCCGCGTGTCCGGCGAGGACGGTGTCGAGGTCGCCTCGGTGGACGGCGTCGGCCCAGCGGGTGATCAGGGTGCGGATCTGCATCTCGTCGTCGCACACGGTCGTCCTCCTCTCGGTATCTCCCCCGGGGTCTCCTGCCCGGAGACTGCGACACTCTGCTGTGTGCTCACTTTCGACGATCTGCTGCTGCGCGCCCGTTCGCTCGCCGGGGACGGCCGCCGGCGGACACTGCTGGGCATCGCGGGCAGCCCGGGCTCGGGCAAGACGACCCTCGCCGAACGCCTCGTGCGGGAGCTGGACGACGCCGCGCACGTCCCGATGGACGGCTTCCACCTCGCCGACGTGGAGCTCGACCGGCTCGGCCGCCGTGACCGCAAGGGCGCGCCGGACACCTTCGACGCGGCCGGGTACGCGGCCCTGCTGCGCCGGCTGCGGGAGGACGCGGACGAGATCGTGTACGCGCCCGGCTTCGAGCGGGTGCTGGAGCAGCCGATCGCGGGCGCCGTGCCGGTGGCGCCGACCGCCCGGCTGATCGTCACGGAGGGGAACTACCTGCTCCTCGGCACGGGCGCGTGGGCGCGGGTGCGGGCGGAGCTGGACGAGGTGTGGTTCTGCGAGACCGACGAGGAGGAGCGCGTACGCCGGCTGGTCGCGCGGCACGAGGCGTTCGGCAAGGGGCACGAGGAGGCGGTGGCGTGGGTGCGGGGCACCGACCAGCGCAACGCCGACCTGGTGGCGGGGACACGGGAGGGGGCCGACCTGGTGGTCGGCCCCCTCTGACGGTCAGTGTGCGGCGCGCAGGGTCAGCTCCGGCTCCGCGTGCGCGTCGTCCGGTCCGAGTACGGCGGTGAAGGCGTCCGTGCGCACGGCCAGGCCCTCGTCGCTCCACTCCACCGCCACCGTGAACGGCTCCTCGGTGCCGTACCGCACCGCGAACACATGCAGGTCCTCCGGCGCGTCGGCGACCGGTCCCGCCTCCAGGGCCGTCGAGGAGACCAGGTGCTTCCAGCCCTCGTCGGGGTTGCCGTAGCCGCGCGGGTCGGCGGCGAGGGCGAAGGCGGCCTGCTCCTGGGTGCGTTCGGCGCGGGCGTCGAAGTGGTCCGGACCGGCTGCCTCAGGGTGGGTGATGCGCAGGGTGCCCGCCGAGGCGACGGCCGCACTCGCCGTACGCCGGACCCGGTCGCCGTCGTCCTCGGCGTACGGCAGCCCGGCCAGCAGGTACGGCGTGCCGGCGAGGCGTTCGACGGCGACCGCGGTCCACAGCGTCGTGCCGTCGGTGACGTACAGGGAGCGCACATGCCGCAGGACGTGGTCGCGGCCGACGACCGGCTTGGTGACCAGCTTGGCGGCGAGGCCGTCGGCGCGGACGTCGCGGACGCGGACCTCGCCCATCGGGCGGCACAGCAGGAAGCCGTCGGTGACCGGTCCGAAGCCGTGCTGGCGGTGCACGGCGGCGGGCAGGTAGTAGGTGCCGGCCGCCTCGACCACCGCGGGGGTCATCCTGTCGTCGAAGGCCACCGAGACCGTGCCGGACCGCAGTTGGTGCCGTGCGGCGGCGGTGGACTGCACCCGGTGCCAGGGGGTGGTGTCCTGGATCTGCCAGACCAGCATCCACGCGAAGTGGCCGTCGACACCGCCGTCCGGCTTGACCGCGTGCCGGGCCCAGCGGCTGTCGCCGCGGTAGCGGCCCAGGTCGGAGCCGATGCGGGCGCCGAAGTAGCGCAGGCCGAGGACCGATTCGAAGGCGGAGTGCTGTTCGCTGTAGCGGGGGCCGCCGTTGTCGAAGCCGCCGCCCGTGAGGCGCGCGTCGATATAGCGGGCGAGGGCGTCGCCGTCCTCGGCGAAGACCGGTTCCCCGCTGACGAGGTGGGCCTGGGCGAGGAAGGACAGGGAGATCGGGCCGTAGTTGTTGTCGTAGGCACCGCCGTGCTCGGGTGGCAGCAGGGCGCCCCGGTCGGCGACCCGGTGGGCGCGGATCTTCTCGGCGTACAGCTCCAGCGCGCGCGAGCGGACGCCCGGGCCCTCGGCCGGGGGCAGGTGGCGGGCCAGCATCAGACCGCCGACGACGCAGCCGATGGCCTGGTTGCCGGCCTCCTGCGGGTTGAAGAAGGTCGCCTCGGTGAGCCAGGCCCAGTAGCCGCGCGCCACGTCCAGGAGTTCGGCGCGCTGTGCGTCGTCGACCAGGCCGTCCGTCGTGTCGAGGAGGTTCACCGCCTGGAGGAGCGCCCACACCGTGCTCGGCCAGTCGCCGATGGGGTGCGCGCCGGCTTCGAGGACGTAGCGGGCGTACGGCAGACCCGAGTCGCGCACCCGGAGGTTGGGGTAGCCGGGGTTGTCGTCACGGTAGACCCGCTCGCGCAGATGGAAGGCGAGGCTGCGGCGGACCGCCTCCGGCACACGCGGGTCCTTGCCGCGCTGCCAGGCCAGGGCGAGGAGGGAGGTGATGCCGAGGGAGGTGTCACCGATGTCGTCGACGCAGTCGGGGTGTTCGAGGTTGCCGTCCGGCGTGATGCGTCGCAGGGCCTGCTCGACGACGTCGGCGAGGACCGCGTCGTAGGCCTCCTGGGTGTCCGGGAGGTCGTACAGCGGGCCGCGCTGGTGGAGGAGGTGCACGGGTGGATCAGCCCTTCATGCCGGAGGTGGCCATGGCGTGGGTCGTCGGGGTCAGAAGACAGGTGCGGGACGGCGGGCACGCAGCGCGACGCTCAGTGTCCGAGGGCCGTGTCCACCGATGTAGACGCGGTTCCCGGTGGTCGCGTCGGTGCCTCCCACCACCGTGTAGTCCTGCCCCGGGTCGTACCGCAGTACGTCGCTCCGGTCCGGTCCGGCAAGCGGTTCGCCTGCCTCGACGTCGGCCTCGACCCGGATCTCGTCGTCACCGACCCGGTAGGTCATCGGCCCGGTCGTCAGGCACCAGCGTCCGTCGCCGATCGGTACGGCGCCCTCCGGCACGCCGCCCGGCCGGAAGGTCAGTTCGAGGGCCCAGGGCACCCGTGGTCCGGTGATGTCGATCCGCAGGTCGGCACCGTCTTCCCTCAGGTCCACCTCGACGCGGGTCGTGTGGGAGACCTCGCCGCGAGGCCGGTCCGGGAAGGCCATCGCGGCCGAGAAGCGTCCGTCGTCCGCCAGCCGGTAGACGCCGTCGTCCCGCCGCTGGTCCTTCGGGAGCGGCTGGTAATAGGCGGCCGTGAGGGTTTCGGTGAGCCGGTACCGGTTGTCGGCGAGCTGGTGCATGCCGGCGGCGCGGAACGGGCCCAGGTCGAAGAACCCCCGCGAGAGACGGACCGCGTCGAGGACGGCGTCGCCGGCGAACAGACGCAGGAAGGTGGGATTGCAGGCGAGGCCCGAGCGGATGCGCCGGTGCTCGGGCACGTCGGAGCCGCCGTAGAGCACCGTGTGCGCGGTGGCCGAGGCGCGTGCGGCGAGGCGCGCGGTGGTGATGTACCGGTCGCGCGGAAGTGTCTCCGCGGCCGGTGTCGGCAGGACGCGGCACAGGTCCGGGGTGAGGAGGGTCTCCGCGAGCAGGTCGGGGTCGTCGATGCCGTCGGCGGCCGCCAGCCGCGCCACCCGGGCGAAGTCGCCCCGGCCGGTGCGGATCGCGAGCAGCCGGTAGTGCGGCAGGTAGGGCGTCAGCGGGAACGGGCGGTTCTGGTCCTGCCGTCGCGAGTGGACGGTCTCCACCGTGCCGTCCGGCCTGATGAGGTCCAGGGTCGTGGCGAGATTGCGTTCGACGGCGTACAGCAGATCGGGGCGGCCGAGGACCTCGGCCAGCAGGAGCAGAGAAGGATTGGACACGTGGGCCGCGTAGTTGGCGCTGCGTTCCGAGTACAGGCCCTCCGCGTCGATGTCGACGCCCTCGGCGAGCCACTCCTCGACGCGGTCGAGCAGCCGGTCGTCCGGGAACGAGCGGTGCAGCCGGGCCAGCGCCGCGCACAGCTCCCAGCGGTGGTTCGGGGTGTGCACTCCGCCGGTCAGGAGACTGCCGGAGGCGGCACGGGCGATCTCGGCGAGCGCGGCCGTGACGTCGCCCAGTTCCGGCCCCGCGCCTGCGGCGAGGACGTGCGCGTCGCACACGTCGTTGACGGTGAACGCGGAGTCCGGTGGTGACTGCACGTTGTCGCCGCCGGCGAAGAGGCCGGTGGGTGTCTGCACGGCCCGCAGGGCGCGGAGGTGGGTCATCGTGGCGGCGATGACCTGCCTGCTGCCGTGCAGTGCCGAGTCCGTGGAACGGTACGCCGCGACCAGAGTCTTCACCCGGCGGGCCAGAGCGCGGTGGGTCACACCGGCGGGTTCCTCGTCGGGGCCGGCCGCCGGCGGGGCGGCCAGCCGGTCGGCGGCGCGGGCCACCGCGCGGACGAACTCGTGGTCGAGCGGGGTGGGCAAGGTCAGTCCTTCAGTCCGGCATTGATGTCGGCGCCCATGACGTAGCGCTGGAAGACCAGGAAGACGAGGATCAGCGGAATCATGGAGATGACCGAGGCGCCGAGCAGCACCGACCAGTTGATGTTCTGCGCGCCGACGATGCTCTGGATGCCGATCTGCACGGTGAACTTGTTGGGGTCGTTGAGCATCAGCAGCGGCCAGATGTAGTCGTTCCACCGCCACTGGAAGGACAGGATGGCGAGGGTCAGCATGATGGGCCGGGAGAGCGGCACCATGATCCGCGCGAAGATCGCCAGCTCACGCGCGCCGTCGATGCGTGCGGCTTCCACGAGTTCGTCGGGAACCGTCAGGAAGAACTGGCGGAACATGAAACATCCGGTCGCGGTGAGCACGGCCGGGAGGATGATGCCGGCGAACGAGTTGTAGAGGCCGAGGTTGCGGACCACCAGGAACTCCGGGGCGAGCATGACCTCGGACGGCAGCATCGTGGTGGCCAGGATGCAGATGAAGAAGACCTTGAGCCACTTGTTGTCGTACTTGGCCAGCGCGTACCCGGTGCAGCAGCTGACGCCCACCGTGAGGATCGTCGTGATCACGCACACGATGGCCGTGTTGATGAAGTACTGGGAGAAGTTGGCGCTGTCCCACGCTGCCTTGAAACCCGACAGGGTGGGGTTGTGCGGAACCAGCGTCAGCGGATAGGAGAACAGGTCGCTGGCCGGCTTGAGGGAGCTGAGGATGAACCACAGCACCGGAAACCCGTACAGGCACGCCATGACCCACAGCAGTGTCGTCGGGGCCACCGCCCGCCGGAGCCCGCCACTGGCCGCCCCGCGGGGCCGCTTCTTGGAGACGGCCCGTCCGGGACCGGCGTCGGCCGGGCGTGGCATGTCTGTGGTTGTCATCGGTTCTCCACCCGCCGGTTGACGATCAGCTGGACGACCGCCACGGCCATCAGGATGAGCATGAGCACGAACGACGCGGCGCTCGCGTAGCCGATCTGGCCCCGTTTGAAGCCGGTCTCGTAGATGTACTGGACGAGAAGGTTGTTCGAGGTGCCGGGTCCGCCGTTGTTGAGGGCGACGAACACCGGGTATTCCTTCATCGCGTTGATCGTGTTGAGCAGGATGACGATGAACGAGGTGGGCGCGATGCTCGGCAGCGTGATGCTGAAGAACTGGCGCCAGGGGCCGGCGCCGTCGAGTGAGGCGGCCTCGTAGTACGACACCGGCACGTTCTTGATCGCCGCGATGAACAGCAGCATCGAGAAGCCCGTCCAGGCCCAGGACGCCGCCATCACGACCACTATCAGCGACAGGTCCGCGTTCGACTGCCACGGAACGGCGCTGCCGCCGAACTTCTCGATGACGTAGTTGACCAGTCCGAAGTTCTCACCGAACATCCACCGCCACAGGACACCCACGACGATGGGCGACAGAAGCCATGGGATGAAGAAGATGACGCGCGCGACCGACCCGCCCTTGGCGTTCTTGCTCACCACCAGGTTGGCGGCGAGCAGCGAGACCACGAAGTTCAGCGGTACGAAGAGCACGGCGTACAGCAGCGTCCGGCTCAGCGCGTCGTAGAACGTGGAGTCCCCGAACAGGTTGTCGTAGTTGTCCAGTCCGATGAACTGGAACGCCCCCACACCCGTGTAGTTCGTGAACGAGTAGACGAGCCCGATCACCGCCGGCCAGACGAAGAACAGCGAGAAGAGCACCACATTGGCCGCGATGAGGACGAGCGGCGCAAGGGTGTACTTACTGCGTCTCCTGGGCGGGCTCGCGGACACGTCCGAGGCGCGTTTTGTCATCTTCCTGACTCCGTGCTGGTGGAATGGGTTCCTGTGGGCTCACGCCGTGGGCCCGGCATCACGTGGGTGCCCGAGGCCGGGCGGCGGTGTCTTGATCCCGCCGCCCGGGCCTGCCGGCCTACGCTCAGCCGCCGACCTGCTGGTTGTAGCCGTCCACGATGTTCTGCAGGGCCTTGTCGGCCGACTGCTGGCCGTTGATCGCCTTGCCGAGCTCCGTCTTGGTCGGGTCCTCGGTGAGGCTCTTGCCCTTCAGCACCCAGTTCGTCTGCGCGCTGTTGAAGTAGCCGGAGATCGGGGCGTACAGCGGGATCGACTCGTTGTACAGCTTGAACGCCGCCTGCGCCGCCTCGGACTTGAAGGGGTACGTCGGGTTCAGACCGCTCTCGACCGGCAGGAAGCCGGACGCCTCGCACAGCGCCTGGTAGTGGGCCGGCTCGTACAGCCAGGACAGGAACTTCTTCGCGGCGGCGGACGCGTCGGCGTTGTTGTTGAAGCCGACCGTCATGCCGCCGCTGTTGACGTCACTGGCCTGCACCGGCTGGGCCGGGGTCGGGACGCTCGCCCACTCGAACTTCTTGATGCTCTCCGCGAAGGCGGGCACCTGCCACACACCGGACCAGTAGGCGACGACGTCACCGCTCTGGAACATGGCGGACGGGTCGGCGCCGCTGGTCCACACCGACTTCGGCATGGTCTTGTCGTCGTTCCATCCGACGAAGGTGTTCACGGCCTTCTTGGTCGCCTCGTCCACCGAGAACTTGCCGGAGTCGTCCGCGTGGACGTACTGCCCGCCCATCTCGTAGACCATGGCGCGCAGCCGGGACGGCGACTGGTCGAAGGTCAGGGAGTACTTGGCCTTGGTCTTCTCGCGGACCTTGTCCGCCGCCTTGATGAAGTCGGTCCAGGTCCAGGTGTTCTGGGGCGAGGTCGGGACGGCGACGCCGGCCTTCTCGAACAGCGTCTTGTTGATGAACAGGCCGGACGCGGTGACGTCCGAGGGGATGGACAGCACCTTCCCGGACGAGTCCTTCGCCAGGAAGTTGGCGTTGATCTTGTTGGTCTTGTTGTTGGCGATGTCGCTGAGGTCGATCAGCTTGCTCGACCAGATCGGGTCCAGCGCCGGCACGGCCGCGACGTCGGGCAGGGAGTTCGCCTGCGCGGCGTTGTGCAGCTTCGTCGTGTAGCCGTCGTAGGGGATGTTGACGAGCTTGACGTTGACGCCGGTTTCCTTCTTGTACGCCGCCACCGACTTCTTCCAGCCCGCGTCCTGCCCCGGAACCGTGGAGATCCAGAACGTCAGGGACTTGGACGTGCCGCCCGAGTCGGAGCCTCCTCCACAGGCGGAGAGCAGCAGGGCACCTGCCGTGGCAACGGCAGCGAGGGGAACCACACGGCGTATGCCGCCGCGGCCGAGTCGGCTGGAGCGCCGCACACCCACATTGGTCATCTTCGATCCCTTGTTTCTTGTAGGGGACGGAGCACGGCGCCGACCGAGGCGGCACGGGTGCATTTTGCAGGAAATCCGCTTTCCGAGGGCGCGGCCTCGCCCGGCCGCGTCATCCTGACGGGCGAGGGTCCCCGGCCGCTGTGGCCGTCGCCGCACAAGCACGCCCTGGTGCGGTTGCCGTACGTCGAGTACGGGCGGGACGCTCATCCCCAAGCCGGTGTCCCGACCGACTTAGAAAGCGCTTGTCCGGACATTGGCAGACTGAGTCGCGGGCCGTCAATCCTTGGTTCCCGCGGCATCGGTCACGGTTTGGACTCCCCGGGCGACCGCGAGCCGCGCGGCGCCCGCGACGGTGCCGAAGTCGCCGACCGTGCTGCTGACCACCTCGGTGGGCCAGCTCAGCCGGGCCAGCTCGGCCCGCACACCGGGCAGGAGCTGCGGATCCGAGCCGGTGCTGCCGCCCAGCACGATCAGTCCGGGATCGAGGACGGCGATCACGGCGGCGGCGAGCCGGCCCACGTCCGTGGCGTGTCTGCCGACGACCGCGCGAGCGGTGGCCGTACCCGCCCCGGCCAGCGCGAAGAGCCGTTCGGTGGAGCGCGGGCACGGGCCGTCCGCGAGCTGCCAGGCCTCGGCGGCCCGGCGCAGCAGGGAGCGGGCGCCGATGTACTCCTCCAGGGCCTCCTGGTGCGGCTCACGGCCGTCGTCCCAGGGGTAGGGCAGCCGGGACAGCTCACCGGCGGCGCCGTTCGAGCCGCGCAGCACCCGGCCCCCGACAACGATGCCGAGACCGATGCCCACGCCGATCCGCAGATAGCCGAAGGTGTGCCGGCCCCGGGCGGCGCCCTCGTGCAGTTCGGCGAGCGCGGCGCAGTTGACGTTGTTCTCCAGGTGGACCGGGACGCCCGGCGGCAGGGCGACGGCCACGGCGTCGAAGACGGGCCCCGCCTTGGCGGTGGCGGGACGCATGCCGCTGCCCCGCCCGTCCTGTGCGGCGACGTCACCGACGGCGACGACGATGGAGCGCAGCGGCAGGTCGGCGGGCAGCGCGGCGAGCGCCTCGCGTACGGCGTCGGGGGCGTCCTCGCGGGAGGTGGTGACCTCGGCGAGCAGGGCGCCGTCGAGAGCGCAGCCCCGCACCCGGGTGAGGGCGGGGCCGAGGTCGACGGCGAGTACGGCGCCGGCGGCGGGCCCCAGACGGTATACGGCGGCGGAGCGGCCGGTGCCGCTGGAGGCGGTGCCGGAGTGCGCGGCGAGCCGGGCACCCTCCAGCTCCGCCACGGCGCCGGACACCGTCGGCTTGGACAGCCCCGCCAGGCTCGCGAGCTGCGGCCGGGTCGCGCTGCCCGCCTGAGCAAGCACGGCGAACACCGCGCTCGCGCTCTCCGTCAGGCGGGGGGCTTCCGCCACGTCGTGTTCCACAGTTTCCCCCACACGGGTACCGGGTGCCGCGCACCCGGCCGAGGGGTCCCGGCGGGCTGCGGCAAATGTCGGGTGCGCATCTGCTCTTGACGCACTGTACTTCGTTAGTTAATTTCCTAACGAACTCCACGGTACTCGTCTGCCGTGCCTCGTCAGAGGCCCGTCCCGGGGCTTCCCTAGCTCACCGAAGTGATCAACTCAATCCCCCTCGGCCACGGTTCGCCTGCCGTCACGGTCGGACGAAAGAGAATCCGTGCAGGACTCCCCTTCCTCGCGCCCGCTCGTGGTCGGCGTCGACGTGGGCGGTACCAAGACGCATCTCCGCGCCCTCGCGGGCGGGGGTGTCGTGGCCGACCACCGCCGCGCCAGCGGCGGCTGGCGGCCGCACGACCCGGCCGCCGCCGCCCGCTGGCTCGCCGGTCTCGTCCAGGACGCGCTCCCCGAGGGCGCACAGCCCGCCGCGCTCGCCGTCGGCGGGCACGCCTGCGAGACCCCCCGCCAGTGCGCGGGGATCCGCGACGCGCTGCGAGAACTCCTCGGGGTGCCCGTGCTGGTCGTGGGCGACGCCGAGCTTCTCGTTCCCGCCGCCGGACTCGCCAAGGGGGTCGGCCTGGTCGCCGGCACCGGCTCGGTCGCGGTGGGCCGCGCACCCGACGGCGACCCCGTCCAGGTGGGCGGCTGGGGCGCGGTCCTCGGCGACGAGGGCGGCGCCGCCGGTCTGGTCCGGGAGGCGGCCCGCGCCGTATGGGCCGCGCACGACCGCGGTGAGGAACCCGACGCCCTCGCCCGCGCCCTCGTCGCCGCGTTCGGCGTGCCGGAGGTCCCGGCGCTCGGCGCGGCACTGGAGGGCGCCTCCGACATCTCCGCCGAGTGGGGCCGGCGCTCCCCCGCCGTCTTCACGGCCGCCGCCGACGGCTCCGCGCTCGCCAGCACGGTGATCGCGCGGGCCGGTGCGGATCTCGCCGCGCTCGTCGTCCGGCTGGCCGCCCGCGGGGTGCCGGCCGACGACGTCGTGGTGGCGGGCGGCACCGTGCTCAACCAGCCCGCGCTGTATGAGGCGTTCACCGGAGCACTCGCCGAGGCCCTGCCCGCATCGCGCCCGCGGCGGCTCGAAGTGCCCCCGGTCGAGGGCGCGGTGGCCCTGGCGCGTTCTCTTCTGTGAACCGCACGCCGCCCGTTCACCCGGGGGACATGCCCCGGCCGCCGGGTCATCGCGGAAGAGACACAACCCGGCCGTAGATCTTCGCTCGTACGCATCATCCGGCTCACAAGTCATCAGAAGGCTTGCGGACCGCGTCTGATCGCATCTCCTCCCCCGCCGCACCGCCGAAGAACTCAAGAGAGGCACTCCCATGCCGTCATCCGCCGTGAACAGAAGGCGCTTCCTCAAGGTCTCCTTCGGGGGGTCGGCGGCCCTGGTCGCCGCCCCGACGCTGGTCTCCTGGCTGGGCGCCGCCGACGCCAAGGCCGCCACCAGCCTGCCGTTCGTCGACGACTACAAGACGAACCTCACGACCAACCTCACCCCCGAGACCAACGCCGTGGTGCGGATTCTCGGCGGCTTCGCCCAGGTGTGGAAGACAGGTTCCGCGTGGAACACCGGTACGCCGCTGCGGCCCGAGATCCTGCGCGCCAACGTGCGCTACTCGATCAAGATCACCAAGGCCCGCACGGAGGCGCAGGGCAGGGAGGCGTTCGTCTACGACCGCCAGCACCAGAGCTACGCCATGATCGGCGGCCTCGGCCCGCTGGCCGCTCTCTACAGGACCGGCGCCAAGGCCGTCACCTCGATCACCAGCGCGCCCGACACCACACCGGCCACCACGATCAACGACGCGGTGCCCGCCGACGCGCCCGCCGGTTCCGCGATCGGCGCCGGCTCCTACACCTCCGACCTGGGCCAGGTCGCCAAGCTGGTCGACACCGTGCGCGGTCCGTACGCCTCGGGCAACCCCGGCAAGTACGCCTTCCAGTACCCGCGGCCGTGGCGCATGAACGAGGACAGCCAGGTCGTCGACACCGGGAAGACCGACGCGCTCGGCTACCCGGTGTACGACTCGAAGGTGGTCGTGGTCCCGCAGCTGCTGCGCCAGCGCAGCACCTCCCCGGTCGACGACGGCGGCTTCCCCAGCGGCCACACCAACGCCTTCCACCTGGCGTCGCTGGCGTTCGCGTACGCGGTGCCCGAGCGTTTCCAGGAGCTGGTGACCCGCGCCCTGGAGCTGAGCCACACCCGGATCGTGGCCGGCATGCACTCCACGATGGACGTCCTCGGCGGCCGCGTCATGGCCACCGCGCTCGCCGCGGCCACCCTCGCCGACCCGGCCAACGCCGACCTCAAGGCCGCCGCCCGCGCCCAGGCCCTGGCCTACTTCACCGCGCAGACCGGCACCACCGCCGACACCCTGGCCGCCTACGCGCACTCCGACGCGAGCGACGCGTACGCCGACCGCGAGGCCAACCGGCGCGCCAACGAGCCCCGCCTGACCTACGTCCTGGACCGGCAGGGCGCCAAGACGCCGCTCACCGTGCCCAAGGGCGCCGAGGTGCTCCTTGAGACCCGCCAGCCGTACCTGACCGCCGAGCAGCGCCGCGCGGTGCTGCGCACCACCGCACTGCCCTCCGGGTACGTGCTCCTTGACGGCTTCGAGCAGTGGGGCCGGCTCAACCTGTTCGCCGCCGCCGACGGCTTCGCCTCGTTCGAGTCCGACGTGACGGTCACCCTGGATGCGTCGAAGGGCGGCTTCCACGCGGCCGACGCCTGGCGCAACGACATCGACGGCAAGGGCGGTCTGACCAAGCTCGGCTCCGGCACCCTGACTCTGACCGGGCACAACGACTACCACGGCGACACCGTGGTGGAGGCCGGCACGCTCGTCGCCGGGCACGCGAACGCCCTCGGCCGGGGCGACGTACGGCTCACCGGCGGCACGCTCCGCGCGGAGCTGCCGGTGCGGGTGCGCGGTGCCTGGACGCAGTCGAAGGGCGCGACGCTGGACCTGCCGCTGCGCCGCGACCACGGCGCGGTGCTCACCGTCTCCGGCCGGGTCACCCTGGGCGCGGGCTCGGTGCTGTCGCTGCGTCTGGACGCCGGGCAGCCCGCCGTCGCCGGGAGCGTCGTCCCGGTGATCGCCGCCCGCCCGCTGCGCGGCCAGTTCGACAAGGTGGAGCTGACCGGGGTGAACTCCGACAAGCTGCGGGCCGTACCTGTCTACACGACGGACGGTCTGTCGGTACGACTCCTGAAGCGGTAACGCCCCAGGTGGCGGGAGCTGGTGCACAGTGGCCGGTATGGCCATTCCCGACGGCTCCCGCCACCGCCCCCGGCCGTCACCGCGGGGCGGATGATGACGAGCGCACAGCACACGGACACGGCCACGGTCCTGGCACCGGTCTCCGACCCGGCAGGTCCCCCACCCCGGCGCCGGCGGTGGCTGGTACCGCTGCTCGTGGCCGTGCTGCTCGGCCAGCTGGCCGTGGCCATGGCCACCACGGCCCTGCGGCAGACACCGACCATCGACGAACCGGTGTACGTCGTCGCCGCGGCCGACTACCTGCACGAACACCGCGTGCACTACAACCCCGAACACCCGCCCCTCGGCAAGCTCGTGATCGCCGCCGGCGTGGCGATCGCCGACCCGCACCTGGACCCGGACTTCACCGGCGACCAGACCGAGGCGGGCCGCCATCTGCTCTACGAGTCCGGCAACGACCCCTGGCGGGTGATGTTCTGGGCCAGGCTGCCGGTGATGCTGCTGACGCTGCTGTTCGGCCTGGTCGTGTTCGCCTTCGCCCGCGACCTCGCCGGACCCGGCCCCGCGGTGGCCGCGCTCGCCCTGTACGCCCTCTCCCCCGATGTGATCGCCCACGGCTCGCTCGCGACGCTGGACGTCCCGACGGCGGGCTTCCTGCTGACGTCGGCGTGGCTGCTGTGGCGGGCCCGCGCCGGCCGGCTCCGGCTGTACCTCCCCCTGGCCGGGGCCGCGCTGGGCGCCGCGCTCGCCACCAAGATGAGCGCGCTGCCCGCCGTACCCGTGCTGATGGCCCTGGCTGCCTGGTCGGTGGGGCTCCGGCAGGTGCGCAGGGCGCTGACGGCGGCGGCCGTGGTGGCGCTGTCCGCCGTGGCCGTCGTATGGCTGACGTATCTCGTGGTCGACCCGAGGCTGCGCTGGGATCCGCAGCAGGCGGACGCGCAGGTGCCCGTGGTGCACGGACTGCGCGGGCTGCTGGTGCGGCTGCTGCCGTTCCCCGAGGCGTACCGGGACGGCATGCGGATGCAGTTCGGGCTGGAGAACGCGCCCTGGCAGGGCTTCCTGTTCGGGCGTCTGTACACCGGCTCGCTCTGGTACTACCTGCCGGCCGCGCTGCTGGTGAAGACCCCGCTCGGCGCGCTCGCCCTGTGGGTGGCCGGCGCGGTGGTCCTGGTGGCGGTACGGCGGCTGCGGCCGGCGGCGCCCTATGTGCTCGTCCCGGCCGCCGTGCTGCTGGCCTCGGCGATGACCGGGTCGCGGGACTTCGGCACCCGGTACGCGATCTTCCTGCCGATGTTCCTGGCGGTCGCGGGCGGCTGCGTCCTGGCGGTGCGGTGGCGGTGGGCGCCGGTGGTGACCTGGGCGGCGGTGGCGTTGGTCGCCGTCAGCTCGCTGCGGACGTACCCCTATTACCTGCCGTACTCCAACGAGGCGTTCGGCGGGACCGCGAAGACGCATCTGCGGCTGCACGACTCCAACGTGGACTGGGGCCAGGACCTCGGCCTGCTCGCGGACCGGCTGGACGCGCGGTACGCGGGCCGGCGGGTGTGGCTCGTCTACAAGGGCAGCGGGGTGCCCGCGTACTACGGCATCCGGGCCTCCGATCCCCGTAGGGCACCCCTGGACGAGGTGCACGGGATCCTGGCGGTGTCGGACTCCGCCGTGGCCAAGGCCAGGGGCCGGCTGGCCCAGCTGATCCGTACCTCCGACGCGATCGACGAGGTCGGTCACTCGATCACGATTTACCGCCGGTGAGCGCGACGGAGTGTGCGGCGGGCGGCTTCTCCGGCACCCTGTCGAACACAGTCCGTGAGCTATGTTGAGCTGCGTGGGAGACAAAGGAGGCGCACCGGTGCCATCGCCTCAGCAGGCACGTGCACAGGCGTCCGCGATCACCTCGGGCAAGACGGATCCGGAAGTGGAGGTGTCCCCGACCTCCCGGCTCAGGGCCCTCTTCGACGGGCCCCATCTGTCCCCGGGCCAGCGGCGTATCGCCCAGTATCTGATCGAGCACATCACCGAGGCGGCATTCCTGTCGATCACCGACCTCGCCGACCGGGTCGGGGTGAGCCAGCCCTCGGTGACCCGGTTCGCCGCGGCGGTCGGCTTCAGCGGCTACCCGGCCCTGCGTGAGCGGCTCCAGTCGATCGCGCTGGGCACGCTGGCCGCCGGCGGACCCGCGGCGGCCGAGGTGAACGGCAGCAACGAGCTCCAGGCGGCCGTCGACGCGGAGATCGAGAACCTGGAGAACCTGCGGCGCGACTTCGCCGACCCCGACCGGGTCATCGAGGTCGGCAGCAAGCTGTCGCAGTCGACCCCGCTGACCATCCTGGGTCTGCGGATCTCCGCCTCGCTCGCCGAGTACTTCGCCTACGCCGCCCGCCGCGTCCACCCGGACGTCCGGCTGGTGACCCGGGGCGGCAGCGTCGCCTACGACGCGCTGCTGCAGTCCCGGGAGGCGGGCGGGACCTGGGTGCTGGCGTTCTCGATGCCCCGGCACGCGCAGGAGACGCTCACCGCCGTACGGGTCGCGCGCAGCGCCGGTCTCAAGGTCGCGCTGATCACCGATCTGGCGCTGGGGCCGGTGGCCGACGAGGCCGACGTCACCTTCGCCACCGGCACCGGGTCCCGGCTGGTGTTCGACTCCTACGCGGCGCCCGGCGTGATGGCCGCCTCGCTGCTCCAGGCGATGTCGGACGCGGGTCCGGAGCGGACGCAGGCACGGCTGGAGGAGTACGAACAGATCGCGGAGCAGCACCGGTTCTTCCTGCGTGAATGACCCACCCCCCCTTCTTCGAAAGTAATAAAGGGATCATTGCGGGCATTTCTCGCATGAATGTTTTCATGCTCCTTGCAAAGAAGACGGCATATATAAATACTGCTCACGCCGCACCCGGCATCCGCACACCCGGAAGCGATGACCATGACTCTGACGACGACGCAGCGCATCAGCCCGGACTGGCCGTGCCAGGTCAAGACCCCCGGCAGCTACGACTGGGAGCGCTCGGCCTCGAAGTGGCTGCGCGAACTGGTGCCCGCACGCTACGCGAGCTACCCGGTGCTGCTGCGCCACCCGGTGCTGCTCGCCCGCCACGCCCAGCTCCAGGTCCAGCAGGAGGTCCGGGTGGCCCGTACGGCGCTGCAGACCGCGCGCGCCGATCTGCCGAGGCTGGGGATGCCCGAGTCCGTCATCGAGCACACCATCAAGGTCTACGCGGCCGAGCTGAGGCAGCTCCAGCACATCGCCCGCAGCGTCCGCGCCGTGGCCGAGGCGCTGGTGGAGCACCACCACCCCGGGCGCTGAGGCCGAAGGGCGGCCCCAGGCCCCGGGTGTGTGTGCCGGGTCAGCCGCCGGTGCGGGACTCCAGTGCCTGACGGGTGTCGTCGCCGTAGACGCCGTCCTCGTCGCCGCGGATGCCGTACCAGAGCTGGAAGCGGGCCACGGCCTCGGTGAGGGTCGCGGTGAACGCGCCGTCGGTGGCGCCGTCGCGGTACACGTCCGGGATCCGCAGCAGCCGCTCCTGGAGGTCCTTCACCTCGGTGCCGCTGTCGCCCTCACGGAGGGTGCCGGCCCCGTCCGGATCCGGGTCGGCGGACGGCGACTCGGTGGCCGTCCGGCTCGGCACCGGCGTGGGCTGCACCGTCTCGGCCGCCGCCTCGCCGCCCCGGCCCGGCACCAGCAGGGCACCGGCGAAGCCGAGCAGCGCCGCCGCGCACACGCCGACCACGACGGCCGCGCGGCGCAGTCCGCTCCCGGATCCGTCGCGGTCCCGGTCCCGGTCCCGGTCCCGGTCCCGCAGGGGCGCGGTGTCCGCCGCCGCCGGGCCGAATCCGTACGCGGCCCGCTTCTGCCGGCTGGTGTCGTTCGTCGGCCCGGGCCCGTCTCCGGCCCGCGCCGCCCGCTTCTGCCGCTTGTCAGCCGTCGGACCGGGGCCCTCTCCGGCCCGCTTCTGGCGCTTTTCGCCCGCCGGCCCGGAGTCCTCTCCCGCGCGCGCCGCCCTCCGGCCCCCCGCCGCCGCCGCGGACGCGTAGCCGGCCCGTGGCGCCCGCCGGCGACCGTCCGTCCTCGCCGATCCGTATCCGGGCCCCGATGCCGAGGCGGACCGGGGACCGGGCCGTTCCCGGCCCGCGGCGCCCCGGTCGTCGGCCGCCCAGTCGCTGCCGCCGCCCGGCGTCGAGGCCGCTCCGGGCCGCGGGCCCGTCGGTGGCAGTTCCTCGGTCTCCGCCTCGCCGCCCTCCGGGACGACCGGCATACGGATGGACTCGTACGAGCCGTTGTCCACGGCCGTCTGGGCCATCTCGGTCAACTCGGTCAGCTCGCGGACGAGCTCCGCCAAGGCGTCGGTGTTCCGTGGCCGCAGGACCCGGATGGGTTCCACGACCCGTCGTTCCTGTGGCTCTCCGGGTTCGGCCGGTGTCGGCACGCTGGTCTCCCTCCGGGCAGTGTTCCCCGGGGAGAGATACGCGCGTTCGGGCGTCCGGGTTCAGCGGTCCGGCCTCGAGGCCCGACGGAAATGTGGGACGAGAGGGTCGTACGATGACGGGACCGGTCGTTTCCTCCTTACACGTACTCCTTACGTTCTCCTGAAGGGCCCGCCCACTCCGTGACCACCGCAACTCTCCTCGACGGAAAAGCCGCCGCCGCCGACATCAAGAACGAACTCGCCCTCCGGGTCCAGGCGTTGAAGGAGCGCGGGATCAACCCGGGCCTGGGCACGATCCTGGTCGGCGACGACGCGGGCAGCCGTTCCTACGTGGGCGGCAAGCACCGGGACTGCGCCCAGGTCGGCATCGCGTCGATCCGGGTGGAGCTGCCCGCCGACGCCTCCCAGGCCGATGTCGAGGCCGCGGTACTGCGGCTGAACGCCGACCCGGCGTGCACCGGCTTCATCGTGCAGCTGCCGCTGCCCGCGCACATCGACACCCACGCCGTGCTGGAGCTGATCGACCCGGTCAAGGACGCCGACGGTCTCCACCCGACGAACCTGGGCCGGCTGGTGCTGGGCATTCCGGGGCCGCTGCCGTGCACCCCGCGCGGCATCATCGACCTGCTGCGGCGCAACCACGTGGAGATCACCGGGCAGCAGTTCTGCGTCATCGGCTGCGGGGTGACCGTCGGGCGTCCGCTGGGCCTGATGCTGACCCGCGCCACCGAGCACGCCACGGTGACCCTGTGCCACGAGGCGACCCAGGACGTCGCCGCGCACGCCCGCGAGGCCGACGTGGTGGTGGCCGCGGCCGGTGTCGCGCACATGGTCCGGCCCGACTGGATCAAGCCGGGCGCGACGGTGCTGTCGGTCGGCCTGACCCGTACCGTCGAGGGCGTCCTGGGCGACGTCCACCCGGACGTCGGCGACGTCGCCGGTTCGTTCGCGCCGCCGATCGGCGGGGTGGGCCCGATGACCCGGGCGATGCTGCTGACCAATGTGGTGGAGGCGGCCGAGCGGCTCTGAGCCGGTCACCCCGTGCGAGGCACTCGGTTCCCCGGCTGGAGGGAACTGAGTGCCATCGGTGCCGCTCAGGTGTTACGTTCCCGTCCATGAGCGCCACTGACAAGGCGGAGGCCAAGCCACCCATGCGGGACGCCCTGGTGGCGTCGGCCTTCCAGCTGTTCCTGGAGCGGGGCTACGAACAGACCACCGTCGACGACATCGTGGCCCTCGCGGGCGTCGGCCGGCGGTCCTTCTTCCGCTACTTCCCCTCCAAGGAGGACGTGGTCTTCCCCGACCACGAGCGGTGCCTGGCCGATATGACCGCCTTTCTCGCCACGAGCGAGGAGAGCGCGGAACCGGTGGCCCGCGTGTGCGACGCCGCCCGCCTCGTGCTGCTGATGTACGCCGAGAACCCGTCCTTCTCCGTGCAGCGCTACCGGCTCACCAAACAGGTGCCGGGCCTGCGCGCCTACGAGCTGTCGGTGGTGTGGCGCTACGAGCGCGAGCTCGCCGCCTACCTGCGCGGCCGCTTCGCCGACCGGTCCGACGGGAGCCTGCGGGCCGACGTGATCGCCTCCGCCGTGGTCGCCGCGCACAACAACGCCCTGCGCTCCTGGCTGCGCTCGGACGGCCAGGGCGACGCGAGCGCGCCGGTGGACCGCGCGCTGGGGTACGTACAGGCGGCGTTCGGCGCTGCGCCCCTACCGATGGCGACGGCGACGGTGACACCCCTCGATCAGCCGGACGACGTGGTCGTGGTGGTCTCCCGGCGGGGGGCGCCCCTGTGGCGGGTGGTGCAGGAGATCGAGACGACCCTCGGACGCGAGTGAATCCGCTCAATATTGGGGGTACGCAGTACCTTTACGGCTGGCACTGAGTGCCATAACCTGAGCGCGTGCACGGTGGCACGGTGAACCGGGCACGTCCGTGCACGGGTGAACCGCGCACGTGGTATTCCGGCCCAGGGCAGGGAGTTGACCAGCGTGTACCACCTCTCAGGAAGCGCCGTTCAGCGGGTATCCGGCGGCACGGCCGGCCTGCTCGACCGCGCGCACGTCGACGGCGATGCGATCCTCTTCCAGCGCTGCACCTGGTGCGGCACCTCCATGTACCACCGGCTGCTGTGCCCGGTGTGCCAGGGCAGCGACCTCCGTACGGAGCGCAGCGAGGGCACCGGGACGGTCCGCCACTCCACGGTGGTCCACCGCAACACGCCGTCCGCGCGCAATGTGTCGCTGGTCGAGATGGCCGAGGGCTTCGTCGTGCGCGGCCGGGTGATGGGCCCGCTCATCGGCATCCACAGCGGCGACCGCGTCCGCCTCTCCACGGTGAAGGACCCGGTACGGGGCGAGCCGGTCTTCCAACTGCTCGACGAGCCGTACCGGGCGTGGCACTGAAGCGTGTTCCTCCTCAGACGGTCCGCCAGGGACGGAGCTTCTCGGGGTTTCGCACCGCCCAGATACGCCTGATCCGGTCGCCCGCGATCTCGAACGAGAACACGGTCACGATGCTGCCGTCCTGCCACGCCACCAAGCCGGGCAGGCCGTTGACCGTGCACTCCAGGAACGTCGTGCGGTCGCCCGCCAGACGGGCGATCTCGGCGTAGGCACGTGCGATCCGCTCACCGCCCACGATCGGGCGCGGGTGGGTGACGGCCAGCCCGCCGCCGTCGGCGGTCGCGGTGGCGTCGGGGTCGAGCAGGCTGATCAGGGTTTCGATGTCCTTGGCCTCCCACGCCGTTCTGAACCGCCTGACGATGCCCGCCTGCCCGGCACTCGGGCCCGCCGGGGTCTGCGTGGTGCGGATGCGCCGGCGGGCGGACGAGGCCAGTTGGCGGCACGCCGCCGGAGTGCGGCCGACGATCTCGGCGACCTCGCCGAAGGGGTAGCGGAAGACGTCGTGCAGGACGAACGCGACGCGCTCGGCCGGGGTCATCGAATCGAGGACGACCAGGAAGGCCATCGTCACCGACTCGTCGAGGGTGACCCGGTCGGCCGGGTCGGTCCCGCCGGCGCCGGAGCGCCCGGCGATCCATTCCGTGGGCTCGGGCAGCGGTTCCGGGATCCAGTCGCCCACATACGTCTCCCGCCTGGCCCGCGCCGAGCCCAGCTGGTTCAGGCAGATGCGGCTGGCGACCGTCATCAGCCAGGCGCCGGGCGACTCGATGGCCTGCTGCTCCCGTGCGGACAGGGCGTACCAGCGGGCGTAGGTCTCCTGCACGACGTCCTCGGCGTCGGCGAGGGACCCGAGGAGTCGATAGCCGAGGTTGATCAGCCGGCGCCGCTCGCTCATGATCGCGCTGAGACCCGGATCGCTCTGATCGTCGCCGGGCTCGGCTCTGGTGGTCATGGTCTGGCGTCTCCCTCGCTCGCTTCTGTGCCTCTACCCCTTACGACTGGACAGCCCTTCGGAATGTGAGGCCGACGCACCGCCTCACATTCCGAAGGGCTGCGTTGTCGTACCGGTGAGGACCACAACAAGACCGAGAGGGACACCGATGAACGACTTCCAGGCCATCGCGGACCGCGTCGAGATCGAGGCGCTGCGCGGCGAGTTCACCGACGCGGCGATGATGCGCGACCGACCCCGCATGGCGTCGTTGTTCACGCCGGACGGCGCCCTGCGCATGCCCAACATCCCCGTCGAGCTGGTCGGCCGCGAGGAGATCCGTGCCGGGGGCGAGCGGCTGCAGAGTCAGTGGGACTTCTTCGTACAGACCACACACCCCGGCACGATCCTGCTCGACGACGACACCGCGACCGGCCGCGCCTACATCCAGGAACTCGCGCGCGCCCTCGACGGACGCCAGGGTCTGAACTACGCCGTCTACCACGACCGCTACCGGCGCACCGCGGAGGGCTGGAAGTTCGCCGAGCGGGTGTACGAGGTCAGGTACCTCGACACCTCCCCGCTGGCGGGCACGGCGCCCCACCCGGCACAGGACTCCGGCGCCAACGCGGCAGACGCCACGGCCACCCCGGCTCCGGCCGCGTCCTTCGCCGACCCGGCGTCGGCCGAACAGCTGGAGCGGGTAGCCACCGCGCTGCGTGCGAACGGCTTCGCCGCAGAGGTCCTCGACGACGCCGCGGCCGCGCGCCTCCGCGTCAAGGACCTGCTCCCCGAGGGCGCCGGCGTGCTCACCGGGGCCAGCGAGACCCTCCGGCTGTCCGGCATCGACGAGGACATCAACGCCGGCGGCCGGTACGACGCCATCAGGCCGCGCGTCGCGGCCATCGACCGGGCCACCGGCGCCGACGAGATCCGAAAGCTGGTCGCCGCCCCCGAATTCGTCGTCAACAGCGTCGCCGCGGTCACCGAGACCGGCTCGCTCGTTCTCGCCTCGGGCAGCGGCAGCCAGCTCCCCGCCAACGCGGGCGGCGCCGCCCACGCGGTCTGGATCGTCGGCGCGCAGAAGGTGGTGCCCGACCTCAGCACAGCGCTGCGCCGCGTCGAGGAGCACGCCCTCCCGCTGGAGAACGACCGCGCCCAGGCGGTGTACGGGGTGCCCAGCGCCGTCAACCGCCTGCTCATCCTCAACGCGGAACCCCGGCCGGGGCGCGGCACCGTGCTGCTTCTCCGAGAGGCCATCGGATACTGACCCGGGACGGTGTCGGCGGGCCGGCCTATTGTGCTGCTCCGGCCCGCTGCCAGTGACCTGAGGAGACAGCCCGATGAGCGGTCGTTCGTTCAAGCTCGCGACCCGGATGCCGATGTCGCGTGACGGCTTCGACGAGTGGTTGAGCACGCCCCTGCCGGGCCTCGGCGCCATCGAGAACCCGTCCGCCATGTACACGGGGTGGGCCGCCGGTGGCGTCGATCCGGACTGGGAGCTGACAGCGATCGCGGACTACCCGGAGGCATCGGCCGCGATACGCGCCGACCGGGGCAGGACGCCTCCGCGACTGCTGGCCGCCCGTGCCGCCCGGGGCTTCACCCTGGTCCGCCAGCGACGAGACCATCGGATGGGACTCGTCCGATGTGCTCGACCCCGCCGTGCGTGCTCATGTCGTCGCCGCGCCCGCCGAGCCCCGCTGACCGGACCTGGGGGTCTTCTTGTACCGGGTGACGATCCCACGGAAGCGCTAGTCCTGCTCTGGGCAGGATCCGCTCGAAGACGGCACCTGGCTCCCTTCGGGCAGCAGGTCGGTGATGCGGATGGGGTGGCCGGTCTCGAAGCAGCGGTTGGCCGCGAGGCCGACGGAGAGGGCCAGTGCGCCGTCGCGTTCGGTGGCGGTGGCGGATGACGGGCCCGGGCCGAACAGGGCGTCGAGCATGCGGGTGTCTCCGCCGCCGTGCGGCTCGCGCAGCACCGTGACCGGGAGGTCGACCGGTGGCTTCCACAGAGGGCGCAGGGTGAGCCGTACGCCGCTTCCGGTGTCCGCCGGCGTGTCCGGCGGCTGCCAGCGGCTCTCCTCGACGTCGAGTTCCAGGCGGCCCGCGCTGCCGTTGACCATCACCCGGTAGCCCTCCCACGGGGAGTAGGCGGTGAGGTGGTACGTCATCGTGGCGCCGCGGGCGTAGCGGACCAGGACGGCCATGTCGTCCTCGATGGTGACCGGTCCGCCGAAGACGTTGCGGTCACGGTGGTAGCCGTCGTCGCGTTCGGCGTCCAGATAGAGGGCGCGCAGGGTGTCGTCGGCCGCCAGGTCCAGGGCGAAGGGGTCGGTGGTGGCCGCGTCGGCGCCGTGGGCGCGGGTGTAGTCGCGGCGCAGTCCGTGGCGGGTGCCGGCCTCGGGGCCGTAGAAGGCGAGCCGGCCGTAGCCGAAGACCTCCTCGGGTGTGTCGGCGAGCCACCAGTTGACGAGGTCGAAGTGGTGGCTCGCCTTGTGCACCATCAGGCCGCCGCTGTTGCGCTTCTCGCGGTGCCAGCGGCGGAAGTAGTCGGCGCCGTGGCGGGTGTCGAGCAGCCACTCGAAGTGCACGGAGAGAATCTCCCCGACGGCGCCCTCGGCGAGCAGGGCGCGTACGGTCTCGTGGACCGGGTTGAAGCGGTAGTTGAAGGCGACGGTGAGGGGGTTGCCGGTCTCGCGGACGGTGTCGAGGATGCGGGCGCAGCGTGCCGCGTCCACCGTCATCGGTTTCTCGGTGACGACCCGGCAGCCCGCGCGCAGGGCGGGGACGATGTAGTGGTCGTGCTCGGCGTCGACGGTGGTGACCACGACCTCGTCGACGCCTTCCTTCGCGAGCAGTTCACCGAAGCGGTCCGGTTCCCAGACGGTGGCCGGTGGTTCACCGGCTTCGGCGAGCAGCCGGTTGTGGAACGCCATGCGGGTGGGGTTCGGGTCGCACAGGGCGACCACGCGATGGCCGGGGCGGGCGGCCAGGTCTCGGGTGAAGGTCTGGGCGCGGTGGCCGGTGCCGACGACTGCCGCGCGGAGGTGGGGAGTTCGGCTCATGGGAGTGGACCTTCCCGGGACCGGGACGGGCAGTCCCGAGTGACCGGATTCTTGTCATCCACGGACTGATTCGATCCTCACAGGCAACCCATAGATCGGATTCGGGTTCCTTGTGGGTGTGAGGGGCTTCCGGTACGGACGGGGCCCCCGCGCTCCAAGTGTGAGGAGGGGACCCTTGACCCACTCCCGGCGCATAGGTGTCACCGCCGTGGCCGTGCTAGCGGCCCTGGCGGCATCACCGGGACTGGCCCAGGCCCAACAACCGCCCGGCGCCCCCGCGTTGGCGGCGAGTTCCGACAGCGGACTGCCCGAGGGCTGGCGCGTCACCGGCCAGGGTGTCGCGCGCGAGCTGGAATGGCGGTCCGACAGGGTCGTGCCGATGGGCGACGCGCGCGTGGAGTTCCACGCGGACGGGCAGCTGCTCGGCGTACCGGAGCAGGCCCGCGACGGCCGCACCTTCCGGCTGCGCCTCGACTCGGCGACTCCTCTGAAGGACCTGCGGGTACTCGCGGGCGGCCGTCGGCTGGACGCGTCCGCCGACAACTCCCGGCAGGACAAGCGCAGTTCCCTGACCGCCGCCCGGCCTCCGGCCCAGCTCCCGGCGAATTCCGTGGACCCCGGCAAGCCGGGCGCGTACCGCACGGTCACCGGCGAGTACCGCCTCGACTCCGTGAAGTTCCCCGGGTACGCCGAGAAGATCGAGATGCAGGCCGTCGTGGTCGCGCCCAAGGGCGCCACCGGCAAGCGCCCGCTCGCGCTCTTCCTGCACGGCCGGCACACCACCTGCTACAAGCCGGGCACCGACGAGTCGACCGGTGGCTGGCCGTGCCCGGCGGGCCTGAAGCCGATCCCCAGCTACAAGGGCTACCTCCAGGACCAGAAGCTCCTCGCCTCGCAGGGCTATGTCACCGTCTCCATCTCGGCCAACGGCATCAACGCCCAGGACGGCGACGTGGAGGACAGCGGCGCGCAGGCCCGCTCCTCGCTGGTGCGTCAGCACCTGGCGAAGTGGGCGAACTGGGCGGCCCACCCGAACACGGCCCCGGCCGTGGTGCGGGGCGCGCCCAAGGCCGATCTCTCCAAGGTGCTGCTCGTCGGTCACTCGCGCGGTGGCGAGGGTGTCAGCCGGGCGGCGATGGACAGCCTCTATCCGCCGCCGGCCGATCAGGACGGCTACCGCGGTCCGGTCCGCTGGAAGATCGCCGGCAACGTCGTCATCGGACCGACGATCTTCGGCCAGAATCCGGTCGCGGACGTTCCGTCCGTGTCCATCCTGCCCGGCTGCGACGGTGACGTCTCCGACCTCGAGGGCGAGACGTTCCTCGACGGCACGCGGGGCGTCAGCAAGGGCGCCGCCCTGCACAGCGCGGTCTACGTGATCGGCGCGAACCACAACTTCTTCAACACGGAGTGGACGCCGGGCAAGGCCGTGGCGCCCTCCTTCGACGACTTCTGGGACGACCCGGACGACCCGGACGACCGTGACCCCGTCTGCTCCGTCGGCGCCCCCACCCGGCTGACCGCCGACCAGCAGCACAAGGCCGGCGCCACCTACATCGCCGCCGCGGCCCGGCTGTTCGTCGCCGGTGACGACCGGGTGCGTCCGCTGCTCGACGGCTCCGGCACCCGCGCCCCCTCCGCCGACCCGGCCCGTGTCCTGACGCACGCCGTCGGCGCCCGCCGCACCGGCGGCTTCCTGCTCGACGACGGGGTCAAGGTGACCGGCGGCCGGGTGTGCTGGTCGGACACCGACCCGGCGAAGGCGTGTCTGTCCGACGACACCGCCGTCGGGATGTCCCCGCACTTCCAGTGGTGGGACCTGGAGCGTGACACGGGCAAGCGCGCGGTCGCGATGAAGTGGTCCGCGCCGGGCACGCCGACGAAGTTCACCTACCCCGCGTCCGTCTCGCTCTCCGGTGCCAAGAACCTGGCGCTGCGCGTGTTCGTGCCGCCGAACACCACCGGCACCAAGCTGGACGTGACCGTCACCGACTCCGCCGGCCGCCGGGCCAAGCTCGGTCAGGTCAAGGCCGACGGTCTGCCGGGCTCCGAGCGCACCTCCTCCTACTGGGCCCGTGAACTGCGGCTCCCGCTGACCGCCGCCACCCGCGCCGGCCTCGACCTGAAGCATGTCAAGTCGCTTGAGCTGACACCGCGTTCGGGGTCCGGGCAGGCCTGGTTCATGGACGCCTGGGGCTGGGCTCCCGGTATGCCGGCGGTGAAGGCGGCGGCGCTGCCGCGCGTCGACATCGGCCGGCTCACGGTCGAGGAGGGCGACTCGGGCACCCGCACGTACCACATGCCGGTCAAGGTGTCCGGGCACGGCAGCGGCACGGCCCGCTTCTACGTCGTCGACCCGGAGACCGGCGTGGCGAAGGAGAAGGTCGTCAAGGTCCGGCCCGGCGCCACCCCGATCGACGTTCCGGTCGAGGTGAAGGGCGACACGCTCTACGGCTACGACGAGAGCCGCGACCTGCTGGTGAAGGCGGTGCGCGGCGCGGTGGTCGGCGCCTACCGGGGCGGTGTCATCGCGCGGAACGACGACCCGGCTCCGAAGGTGACCGTGACGCCGGTCGCCGCACAGGTGACCGAGGGCGAGCCGCTGACCTGGCGGGTCTCGATCTCCGAGGGAGCCGAGGTGACCCTGTGGTACCCGTTCGTGGTCGTCCCGGTCACCGAGGGGGCCGAGTTGTCCACCAAGGACGTGGACCCGGAGTGGCTGCTCAACACCTCGGGTGAGGAGGCCGACCCGGAGCGGCCGTTGTCGCAGGCGTTCATGTACCTGGGGCCGGACATTCCGGCCGGGGCCACCAGCGCCGAGTTCAGCGTTCCGACGGTGAAGGACCAGGTCGCCGAGCCGGCGGAGTCGGTGCGCCTGACGATGACCGACGACTGGGGCGACCCGCTGCCGGACGGCCCGGCGGTGGTCGGGACGGTCGTGGACGCGCCGTGACGCGACGCCCATGACAGGAGGGGGCATGGACCGTGCGGCGGTCCGTGCCCCCTTCGGGGTTCACAGCGTGACGCGGATCCCCACGGTCCCGTCCGACCCCCGGCGCACCCGGCTGCCCAGCAGGGTGAGGCGGCCGAGGATGCCGTACTTGCGGCCGATCAGCGTCCGGTAGCGGGCGGTGGTCTCCGCGTCGCAGATCTCGGCGGTGGCCGGGATCGGCTCGCCGGTGGGGTTGCCGCGCACGTCGCAGGGGCCGACGAGGACGTCGCCGCGGGCCCGGATCCGCTTCACCTTCCAGGCGTCGGCGGCCGACCAGGCGCCGAGCGTGTTCCCGTCGCGCACCACCCAGACCGGCGTGGCCACCCCTGTGCCGTTCTTGCGATAGCTGGTGATCAGCAGGTACTTGCCCGCTCCCAGCCGGTCGAGCGCGTTGTCGTCCATTCCCGCAGTCTAGGCACTCGCGCGCGTCACCACCTCGGCAGCCTCAGCTCGTACTCCGGCTGGAACCGCCGCATGTAGCCGGTGTCGTCGCGGCCCCGCACACCTGAGTCGAGGTAGCGGCGGTGCAGCCGGCCGAGGGCGTCGTGGTCGAGTTCGACGCCGAGGCCGGGCCCGGTCGGCACCCGCACCTCACCGTCCTTGATCTCCAGCGCCCCGGGGACGATCACGTCGTCGGCGCTGTTCCACGGGTAGTGCGTGTCGCAGGAGTGGTCCAGGTTGGGGATGGCGGCGGCGACATGGGTCATGGCGGCGAGGCTGATGCCGAGGTGCGAGTTGGAGTGCATGGACAGCGCGATGCCGAACGCCTCGCAGACGGCGGCCAGTTCACGGGTGCGGCGCAGTCCGCCCCAGTAGTGGTGGTCGGTGAGCAGGACCTGGACCGCGTGCTGCTCGACGGCCGGCTTCAGATGCTCCCAGGCGACCACGCACATGTTGGTGGCGAGCGGCAGCGGGGAGTCCTTCGCGACCTCGGCCATCCCGGGGATCCCGGCGGTCGGGTCCTCCAAGTACTCAAGTACGCCGTCCAGTTGGCGGGCGACATACCCGGATGTCTGCACCGTCCAGGCGGTGTTGGGGTCGAGGCGCAGGGGCTGTCCGGGGAAGGCCTCCGCGAGCGCCCGGATCGCGGCGATCTCCTCGTCCGGCGGGAAGACTCCGCCCTTGAGCTTGAACGAGGTGAATCCGTACCGCTGTTGCATCAGCCGGGCCTGTTCGACGATCCCGGCCGGGTCGAGGGCCTCGGGCCAGTCGTCGCCGATGGCGGAGCGGCCGTCCAGCGCCGGGTGCTCGGCCCACTTGTAGAAGAGGTACGCGGCGAACGGCACCGCGTCCCGGACCCTGCCGCCGAGCAGATCGCTGACCGGGCGGCCGAGCAGCCTGCCCTGGGCGTCGAGGCAGGCGACCTCGACGGCCGAGGTGGTCCAGCCGCGTTCGTGGGAACTGGGCACGGTCGGCAGCAGGGCGGTGTCGATCGCCGCGGAGACGGCCGTGGAGTCGAAGACGTCCATCCCGACGACGGTCCGGGCGGCGATCTCAAGTCGTTCCAGGCGTGTCTCGCCGCCGGTGGACTCGCCGAGGCCCACCGTGCCGTCCTCCAGGACGAGTTGGAGGATCACCCGCAGGGCGAGGGGTTCGTGGACGCCGCCCGAGTTGAGCAGCGGCGGGTCGGAGAAGGCGATCGGGGTGACGATCAGTTCGCGGATGCGGGTGCTCATGCCGCGACCACCTCCAGCCCTCGGTCGATGAGTTTCGCGAGGCGGGAGACATGCTCCGGCGTGGGGTCCACCAGGGGTGCCCGTACGCCGCCCACGTCGAGGCCGCGGAGCGTCACCCCGGCCTTGACCAGGGCCACGGCGTATCCCGGTACCTCGTCGCGGAGTTCGACGAGGGGGCCGTAGAACTCGTCGAGGAGGCGGGTGACCAGCGGCAGGTCGTCCTCGCTGAGGGCGCGGTGGAAGGCGAGGGCGATCTCGGGGGCGAAGGCGAAGACGGCGGAGGAGTAGAGGTCGACTCCGATGCCCCGGTAGGCGGGGGCGGTCATCTCGGCGGTGGGCAGGCCGTTGAAGAAGTGGAAGTCCTTCGGGGTCCGGGCCCGTACCGCCCGCACGATGCGGTGCATGAGCTCCAGGTCGCCGAGGCCGTCCTTGAGGCCGACGACCCTGGGCAGGGCGGCGATCTCGGCGGCGGTGTCCCCGGTGAGCCGGGCGGTGCCGCGCTGGTAGAAGACGACGGGGAGTCCGGTGGCGGCGGTGACCTCCTCGACGTAGCGGACCAGGCCCCGCTGGGGCGCGGTCACCAGGTACGGGGGCAGCAGCAGGATGCCGTCGGCGCCGGCCCGGGCGACCCGTACGGCGTGGTCGCGGGCGACGGGGACCGGGCCGCCGGCCGCGGCGAGCACGGGGACGCGGCCCGCGGTCGTCCGCACGGCGACCCGGGTGGCGCGTTCGAGCTCGTCCGGGGTGAGGGCGTGGAACTCGCCCGTCCCGCAGGCGACGAACACTCCGCCCGCCCCGGCCGCGACGCCCGCCGCGATGTGCTCAGCGAGCCGTTCCTCGTCCATCGAGCCGTCAGCCGCGAACGGCGTGACCGGAAAGAACAGCACTCCTTGGAACTTCATGTCTCCCTCGTTACTACGGATGGTTCAGCCCTTGGTGGCGCCGGCGGCGATGCCGGTGACCAGCGAGCGCTGGAGGAGCAGGTAGACGATCAGGCTGGGGACGAGGGCGATGACCGCCCCGGCGAGGACCACCCCGGAGCCGACCTCGGGGTCGGTGCGCAGGACGGACAGGGCGACGGTGACCGTGTAGTCGGTGGGGTCCTTGGAGGCGATCAGGGGCAGCAGGTACTGGTCCCAGATCATCACGAAGCCGAGGACTCCGGCCACGCCGAGCGCCGGCTTGCACAGCGGCAGGACGACCTGCCACAGCATGCGGAACTCGCCGACGCCGTCGAGGCGGGCGGCCTCCTCGATCTCGACGGGGATGTCCTTCATGAACTCGGTCAGCAGCATCACCGAGAAGCCCCAGGCGCCGAGCGGCAGGATCACGCCCCACGCGGTGCCCTTGAGGTCGAGGCCGAGGACCGGGACATGGCCGAGGACCAGGGAGAGCGGGATGGCGATGACCTCCTCGGGCAGCATCATCGTCAGCATGAACAGGGTCAGGACGAGGGCCTGGCCGCGGAACCTGTGCCGGGCCAGGGCGTAGGCGGCGAGCACGGACACCGCGAGCTGGAGCAGCAGCGCGCCGCCGGCGATGACGAGGGAGTTGGTGAAGTAGTCCCAGATACCGCGCTGCCCCGCCACCGTGAAGTTCTGCAGGGTGCTGTCGTGCGGGAGGAAGGAGAGCGAGGAGCCGCTGGCGTGCCGGGTGAAGGCGCCGGAGAGGATGGTGAGGAAGGGCGCCGCGAAGACGCCGAGGGCGACCGCGCAGAGCAGGAGCCTCAGGGCCCAGGCCACGCCGGGGCGGTCGCTCCAGCCGAGAGCGGTGTCGAAACGGGCGGGCGTGGTCCGGTCCGCCCTGCGCGGCGGCCGGCCGGCGGAGGTGGCCGGCAGGGGTGTGCGGACGGGGTCGACGGCGGGGGCGCTCATCGTACGTCTCCCCTCTTGCGGAAGTAGTTGACCGTGACGGTCAGCAGGAGCGTCACGCAGAGCAGCACCACGGAGGCCGCGGAGGCGCCGCCGATGTCGTTGCGGCTGAAGCCGAGGGTGTAGGCGCGGGTCATCCAGACCTCGGTGGAGCCGGCCGGGCCACCGCCGGTGAGGACGTACACCTCGGTGAAGACGCGCAGGCCGCGGATGGCGGCGAGGGTGAGGACGATGGCGACGGCGGGCCGGATCGCGGGGAGGGTGACGTACCGCAGCCGCTGCCAGAGCGAGACGCCGTCCATCGCGGCGGCCTCGTACAGCGTCCGGTCCACGCCCGCGAGTCCGGCGAGCATGATCACCATGTTGTACGGGGCGGTCATCCAGATGCCCATGACCATCGTGGACCACAGGGCGGTGCCCGGGTTGTCGAGGAACGGGGTGGGGCCGAGGCCGAGGAAGCCGAGGGCGTGGTTGATGACGCCGTCGGAGGTCGGGTAGTAGAGGAGCCGCCACATCTCGCCGACGACGGCGGTCGCGGTGACGACGGGCAGGAAGACGGCGGTGCGGACGATCTTCAGGGAGCGGGCCTGGCCCTCGAGGAGCAGGGCCAGCGCGAAGCCGACGAGGATGCCGCCGAGGGACTGGCCGATGCCGAGGAGCAGGGTGTGTCCGACGGCGTCCTGGAAGCGGTGGTCGGTGAGGACGCGGGTGTAGTTGTCGAGGCCCACCCACTGGTCGCCCAGGAAGGGCCGCACCTTGAAGAAGCTGAGCCAGACGCCCTTGCCCATGGGCACGAACTTGAAGACGAGGGCGAGCAGCAGGCCGGGGGCGAGGAACACCCACGGCAGAACGTTTCTCTTGGTGAGGACCCGGGCGCGGCGCACCGGGGCTGGTGTGAGCGCGGTCATTTCAGCAGGTCCTGGTCCTTGAGGTCGCCGGCGAGGGTTTCGTTGAGTTCCTTGAGGCTGGAGCGGACGTCGCTGCCGCAGTAGGTGAAGATCGCGTTGAGGGCGTCGGCGGTGTCCTGCTTGACGGGGGCGAAGTCGGGGGCGTTGGGGAACTGCACGGAGGCGTCCTCGTAGGCCTTCTGGACCACGCCCCAGCGCGGGTCGTCGCGTACGGTCGCCGCGTCGAGGGTGGAGTTGACGGGGATGCGGACGACGGGCTGGTTCTTGCCGGTCATGGCGAGGCGCTGGCCCTCGGGCGAGACGAGGAAGGCGGCGAGGGCGCGCTCCTGCTTCGTCTGGCCGGTCCTCGCGCCGAAGTAGATGTTCTCGCCGTCGGCCAGGACGTCGTTGCCGGCCGGTCCCGCCGGGGCCTGGATCACCTCGAACCTGTCCTTGCCGGGGGTCTGGTCGAAGGTGGCGATGTTGTAGGGGCCGGTGAGGTACATGCCGGCGTTGCCGTCCTGGAAGTTGGTGGCGGTGCCGGTGACGGCGGTGATGGCGCCGGGCTGGATGACACCGTTGTCGGAGGAGCAGAACAGGTTGTCCTTCATCCAGGTGACGGCGCGGACGGCGGCGTCGGAGTCGACGACGGGCTCGTAGCCGCCGCCCTTGGCGGGCTCGATGATGCGGGCGCCGCCCTGCCACAGGTAACTGGCGCCCCACCAGGCGGCGTAGCCGTTCTGGGCACTGCCGGGGACGACCATCCCGTAGGTGTCCTTCTTGCCGTCCCCGTCGGGGTCGTCGTCGGCGAACGCTCTGGCGAGGGTGATCATGTCCGCCCAGGTCTTCGGCTGGGGCAGGCCGAGTTTCTCGCGCCAGTCCTTGCGGATCATCAGGGTCATCGCCTGGCGGGAGTAGGGGATGCCGTAGTGGGTGCCGTCGATGCCGACGGTGGAGGCCCAGGTCTTGGCGTCGATCTGGTCACCGTCGGCGATGTCGGCGGGGTCGATGGGCTTCAGCAGGCCCTGGGACTGGTAGCTGCCCATCAGCGCCGTGTCGTTGATCATGACGTCCGGCAGGTCCCTGGTGGACGCGCGGGCCTGGAGCTGCTGGTCGAAGTTGACGACCGGCTGATAGTCGATCTTGATGCCGGTCTGCTTGGTGAACGCGGCGAACACGCGCTGATAGGTGGCCGCGGGGTCGGGATTGCTGCGGGTCCAGACCTCCAGCGTGTTCGGGTCACCGCCGCCGGCGCTGTCCGAACCCGAGCCGCAGGCGGCCGTTCCGAACAGCAGGCCCGCGACGGTGAGGGTGGCGGCCAGGCGGCGACGTCGTCGGCGGTCCCCCATGGGCACACTCCGTTCATATTCGTGAACTTGTTTCACGAATCTAAATCGAGGCGCCCAAGCTACGAATCGTTTCGGCCGTATGTCAAGACATGGCTGGAACATTGCGCGACTGTGACATCGGGGTGGGCGACGTGATCAGCGCAGAGCAGCCGACATCCGGCGCACCCCCTCGGTGAGGATCTCCGGCGAGGTGGCGAGATTCAGACGTACGTGACCCGCCCCGCCCGTGCCGAAGTCGGGCCCGGGGCTGAGCGCCACCCGGCCGCGTTCCAGGAAGGCCCGGGACGGATCGTCCCCGAGGTCCAGCGCGCGGCAGTCCGGCCGGGCGAGGTAGGTCGCCTCGCCCGGCCGGTACCGGACCCCGGGCAGGTGCTCGGCCAGCAGGCCGGCGAGCAGCCGCCGGTTGGCGTCCAGGCCGGCCGGCAGCGCGTCCAGCCAGTCGGTGCCCTCGCGCAGGGCCGCGCTGTGGGCGAGAACGCCGACATGACTGGGGCCGTGGCCCACCTCCTCGGGCAGCAGGGCCAGGTCGGCCGCCGCAGCGGGACCCGCCACGGCCAGGGCGGCCTTGAGGCCCGTGAGGACCTGTCCGGCCGGTCAAGTCGCAGGCAACCCCGGTGCCTGGCCAGTGCCGGTGAGCGGGGTGTGGTGCGTGCAGCTGCAAGGCGGAGGAGGGAGCCGACGCGATGGGGGTCCCCGCTCGAGCGAAGCCGGGAGTGGGGGAGTCGGCGACTGAGGACAACTCCGCAGAGGCGCGTGCCACACCCCGCGCCTGCGGCGTGATCGGCCGGACAGGTCCTGGGTTCCACTCCTTGGACGCCGACATCAGCGACAGTCCGCGCTCGGCGCCGGGCACGCTCAGGTAGGGCACGATGCCGACGCCCGCCGCGGTGACCCGCGCGTGGATCTCGTCGGCGACGACCCGGACGCCGTACCGCTCAGCGAGGGCGGCGACGCCCGGCGAGTTCCTCAGTGGTGTGCACGTCCATCTCCGCGCCCCACAGGGGCAGGACGTCGGCCGGACAGGTATGCCATTTCATGCTCGTACGACATCGGAGAGCGTCGAGGGTGAGGGCGCGCAAAGGGTTTGCGTCACCGGAGGTCTCGTGCGGGATGCTGTTCATGGCGCACAAGACAGGGGGCCTTGGTGTGACCTGGGATCACGCGAACGGGACGGTAATGGAAGTGGCCTGCGACGAATCCGGATCGGACGGGGAGAATCTCACCGCCGGAAACACGGATGTGTTCGCGCACGCCAGCGTCCGGCTGCCCACGGAATTCGCGCGGGAGCAGCTGCGGGAGATCCGCGACCGTATCCGTTCGCCCGCCGAGGAATACAAGGCGAACCATCTGCTGCGGGAGAAACACCGGGCGGTCCTGGAATGGCTGCTTTCGGAATCCGGGCCGCTGTACGGACACGCGCGAGTGCATCTCGTCGAAAAGGCGTTCCTCGTCGTGGACCGCACCGCCGACGTGCTGCTCGGCGATCCGGCGGCGGCCGTGGCGCTCTTCCGCCACGGTCGGACGACCTGTACGGAAACGGAATGGCGGGAGTTCCTGGAAGCGGCCAACCGGCTGCTGCGGGTGCGGGTCGGTGAGGGACCGGAAGGACCCGTCGAGGGGTTCTTCCATACGGTCGACACACTGCGGAGAACGTATGCGGGAACACCGGCCGCGGACATTCTGACGATGCTGGCGGACGAACGGTCGCGGTCTCGCGCGCTGTTCTACCGGGCCGAGATCGAGGCCGGCCGGATACCGCTCGTTCCGGTCCTCAATCCCCTCCTTCCGGCGATTCTGCGCACGGCCGCGCACTGGAGCCGCGGCGGGCGTCCGGTACGGCTCGCGCACGACCGGCAGAACATGCTCACCCCGGAAAGGATCGCCTGGATCGAGGAGGCGGCCCGCAGGGAGGGCATCGCTCTCGCCGGACTCCGGCTCGTGGTCGCCCGGGACGACGCGCGGGTGCAGCTCGCCGACTTCCTCGCCGGAATCGCCCGCCGGCTCGCCTCCGACGAACTGAACGGGCACGGCGACCCCGCGCTCACCGCCCTGCTGCGCCCCTACACCGGCGCGTCGGCCGTCTGGGGCGACACGGACAGCTGGGCGCGGCTGGGGCCTGTCCGGCCGGTCGGGTCGCCGGAGCGGCCCTAGGTCCGGAGGATTCGGCGGGATGCTCCATGTAGGCCAACTCAGCGGTCTAGATTGGCTGTTGACGGCCCATCTCGCCTGCATTCCCGCCTTCTCAGGAGCCGATCCGTGACTCACGACCAGCCGGCCGCCTTAGCGTCGCCGCGCGCCCGTATCGACATCTCACAGCCGCACACCGCCCGCATCTGGAACTACTGGCTGGGCGGCCGGGACAACTACGAGGTCGACCGCCTGACCGGTGACCAGATCCGGGAGCTGCACCCGGGCATCGGCGAGTACGCGCGCGCCGACCGGCAGTTCCTGGGCCGTGCCGTGGAACACCTGGTGGCGGACGCCGGCATCCGCCAGTTCCTCGACATCGGCACCGGCCTGCCGACCGCGGACAACACGCACGAGGTCGCCCAGCGGCTCGCCCCGGAGTCCCGCGTCGTGTACGTCGACAACGACCCACTGGTCCTGGCGCACGCCCGCGCCCTGCTCACCAGCACGCCCGAGGGCCGTACCGACTACCTCGACGAGGATCTGCGCAACGTGGACGCGATCCTGCGGCACGCGGCGAAGACACTGGACTTCGGCGAGCCGGTGGCGCTGATGCTGCTCGGCGTGGTCATCTTCATCGGCGCCGACGAGGACCCGTACGGGCTGGTGCGCGCGCTGGTCGACCGGCTGCCCGCGGGCAGCCACCTGGTGCTCTCGCACACTGTCACCACGCCCGAGATGCCGGACGTGGACGAGGCCGTGCGGTTCTGGAACGAGCACGGCACACCGAAGCTGACCCAGCGCACCCCGGCCGACGTGGCCCGCTTCTTCGACGGCCTGGAACTGCTGGAACCGGGCGTGGTGACCTGCTCCCGCTGGCGCCCGGCGCCGGCCGACTGGGAGCCGACGGAGGTCGCGATGTTCGGCGGGGTCGCGCGCAAGAGCTGAACGGGGAGTTGATCAACTTCCGGGCCCGGCGCACTGAACGCATTCGTGCCTTCGTACGTATGGACATGAGGGCACTCAACGACCGGAGCGCCCCGCGGTGTTGAGGCCGCGCGATCGGGGTTTCGGGAGCCAAGCATGAGGCACGTACGACGGCGGATCGTCCGGCGAGTGATGCGGCTGGCGGCCGTCGGCGGACTCCTCGTGGGAGGAGCCATGGTCGCCCAGGGCGCCATGGCGAGTGAGACGCCCGCCGGCACGACGGAGCGCGGCAAGGCGGAACTCGTCGTCACCAACCCGGGGGCCGCGCTGGTCAAGAAGCTCGGCACGGCCCGTACGGCGGGCACCTGGCTGGACGACGACGGACGGCCGGTCGTCGCGGTCACCGACGACAAGTCCGCCGCCTCGGTCCGCAAGGCGGGCGCCGAGGCGAAGATGGTCGGGCACAGCATGAACGAGCTGAAGGCGGCCACGACGACGTTGCGCGATGCCCCCAGGGTGCCCGGGACGGCGTGGGTGACGGACTACAAGACGAACGAGGTCGTCGTCCAGGCCGACAGCACCGTGTCCGCCTCCGACTGGGCGCAGCTGACCAAGACCGCGACCGGCATCGGCAGCTTCGTCCGTATGGAGCGCACCACCGGCAAGTTCACCCCCCGCATCAACGGCGCCCTGCCGATCCTGTCGACCGGCGGGCGCTGTTCGGCGGGCTTCAACGTCACCAACGGGACGAACGACTTCATCCTCACCGCCGGGCACTGCGGGCCCACCGGTTCGGAGTGGTTCTCGGACAGCCAGGCCAACGAGGAAGTGGGCCAGACCGTCAACTCCAGCTTCCCGGTGAACGACTTCTCGCTGGTGCAGTACGCGAGCGGCAAGGCCGGGGCGGGCGCCGACATCGTGGCCACCGGCGGTGGCAACGGGGTGCGGATCACGGGCACCGGCGACGCGGCCGTCGGCCAGCGGGTGTTCCGCAGCGGCAGCACCAGCGGGCTGCGCGAGGGCCAGGTCACCGGTCTCGACGCGACCGTGAACTACCCGGAGGGCTCGGTCGGCGGGCTGATCGAGACGAACGTGTGCGCCGAACCCGGTGACAGCGGCGGCCCGATGTTCTCCGAGGGCATCGCCCTGGGCATCACCTCCGGCGGCAGCGGCGACTGCAAGACGGGCGGTACGACGTTCTTCCAGCCGGTGACACGGGCGCTGGCCCAGCTGGGCGTGACGATGATCGTGGCCGCGCCGTCCGAGGTGCAGGGCTCCGGCGGCCCCCAGCCGTCGGCCTCGCCCACGCAGGCGGCGATCGCGGGTTCGGGTACCTCGCCGGGCTCCACGACTCCGGCGACGGGCCTCGGCGGCGGTGCCTCCCTCGCCGCCCGGATCACCGACCCGAACATCGTGGGCCCCGGTCTGCTGGTCATCGGCGGCAGTCTGGTCGCCCTCGCCGCGACCAGGTACATCCGCGCCGAACAGGACCGCAAGGCCTACCGGGACTACTACTCGGCGACCTGGAGCTGAGCCGCTCGGGCCAGGCGGGCGGGCGGGGCAAACGAAAAGGGCACCCGGTCAGGGTGCCCGCTTCGGGTGTGGAGACCCGGTGCCAACAAGGTCTCGGGGAGCCGTCAGGCAGCGTGCAACGGCTGCGGAGCCGCGGCGGCCCACTCCAGGACGAGCCGCCGGTACTCCTCGCGCTGCTCGACGCTCAGCGTCCCGCCCGACCGGAGCCACAGGGCCCGGATCTCCTCGTTGACCTCGTCAGCCGATCGATCGGAAACGGTTTCAACAGTGGTGGACATGCTGTGAAGCATAGGACTCCGGGGGTGAAGGCCGCGTGAGTAAGTACGCACAATTCCGGCATTCCACACCGTGTTGCTGATCACGTGCCCGGCTTGCGTCCATAGACGAAGACGTCGTCGCCGTTCTTCAGCAGGGACCAGTACTTCTTGGCGGTCGTCGTGGTCATGTTGACGCAGCCGTGCGAGCCCGGCGGATTCCACATGCTGAGGCCGACCGAGTGGAAGGCCTGGCCGCCGTCGAAGAACTGGCTGTAGGGCATGGGCACGTTGTAGATCGACGAGACGTGGTCGATGTCCCGCCAGTAGACCTTCTTCAGCCCGGTGCGGGTCTCGTACCCGTTACGGCCGGTACGGACCGGGACGGGACCGTAGACGAGCCGGCTGCCGTCCTGGATCCAGCTGAGCTGGAGCGTGAGGTTCACGCAGGCGATGCGGCCCTTGTTGGTCGGGCACTTGCGGTCCCGGTTGGGGTTGTTGCCCACGGCCTTCTGCTTGTTCATGAGATCCATCACTCCCCAGGTGACGGAGCCCGCGTAGCCGATGTTCGGCGTGATGCCGTGCTTGGTCTGGAAGGCCTGGATGGCCCTGCAGTCGGCGGCGGACTGCCGGCCGTCCACAGGCCGGCCGAGGAACTTCTCCACCTTCTTCTGGTACGGCCCCGCGGACGTCGTACAGCTCGCGGCCTGCGCGGACCCCGCCCCCAGCGCGAGTGTCAACGGCGCCACGAGCCCCGTGACCCCGAGTACGACGGCCCCTCGTCTGCGTATGTCCCCCATGGCTGCCCTCTCCTGGCACGGTTGCGAAAACCACGATTGCGATGACCTTGTCAACTTAGACCAGCGGGTGGGCACGACGGTTGTGGTCCCACTCACCCTGTGACGAAACGGTGAACTTCGGGCGGGGCGGGAGCCGGTGAGGACCAGTCCGGTTCCCCTCGGGTGGACCGGGCGCCGCCCGCCCGCCCGGACCTAGGGTCGTCGTCATGCATCCCGCTCTCGCCGCCGACCTCGCCCGGTTCCCCGCCCTTCTGCAGTCCGCCCGTGACTTCGCCGCCGGTGAGGTGTCCGGTCTGGCCGAGCGGCCGGTGGCCCACCGGGGCGCGGCCCCGGATCCGGCCGTCCTGCCCGGCTCGGGCACCGGCGCCGAGGGCGCTCTCGCGCGGTTCGCCGAGCGGTGGGCTCCGGGCTTCTCGGGTTCGGCCGGGCCGCGTTACCTGGGCTTCGTCACGGGCGGCGCGACACCCGCCTCGGTCGCCGGGGACTGGCTGACGGCCGCCTACGACCAGAACGTCTCGGGGGACGCCGGTTCCTGGGCGGCGGCGCTGGAGCGGGAGACGGTGGCCTGGCTGCGGGAGCTGTTCGGGCTGGGCGAGGCGCACTCCGGGGCGTTCGTGACCGGGGCGACCGTGTCGAACACGGTGGGGCTGGCGATCGGGCGGGAGTGGGTGGGCGAGCGGCTGGGTGTGGACGTGTCGCGGGCGGGCGCGTCCGCGCTGGGCCCGGTGGACGTGCTCTCGGGCAGTCCGCACTCCAGCGTCGCCAAGGCGCTGTCCGTGCTCGGGATCGGCCGGGACCGGCTGCGGCCGGTGCCGGTGCTGCCGGGAAACCGGGAGGCGGTGGACGTCGACGCCCTGGAGGCGGCCCTCGCCGCGCTGGACGGGCGGCCCGCGATCGTCGTGGCCAACGCGGGCACCGTGAACACCGTCGACTTCGACGACCTGCGGGCCATCGCCGCCCTCAGGGAGCGGTACGGCTTCTGGCTGCACGTGGACGCCGCGTTCGGCGGCTTCGCCGCCCTCTCCCCCGTGTACGACCGTCTCGTCGACGGTCTCGACGCGGCCGACTCGGTCTGTGTGGACCTGCACAAGTGGCTCAACGTGCCCTACGACGCGGCCGTGCAGTTCACCCGCCGCCGGGACCTCCAGGTGCGGGTGTTCCACAACGCGTCGCCGTACCTCGGACTGCCCTCGGGCGAGCCCGACTTCCTCCATCTCACCCCGGAGAACTCCCGGCGGCTGCGCGCCCTGCCCGCGTGGTTCTCGCTGGTGGCGTACGGCCGGGCCGGGCACCGCGAGATCGTGGAGCGCAACGCGGCCCTCGCGGCACAACTCGGCGAGGGTGTCGAGGCGTTGGCGGGCCTGCGGCTGCTGGCACCGGTCCGGCTGAACGTCGTCTGCTTCACGCTCGCCGACGATCCCACCCGGGAGGGGGTGTCGGCCCTGGCGGAGGCCGCCGCCGCCACCGGGGAGACCTTCCTGACGCCGACGGTGTACGGCGGGGTGCCGGCGCTGCGGGCGGCGTTCAGCAACTGGCGTACCTCGGAGGCGGATGTGGCCCGGGTGCTGGCGGCCCTCGATGCCTGAGCTGATCAACTGGGCGGATATCGTGCGGACATGTCGGCGTTCACGCAGCAACTCCCCGCTCTCATGGGTGTGGTGATCGGTGCCCTCGGCTCGTATCTGGCCGTCGTGCGCAGTGACGGGGCCAGGTACCGCCGGGAGACGGCGGCGCGGTGGGAGGAGCGGCGGCTGTCGGTGTACACCGACTACGCGCGGGCGCTCAAGAAGTCGGTGAACCTGACGTACCGCGTCGCCTCCCACCTCGGCAACGACCCGCACCCGCACCCCCTGTCCCCGGCGGAGGCCGAGCCGCTGCTCGCCGAGGCGACCGACGGACGCGACCCGGCCGGGGAGGCGCTGATCATGCTGGCGAGCCATGAGGTGGTGGACCGGGCGCGGGTGTGGGTGACGGCGGTGATGGAGATGGAGCGGTTCATGCGCGCGGGGACGGTCGACCCGGATGCCTGGCAGGCGTTGCTGGAGCGGCAGCGGGCCGGCCGTGAGGGGTACTACACCGCCGTACGCGAGGATCTCGCGCTGCCGCCGGGGCACCCGGCCCGCTGGCCGACCACGGCTCAGCGGTAGCCGGTGGTGACGGCGGCCTTCCCGGGATCCTGCACCTCGACCATGTACCGCCAGGCGTCCGGGCGGCTGCCGTCGAGGTCGGTGAAGCCGTACACGGGCGCGAGGCCGCCGCTGGACAGGGACTGCCCGTTGAAACGGGCCACCTCGGGGTCGGCGGCGAGCGCGGCGACGGCCCGGCCGACGTAGCGGGGTGTCTCGGAGATGGCGAAGTGGGGGACGCGCTCGACGGCGTCGCGCCAGTTGTCCTCGCGTACGCCGAACGCTTCGAGCATCATCTCCGAGCGCAGCCAGCCCGGGGTGAGCGCGACGGCGGTGGCGCCGCGCGGGCCGAGTTCATGGCCGAGGGCGAAGGCCATCCGCAGCACGGAGGACTTGGCGAGGTCGTAGAAGAAGTTCACCCGGTAGGTGTCGCGGTTGTACTCGGTGGTGCCGTCGGTCATCTCGACGACCAGTCCGCCGGGGCTGCGCAGCAGCAGCGGCAGGGCGTGGTGGCTGGTGATCGCGTGGGTCTCGACGGCGAGGCGCAGCAGCCGCAGCCCGTTGTCGAGGTCGTGCTCCCAGACGGTGGTGTCCCACTCGAAGAGGCGCTCGCCGCCCCAGACGTCGTTCACGAGGACGTCCAGGCGGCCCTGCCCGGTGTCGATCCGCTCGACGAGGGTGCGGACCTGGACGGGGTCGAGGTGGTCGGTGGGGACGGCGATGCCGTGGCCGCCGGCCTCGGTGACCAGGTCGGCGGTGTCCTCGATGGTCTCCGGGCGGTCGTACTCGGAGCGGCGGGCGCGGGTGGTGCGTCCCGTGACGTAGACGGTGGCGCCGGCCGCGCCCAGCTCCACGGCGATGCCCCGTCCCGCGCCCCGGGTCGCCCCCGCGACCAGTGCGACCTTGCCTTCCAGCGGACCCGGCATGTCCGGCCTCCCTTTCCCTGGCGAGTGGTGTCACTCAGAGGGTCCCCGGGAAACCGGACATCTCCTGTCGCCTTGCGGGGAAGTCACGCGGGGAAGTCACCCGGTGGGGCGCAGCCGGTCCGCCAGCTCGCCGTCGTCGGCCACGAACCACAGCTGCCGTCCCTGGTTCGCCTCGTACACGAAGTCGCGCAGCGCGGAGCTCTCGGCGAGATGCCGGGAGATGTCGCCGACGACGGCCAGCCGCTGCCGGTAGTTGACGAACTTCTGCACCACCTCGCCCGCGACCCCCGACCGGAGACGGAAGAACTCGTCCCCGACCCGCTCGGCGGGCACGGCGACGAGTTCCGCGTCGTGGCCCATCGCGTCGCCGATCAGATCCAGGGCGGCGCGCTCCCCGTCGAGCGCCGGCCCGTCGGGGGCGCAGCGCAGGACGCGGGTGGCGTGCAGGGTCACGAGTGTGGTGGCGGTGTCTGTCATGGGCGTGATCGTAGAGAGGTCCTACGACCGTCCGCCCCCGTTTTTCCGGTCGGTGTTCCCTTTCCGGTCAGTGCTCGCTTTCCGGTCAGTGGCCGCGGGCGATCCACTCCTCCAGGTGGGGGGCCTCGGCGCCGATGGTCGTGGCGTCGCCGTGGCCGGTGAGCACCTTGGTCTCCGGGGGGAGGGAGAGCAGCTTCTCGCTGATCGACGTGATGATCGTGGGGAAGTGGGAGTACGACCGGCCGGTGGCGCCGGGGCCGCCCTGGAAGAGGGTGTCCCCGGTGAAGAGCACGCCGAGCCCGGGGTCGTACAGACAGACCGCGCCGGGCGCGTGCCCGGGAGTGTGCAGGACGGTCAGGTCGGCGCCGGCCGCCTCGATGACCTGGCCGTCGGCCAGGTGGGCGTCGGGGTCGCGGTCGGGGTGGGTGAGCTTCCACAGCGGCAGGTCGTCGGGGTGCAGCCAGATGGTCGCGCCCGTCAGGTCGGCGAGGGCGGGCGCCGCGCCGACGTGGTCGTTGTGGGCGTGGGTGCACACGATGGCGGTCAGTCTGCGGTCGCCTACGGCCTCGGCGATGGCGGCGGCGTCGTGGGCGGCGTCGATGACGATCGCCTCGTGGTCGTCGCCGACGATCCAGACGTTGTTGTCGACGTCCCAGGTGCCGCCGTCGAGGGTGAACTGGCCCGAGGTGACGAGGCGTTCGATGCGGGCGGCCATCACAGCACCACCACCGAACGCAGGACGTCGCCGTGGTGCATGCGCTCGAACGCCTTCTCCACCTCGTCGAGTTGGATGGTCTCGGTCACGAACGCCCCCAGGTCCAGGCGGCCTTGGAGATGCAGGTCGATGAGCATCGGGAAGTCGCGGGAGGGCAGGCAGTCGCCGTACCAGCTCGACTTCAGCGCGCCGCCGCGGCCGAAGACGTCCAGGAGGGGGAGTTCGAGCTTCATCTCCGGCGTCGGCACGCCGACCAGGACGACCGTCCCGGCGAGGTCACGGCCGTAGAAGGCCTGCTTGTAGGTCTCCGGCCGGCCGACGGCCTCGATCACCACATCCGCGCCGAAGCCGCCGGTCAGCTCACGGATCGCCTCGATGGGGTCGGTCTCCTTGGAGTTGACCGTGTGCGTGGCGCCCATCTTCTTCGCCGTCTCGAGCTTGCGGTCGTCGATGTCGACGGCGATGATCTTCGCGGCGCCGGCCAGGTTCGACCCGGCGATGGCCGCGTCGCCGACACCGCCGCAGCCGATCACCGCGACCGTGTCGCCGCGGCCCACGTTGCCGGTGTTGATCGCGGCCCCGATGCCCGCCATCACTCCGCAGCCCAGCAGCCCCGCCACCGCCGCCGACACCGACGGGTCGACCTTGGTGCACTGACCCGCCGCGACCAGCGTCTTCTCGGCGAAGGCGCCGATACCGAGCGCCGGGGACAGCTCGGTGCCGTCGAGCAGGGTCATCCTCTGCTTGGCATTGTGGGTGTCGAAGCAGTACCAGGGACGCCCCCGCAGACAGGCCCGGCACTGGCCGCACACCGCCCGCCAGTTCAGGATCACGAAGTCACCGGGCGCCACGTCCGTGACCCCCTCACCCACCGACTCCACCACACCCGCAGCCTCATGGCCGAGCAGGAAGGGGAACTCGTCGTTGATCCCGCCCTGCTTGTAGTGCAGGTCGGTGTGACAGACCCCGCACGCCTGGATCTTCACCACCGCTTCTCCGGGGCCGGGATCGGGGATCACGATCGTCTCCACGCGCACCGGCTCGTCCTTGCCCGGTGCGATCACTCCGCGTACTTGCTGCGGCATGGGGTGCCCCTCTCATCTTCGTCGGCGGTCATCCGTCCCAGGTCCGACCCTACGTGTGACTGATCGGTAAGGGACGGCGGACCGGCCCCGGAACCCTTCCTTCCGGCCACGCGCCGGTCCGGCCGCCGTAGCCTGAAGGCTCCGCCCGACCTCCGAGGAGCCCCGTGAGCATCGCAGAGACAGCCGACGGCAGACCCCCGTGGCGGCTGCTGCTCGACTATGTGCGCCCGCACCGCTGGACCCTGCTGGCGGGCGCCGTGCTCTCGCTGGTCACCGGCGCCACCGGGCTCCTGCTGCCCCTGGTGGCACGGGGGTTGATCGACGACCTGTCCCACGACCGCGCGATCACCGGCGCGTTGCTGGTCCTGACGGCACTGGTGGTCGCCAACGCGGCGGTGGGCGCGCTGGGTTCGTACGTGCTGCGGCGCACCGCGGAGTCGGTGGTGCTCGGGGCGCGGCGGTCGCTGTCGTCGTATCTGCTGCGGCTGCGGATCCCGGCCGTGGACCGCAGTGAGCCCGGCGATCTGATGGCCCGGATCACCTCCGACACCACACTCCTGCGCGAGGTCACCACCGACTCGCTGGTCGGGCTCGGCACGGGCGGGCTCACGATGGCCGCGACGGTGGTGATGATGGGCCTGGTGGATCCGGTGCTGCTGGGGGTCACGCTGGCCGTGATCCTGGGCGCGGGCACGGTGCTCGGGGTGATCGTGCCGCGGATCAACCGGGCGAGCCGCCGGGCGCAGGACGCGGTCGGGGTGATGGGGGCCTCGCTGGAGCGGGTGCTGGGGGCACTGCGCACCGTGAAGGCGTCGGGTGCCGAGCACCGCGAGGAGGAGACACTGCACGCGGCGGCCGAGGAGTCCTGGCGGGAGAGCGTGCGGGCCGCGAAGTGGTCGGCGGCGGCCGGGAACACGGCCGGGCTCGCGATGCAGACCGCGTTCATCACGGTCCTCGCGGTCGGCGGGGCGCGGGTGGCGACGGGCGCGATCGGCGTCGGCACCCTGGTGGCGTTCCTGCTCTACGTCTTCTACCTCATGTCGCCGATCCAGCAGGTGGTGGGCGCGATCACCCAGTACCAGACGGGTTCGGCCGCGCTGAGCAGGATCCAGGAGGCGCTGCGGCTGCCCGCGGAGCCCGCGGGCCGGCCCGCGCCGCTGCCCTCCGCCACCGCCGAACCGGCCTCGCTGTCCTTCACGGACGTCCGTTTCCGGTACGCCGACGATCTGCCCTACGTCCACCACGGGGTGTCGTTCGACGTCCCGGCGCGGGGCATGACCGCGTTCGTCGGGCCGTCCGGCGCGGGCAAGACGACGGTGTTCTCGCTCGTCGAGCGGTTCTACGACCCCGAGTCCGGCACGATCGCCCTCGACGGCCGTGATCTCGCCGACTGGGAGCTGTCCCTGCTGCGGTCCTCGATCGGTTACGTCGAGCAGGACGCGCCCGTGCTGTCGGGCTCGCTGCGCGACAACCTGCTCCTCGGCAACCCGGAGGCGGACGACGACGCGGTACAGCGCGTGCTGAAGACGACCCGGCTCGACGGTCTTGTGGCCCGGCTGCCGCAGGGTCTCGACACCCTGGTCGGGCATCGCGGGACCAAGCTGTCCGGGGGTGAGCGGCAGCGGGTGGCGATAGCCCGCGCCCTGCTGCGGCATCCCAGGCTGCTGCTGCTCGACGAGGCGACCTCGCAGCTGGACGCGGTGAACGAGGCGGCGCTGCGGGACACCGTGGCCGATGTCGCCCGGTCCACCACCGTGCTGGTCGTCGCGCACCGGCTGTCGACGGTCACGATGGCCGACCGGATCGTGGTCATGGACGGGGGCCGGGTCCGTGCGGTGGGCACGCACCGTGAGCTGGTGGCGGGCGATCCGCTCTACGCCGAGCTGGCGGCGACGCAGTTCCTGGCGACGGCGGAGTAGGACAGCGGAAAGGGCCGCCGTCCGGACGGTCCGTCCGGACGGCGGCCCCATGAGGGAGCGGCGCGCGCCTCAGGCCTGAACGGCCGGCAGCACCCCGGTGACGGGGGCGACGAGGTCGGTGAGCTGGTGCAGCTCGTTCAGCTGATCGAGCTGGGTCAGCTTGTTCAGTTCGCCCAACTGCCGGGAGACCGGCGGGAGTTCGTCACGGTGCTCTGCGGGAATCTCGCCCCCGACGAGGGTGTCCAGCGTGGTCATCGGGTTGAACTGGCCGGCGTTCGGGGCGTCGGCCGCGTTCGCCATGGGGGCGGCGAGGCCGGCGATCCCGGCGGCGAGAGCGGCTGCGGCGGCGATGCGTCGAGTGGAGATCATGACCTCAGCAACGGCTGCGCCGCCCCGGCGGACACGGGTCCGCTGCCGCGCTCACCCGTCAGGACGACGCTCCGGCTGCGCTTGCCGAGCCCCGTGCGGCGGAGGAGGCTCGAAGGTGAGGGTCCGGCGGCCGGTTCCGTTCGGTCCGCGGCCCTCCGAGGAGGTCACCATGGGCACCGCGGCACGCTCCGCCTTCGACACCGAGACCCTGCGCAGAGGCATAGAGGGAGAGACCCCGACGGCACTGCTGTCGCTCTACGCGGACGACGCGGAACTGCGCGTCGTCGACCACAACACGCAGCCGAGCCATCCCCGCGTCCTGCACGGACGCGACGAGATCGCCGCGCTTCTCGACGACGTCTACAGCCGGGACATGACCCACAAACTGGAGATGTGCGTCGTCCAGGGCGACCGGGTCGCCTTCAGCGAGTCCTGCCTGTACGCGGACGGCGTACGCGTCCTCGCCGACTCGATGATGACGCTGCGCGACGGCAAGATCGCCGAACAGACGATCATCCAGGCATGGGACGAGTAGGAAGCAAGTCCGGGCGGGTCCAGGTCACCTCCCGGCTGACCTGGACCTTTTCACTACGGGCGGGGCTCGGCCGGTCGCGTCGGCCGCGGCCCGTGCCGTCCGGGCCGGCTTTCGCGGCCGGTCGGCTGGTGTCCGTCGCCGTCCTGCGGAGGGCGCTGAGAACGGCGGCGCGACCTCGTGCGGTGCCGGCCGCACCGCGTGCCGTACGTACCCGGCGCGGCCGGCGTCGGTGAGCGTGCCTGTCGCGGGACCACACTTGGACCCCGCCTCCGTGACGTACGCCCGGACGAAGCGCGGTCGTTGCCGCAAGGCAGGGATCGACTCACGGCACATGCAGCTGCCCGCGGCGACGACCACCACCGAACTCGTCGGAACGCTCCGGGAGTTGTCCGCCGACCCGACCGTGCACGGGATCCTGCTCCAGCATCCGATGGGTGAGCACATCGACGAGCGGGCCGCGTTCGAGGCGATCGCCCCCCTGCGGGAGGCGGACATCGTGGTCGCCGCGGCCGGCCGCCCCCGGCCGGTCCAGGGAGAGGACATCAAGCCGGGGGCGGTGGTGGACGCGGGCTACAACGCGGGGAACGTGGGGGATGTCGACTTCGGCTCGGCCCTGGCGCGGGCCTCGCTGATCACCCCGGTGCCGGGCGGTGTCGGTCCGATGACCATCGCGGTGCTGCTGGAGCAGACGGTCGAAGCGGCCTCCCGGCAGCTCGGGGCGGGCTGAGCGACGGGCACGCTAGTTCAGCGTCCAGCTCTGGTTGTCGGCTCCGCCGCACGACCAGAGGACGAGCAGTGAGCGGTTGCCCGTGGCCGCGCCGTTGACGTCGAGGCAGAGACCCGCGTTGACGTTGGTGATCGTGCCGTCGCTGTTGACGTTCCACTTCTGGTTGTTCTGGCCGTTGCAGTCCCAGATGACGACCTTGGTGCCGTTGGTGGTGCCGAGGTTGTAGGCGTCCAGGCACTTGTTGCCGTAGACGACCAGCTCCTTGCGGGAGGTGTAGGTCCACGACTGGTTCTGGCCGCCGTTGCAGTCCCAGATCTCCGCCTGGGTGCCGTTGGTGATGGTGCTGTTGTAGAGGTCCAGGCAGCGGCTCGACTGCTTGCCGACGACCAGGTTGCCGTTGGCCCCGGGCAGGGGCTTCACCGTGATGTCGGCGAGGGTGGGGGCGCCCGTGAAGGTGAGCGTGTTGGCGGAGCCCTTGGAGAGGGCGGCCAGGACGCTGATCGTGCCCTGCGCGGAGCCGGTCGGCGGGAAGGAGACCGTCGTCGTGGTCTGGCCGTTGACCTTGAGGGTCGCGGTGCGGGCGGCGGAGGACGTGTTGGTGTAGGCGACGTCCACGACCTTCAGACCGGTGGCGCCGGCGACCACGCCGGAGAAGCTCGACGTGCCGGTGTACGTGCTGCCGGACGCCTCGGTGCCGCCGGTGACGGTGAGCATGACGGAACCGCCCGCCGGGACGCTCGCGGTGTAGCCCGTGCCGTACGAGCCGACGTCGGAGCGGGACCACAGGTCACGGACCGTCGCGGAGGCGTTCGTCAGGCCCAGGTCGGACCAGCGGACGGTGATGTTCGCGGCGGCGGAGGTGCGGTTGAGCAGCACCACGGCCCGCTTGCCGGTGCCGGAGAGGACCTTGCCGTACACCTGGAGTCCGGTGCTGTCCTCGGCGACCTCGACGCCCTGGAGGCCGCGCGGGTCCTGGTCGACGGCGATGACCTCGGGGTTCTTGAGGATGTTGGCCGTCTCCGTCGACATCGTGGTGAGGTCGTTACCGGCGAGGAGCGGGGCACCGGAGATGGCCCACAGGTTCATATGGGTGCGGTTCTGGGCGGCGGTGAAGCCGTCCATGCCGACCATCAGCATGTCCGGGTCGTTGTAGTAGCCGGTGTGCTGGGCGGTGGGGTGCAGGCCCTGGTCGAAGTTGGACAGCAGGTTCGTCATCGAAGGCGAGTTGCCGTAGTAGATGATGTCGGTGCTGGTCCGGAACATGGGGGCGAGTCCCGGCGCCCAGTTCCAGGTGTTCTGGTAGCCCCAGTTGCAGATGGAGAGGGTGAGCGGGCGGCCGGTGGCGGCCGTCGCCTTCGCCACCGCGGAGCTGATCGCGGTGTACGTCGTCGCCGCGTCGAGGCCCTCGGCGTCGCCGCCGCACCAGTCGACCTTCACGAAGTCGAAGCCCCACTCCGAGAACCGGAGCATGTCCTGGTCGTAGTGGCCCTCGCTGCCGCTGCCCGGGGCGGCGGGGCGCCCGGTCGGGTAGTAGTAGCCGCAGCCGTCCTTGCCGGCGTCCGTGTAGATGCCGGCCTTGAGGCCCTTGCTGTGGATGTAGTCGGCGATGGCGCTCATGCCGCCGGGCCACTCGGACTCGTCGACGGTGATGTTGCCGCCGCTGTCACGGGTGCCCTGCCACCAGCCCTCGTCGATGTTGACGTACTGGTATCCGGCCGCCGGCAGGCCCGCCGCCACGAACGCGTCGACCTGCTTCTTGATGACGCTGTAGTCGATCTTCGCGGCGAAGGTGTTCCAGGACGCCCAGCCCATGGGCGCGGTGGGCACCGAGATCTGACGGCTCGTCGCGGCCTGCGCCGGGCCGGGCGCTGCGAACAGCAGGGCGGCGGTCACGGTCAGCGCCAGGGCGAGCAGGCGTACGGCGGCGGATCTGCACCGCCTGAGGAAGGTCGGGCGCGAGGGGGGAAGCATGCGGCGGCTCCGGTATTCAGAACATGAGGGGATTCGAGATATCGAACAAAGGTCGATGATCCGAACATGTCAGCGGGCCGAAAGTAGAGCCGCCGGCGAGTGAAGTCAACGGCTGCGACAGAAGTGATGTGACCGGTCCCATGAGTCAAGTGGCGCCTGCATACTGTCCGTTGTGCGAGTGGCGATCATGACAGCGGGCTCCCGGGGCGACGTCGCCCCCTTCACCGGTCTGGGGCACGCCCTGGTGCGCGCCGGGCACGAGGTCACCCTGGTCACCCACGAGCGGTTCGCGCCGTTGGTGTCCGGTTCGGGGGTGGCCTTCCATCCCCTCCCGGTCGATCCCCGGGCCGAGCTGGAGTCGGCGCGCGGGCGCGGACTGCACGACAGCGCGACCGGGGCGGGCAAGCTGGCGCGGGTGGTCCGGATGGCGCGGGCGCTGGTCGGACGGATGACCGAGGACGTCGTGGCGGCCGCCCGGACCAGCGAGGTGCTGCTGCTGTCCGCGTCCATGGCGCCCCTCGGCCACACCGTCGCCGAGGGGCTCGGCCTCCCGGCCCTCGATCTCCCCCTCCAACCGATCGCCCCCACCCGGGAGTTCGCGCCGCCGATGCTCGGGGGCGGGTCCTTCGGCGCGCTCGGCAACCGCCTCGCGGGACACGGTGTGGAGTGGGCCGTGGAACGTGTCTTCGCCCCCGCCCTCCCGGAACTCCGCTCCCGGCTGGGCCTGGCGCCCGCCCGAACCCGGCGCAGGCCCGCCCGGCCGATACTGCACGGCTTCAGCCCCCTGGTGGTCCCCCGCCCCAGGGACTGGCGCCCGGGGCTGGACGTCACCGGCTACTGGTGGCCGTACGACGGCGACAGCCGCCTCCCGCCCGCCCTGGCCGACTTCCTCGCGGCGGGGCCGCCACCGGTCTTCGTGGGGCTGGGGAGTGCCACGGTGCCCGATCCGGCGCGGCTGAGCGCCGAAGTCGTACGGGCCCTGCGGCTGGCCGGGCTGCGCGGGGTGATCCAGCGCGGCTGGGCCGGCCTCGCTGCCGACGGCGACGACATCCTCACCGTCGACGACGTGCCGCACTCCCTCCTCTTCCCCGAGACCGCGGCGGTGGTCCACCACTGCGGCGCCGGCACGACGGCGGCCGGGGTCAGGGCCGGGGTTCCCGCCGTCCCCGTACCGATCCAGTTCGACGAGGGCTTCTGGGCGGACCGCCTGGTCACCCTCGGCGTGGCCCCGGCCCCGGTCCCCCTCCGCCGCCTCACCGCCGAAACCCTGGCCGCAGCCCTGGTACGGGCCACCCGTGAGCCCGGGTACCGCGAACGGGCGCGCGACCTGGGGGCACGCGTACGCGAGGAGGACGGGGCGGGGCGGGTGGTGACGGCGGTGGAACACCTGAGCCGGCGCTGACCTCCCGCCCCCTCCCGACGGAACACCTGAGCCGGCGCTGACCTCCCGCCCCCTCCCGACGGAACACCTGAGCCGGGGCTGACCTCCCGCCCCCTCCCGACGGGACACCTGAGCCGGTCCGGTGCTCCGGCGCCCCCCCGGCGGCACGCCCGGAGCGGGGCCGGTCCCCCGGCGCCCCCGGTGCCACCCCCTGAGCAGGGCCGATCCCCCGGCGCCCCCGGTGCCACCCCCTGAGCGAGGCCGATCCGCCGGCGCCCCCGTGCCACACCCGGAGCCGGGCCAGTCCCCCGGTGCCACGCCCGGGGCGGGGCCGGTCCCCCGGCGCTTCTCCGCTGGCGCGAACGTGTCGTCGTTTCGGAGTTCGGCGAACCGGGCGGTCCCGGTCCCCGTGCACAAGTGCGGGCCCGTGTCAGGGCCGTACCGTCGAGGGGAGACCACGTTGCAAGCCACGTTCCCGTTCCGGACGCCGGCGTGTCTCGACAACGATCCGGAGGCCGACGCCCTGCTCGCCCGGGGTCCCGTCGTACGGGCCATGATGGGCCCCACCGCCGTCTGGCTCGCCCTGAGCCATCGGGCGGTGCGCCAGGTCCTGGCCGACAGCAGGTTCAGCCGCGAGGCGGCCATCCGCCCCGGCGGCCGGCCCCGCATGTCGCCCTCGGGCACGGCCCGCACTACTGCCTGGGCGCTCAGCTGGCCCGGCTGGAGCTGCGGGTGGCGATCGGGACCACCGTCCAGAGGCTCCCCGGACCTGCGTCTGGCCGTGGACCCGGACGAGCTGACCTATGACACCGGCCATGTCGTACGCGCCCCGGAGGCGCTCCCGGTCGAGTGGTGACGCCGCGCCCTACCCTTCGCCCGGCGCACCGGGGCTCCACTCGGCCGGGCGGAGGATTCCCAGGAGCTGGCGGACCAGTTCGTCGACGACCTCCTCCAGGGTGGCGGAGACCCAGCCGGCGGTCCAGTCGTGGAGGAGGCCGTTGACGCTGCCGATGAAGGCCGTCGCGGCGAGGCTGTAGTCGCGGGGAGCCGCCTCGCCGCGTTCCGCGGCGGCCGTCGCCTCGGCGCAGATGAGGTCGATCCAGCGGGCCCGGCGGGCCAGGCGCTGCTCCTCCAGGGTGGGGCTGACGCCGACGATCTCGACGAAGGTGATGCGGATACGGCGGGGATCGGAGGTGACGTTGGCGGCGTACGCGCGGAAGATCGCCGTGACCCGCTCGGTCAGGGGCAGGCCCTCGGCCGCGGCGACGGCGGCCAGGACCGCCTCCTCCGCCCAGTCGTTGACCTGGAGGTGCAGGGCCGCCAGAAGGTCCTCCAGGGTGCGGAACTCCTCGTAGAACTGGCGGGTCGAGAGGCCGGCCGACTCGCTGAGCGCCGCGACCGTCGTCGCCCGGTAACCGGGGGTGCCCCCGAACAGCCGCAGCGCCGCGTCCAGGAATCTCCGGCGCCGGTCCGCCTGTCTCTCGGCGGCCGTCTTGCCGCCGTACCGGCCGGTGGGCGCCCTGAGCCTGCCCGTCACTGGCCCTCCCTCGTCGCTCGTGGCTCCCCCGTCGCCAATTTTGTCCTGCACGGAGTCTTGTGGCGAAGCGCACCCCTTCCTTACTTTCCAGTAAGTCCATTCTGAACGTGTCCATGTTCAGTTTGGGGGACGAGCCGCTCACCCCTGCCCCACCCCCCGCATGCCGGATTTCACGCCGGATCCACTCAGAGGAGAGAGCACTCATGGCTGCCTTCAGACCCAGGCACCTCTGCTCCATGGCCGCCGCCGTCATCCTGACCGTCACCGCTCCCGCAGGCGTCGCCGGCGCCGCGTCCGACGCCTCGGCCGCCGCCGCGCTGCGCGAGGTGATGTTCGTCGGCAACAACTGGGAGGGCACCTCGGACGTCGTCAGGTCCACCGGTGACTTCGCGAAGATCGGCCGGATCAACGTGATCCCGGACAAGGACGCCCGGATGGCGGAGATCAACGCCGATCCGATCAAGTGGATCTACTTCCAGGCCATCCGCAACGGCGTCGGCGAGGGCCACGACCAGTTCGTGGACGACATGTACTCGACGCCGGACGGCGCCTCGGTGGTCGTGTCCCGGCCGAGCTTCGCGGACGTCGTCTCGATCAACCTGGCCACCGGGGCGATCAACTGGCGCTTCCCCGTGTCCGGTTACCGCTCCGACCACATGGCCGTCTCCCCCGACGGCACCCGGGTCGCGGTCTCGGCGTCCATCTCGAACACCGTGCACGTGCTGGACATCAACACGGGCCAGCAGCTGGGCTCGTTCAAGACCGGCGACAAGCCGCACGAGAACATCTTCACCAAGGACGGCAAGTACATCTACAACATGTCGATCGGCGACGTGAACACCTCGCAGGACGCCCCGTGGCAGGACTTCACGAAGGGCGACCGGCGCATCACCGTCGTCGACGCGACCACGTACAAGCAGGTCAGGATCATCGACATGCGGCAGCGGCTGGACGCGATCGGCCTCACCGACTACTCGGACGCCGTGCGCCCGGCGGTGTTCTCACCGGACGAGTCCAAGCTGTACTTCCAGGTGTCGTTCTTCAACGGCTTCTTCGAGTACGACCTCGCCTCCGACCGCATCACCCGCACCAAGACGCTGCCGAAGAACCCGGCGACCAGTGACGACCGCACCACGTTCGTCAACGACTCCCGCCACCACGGCATCTCGATGAAGCCCGACGGCAGCAAGCTGTGCGTCGCGGGCACGATGGACGACTACGCGACCGTCGTCGACCGTGCCACGCTCCAGGAGGGGCCGCTGGTCCCGGCGTCCAAGCCCTACTGGGCCACGGTCAGTGGCGACGGCAAGGACTGCGTGATCTCCGAGAGCGGCGCCGACCAGATCACGGCCATCGACTTCGCGACCGGCCAGAAGGTGGTGTCGGTCCCGGTGGGCGACCACCCGCAGCGGGTCCGGATCGGCCATGTGGCAGCCGACTGGACCGGCGCCGGGAGCTGACGGCGGCGGCAGCCGAAAGGGTGGGTGGCGGACTTCGCCACCCACCCTTTCGCGGGCCCGGTCTATCCCACCTTCGACGCCACCCACGCCGCCAGCTCGCTGCGGGCCGCCGCCAGCAGGGTCGCGGACGGGGAGGTCGCGCCATTGGTGACGAGGGCGTAGTGCAGCACTCCGGAGTCGCTCGTCGACAGCAGCAGCCGGCGGCTGCCCGTGCCGCCCGGTTCCAGGGCCGCGGCGATCTTCGTGGTGGACGAGTAGGCCGGCGGGCCGTACACCGTGCCCAGGTCGGAGACGACCGTGGTGGACGCGGTCGGGAAGGACGCGGGCAGGTGGAGTTCGGTCGGCGCCGTGCCGCCGTTGGACCGCCACACGAGCACGCTGTACTGGCCGGAGCCGACGAGGGACGCCACGTTCGGCAGGCTGCTCGGCACCGGGTTCCAGGTGAGGGTGGTGGATCCGTCGCGGGAGCGGTCCTCGTAGGTGAAGGCGACGGTGGAGCCGGAGGTCGCGCTGGGGTAGATCCGGTCGAGGAGCCGGGCGTCCTGACGGAGCGTCACCGTGCCGCTGTCGTCGAGGCGTACGGCGGAGAGGTCCTCGTCGTTCCAGGCGTCGGCGGTGGTGAGCAGCTTGTCGGGGTTGCCGTTCATCAGCTCGTGGTGACGGCCGTTGTAGATGTCCCACTGCCACTGCGAACCGGACAGCACCGGGCCGGAGGTGGCCGGGGTGGTCCACCAGCTGGCGCCCTTCACCCGGGAGTCGAGGGCCTGGTACATCGCCTTCAGGACGGTCGGTGCCTTGCCGGCGGTACTGCCGTTCAGGGGATGGCCGAACTCGCTGACGATCGCCGTCGTTCCGAGCGCCGAGGCGCGGTCGCGGACCGTGCCGAAGTCGGTCACGTACTGGCCGTTCTCCGCGTTGCCCCACATCAGGATGCCGGAGATGGCCTTCTGGTCGTAGAAGTGGGTGTTGAAGACGTAGCGGGAGCCGAGGGTGCCCGCGTCGAGGAGGCCGCCCTCCTCCTTGCTGACGTTGCCGTTCCAGAAGAGGTTCGGCTCGACGAAGGCGGGCTTGTCGGTCCAGCCTGCCGCGTCCATCCGGGCCCGGAACTTCACGTAGAAGGGCCACAGCACGTCGCGTTCCCAGGTGCGGCTGGCCTGGCCGGAGTCGTAGGTGCCGGCGTAGGGCTCGTTGTAGGGGTCGAAGCCCAGGACGCCGGTGAACTCCTCGGTGGTGAGGTTCGCCTTGATGTACGCCATGGTCTTCTGGGCGGTGGCCAGGAAGTAGTCCTGGAGGCCGTGGTTGTTGTGCCAGAAGTCGTACTGGGCGGCCTTCACCGCGCCGTTGTTGGTGATGTTCTGGCCCCAGAGGAAGCAGATGCCGCAGGACTCGGCGGGGTAGCCGCCGAGTGCCACCGCCCACGCGGGGGCGCCGTCACCGGTGTACCAGCTGCCCGAGTTGAACAGGTAGCGGGAGTAGAGGTCCTGGTGGAAGTCGGGGTACACGCGGATGCCGGCGTCGAGGAAGGCGCGCATCTGCGCGGTGGCGGCGGCCAGGTAGGTGGTGTCGACCTGGCCCTTCACCGGTTCGGCGTAGGCCCAGGAGAGCAGGAAGCGCACGGAGTTGCCGCCGCCGAGGGCGCGCAGGGCGGTGGCGGACTTCTTGGCGTCGGCCACGGAGGCGAAGGGCAGTCCCTTGTTCTCGTCGAGCTTGGTCTCACCGGAGACGTTGTAGCCACGCAGCACGACCTCGCGCCCATTGGCGTCCACGAAGCGGCCGTTGGAAACCGTGAGCGCGGTGCCGTCGAAGGAGAGGGAGTCGGGGAGGGTGGAGGCGGCGGTGGCGGCCGGGGTGCCCGCCATCGTCAGGAAGCCACAGAGTCCGCAGAGGACGACGAGAACAGCGAGCAGACGTGCCCGGATTTTCGGCATGTCCACTACAGTCGGGTCATTTCCAGACACCGTCAATACCTTCTGACTCACGAGTAAGTTCGCTATCTGTCGCCCCTGAACCGGCTGTGTGTCACGGTCGCCGTGCGCAGGCGGCGCAGCAGCAGGAGAGCCACCGCCGCGGTGACGAGTTCGCCGGCGGCGAGGCCGATCCAGACCCCGTCGGTTCCGGTGCGGCCCAGGACGACGACGAGGGGTGCCTTGACGACGATCAGCGTGCCGATGGTCAGGACGTAGGCGGGGGTGGGGCGCCCCAGCGCCTGGAAGTAGGCGGCGGTCAGGGGCGCGACGCCGGCGACGATCTGGCCGAGGGCGAGGATGCGCAGGGCGTGCTCGGCCCCGGCCGCGGTGTCCGGGTCGTTGAGGAACAGGCCGACGAGCGGCCCGGCAGGCAGGGCGAGGAGAGCCCCTGCGGCCAGGCCGTAGAGCAGGGAGGCGCGCAGGGCCAGGGTGCGGGCGCGGGCAACCCGGTCGGCGAGGCCGCGTCCGGAGTTGTAGCCGACGATCGGCTGGAGTCCCTGGCCGATACCGACATGGGGCATCGTGGCGAAGGTCTGCAGTCGGGCGCAGACGGCGTAGGCGGCCAGGGCGGTGACCGCGCCGGTGGCCGCGAGAGTGGTGTTGACCAGGATCGCGAGCAGGGTGGCGCCCAGACCGGCGAGGAAGGACGGCAGGCCCAGGCCCAGCAGCGCCCGCAGGGTGGCGGCATGGGGCACCAGCGCGGCGGCGCCGACGCGGTAGGGACGGTCGCGCCGGGCGAGGAAGAACCACAGGCTCATCGCGGTGGAGACCGCCTGGCCGCCGACGGTGCCCAGGGCGGCCCCCCGCACACCGAGGTCCAGGCCGAAGATCAGCAGCGGGTCGAGGACGATCTGCACGGCGACCGCGACCAGCCACAGCAGGGTGGAGAAGCCCATCCTGCCCTCGGCGCGCACCAGGCTGGAGAACCCGGTGGACACCACCGCCCCGCACAGCAGGATCAGCGCGTACTGCCGCGCGTCCTCGTGCAGCGCGCCGCGTGCGCCCAGCACGTTCAGCAACGGGTCCAGGAACGCGAGCCCTGCCACGGTCGTGGCGACGGCGGTGGCGTAGAAGAGGACGAAGGCGTTCCCGGCGGCCCGGGCTGCGGCTCGCGGATCGCCGGCCCCCAGAGCGCGGGAGACCAGCGAGGCACCGCCCGCGCCGACGGTGGTGGACACCGCCCCCAGCAGAAGCAGGAGCGGGGCGGCGAGGTTGACCGCGGCCATCGCCCGGTCGCCGGCCCCGTGGCCGACGAACCAGGCGTTGGACAGCGCGTAGACGCCGTAGACGCCGACCGAGGCGGTGGTCTGGGCGCAGGTGCGCCACAGCAGCCCGCCGACCGGGCGCGTGGCCATCCGTGCCGCCGCGTCCGCCACCCCCGAAGACGCGGGGAAGGCCTTCACCGGCCGGCGCGGCCCAGCAGGGCCATGACCTCGCCCAGCTGCTCGCGCGCCCAGTCGTACTGTTCGGTGCCGCTGTATCCGCGGTACACGGTCTCGATCACCAGGATCAGCACCAGGTGCAGGCAGTACAGGCGCCGCCGCACCACCTCGGTCTCCGTCAGCGGACCCTGCCCGTAGCCCCGCATGAAGGGGGTGGGGTCGCCGAACGCGGCCAGTTGTGTGCCGGCGAACCCGACCTCGATGAGCGGGTCGCCGAAGAAGGCCCGCTCGTGGTCGATGACACAGGCGATCTTCCCGTCGCGGACCATGACGTTGCCGTCCCACAGGTCCCACTCCACCAGCCGCGGCTCACGCACCTCGTCCAGGCTCCCGGCGTGCTCGGCCAGCACCTCGCGCACCGTGTCGTACGGCCGGCCCAGGTCGACCCCGCGGCGTTCCCCGTCGGCCAGGACGTCCTCGACGATGCCGGTGAAGACCCGGCGCCAGCTGGTGTCGCCGGGTCCGGCCAGCGGGCCGAACGCCGTACCCCGGATGGAGTTGATCTCCTGGTTGGCCGCGCCGACCTGCTCCTTGTAGGCGGCCAGCTCCGCCGCGGGCAGGCCGGGGCCGACGATGCCGAGGTTGTCGGCGTCGACGAACGGCATGAAGAACCAGTCCGCGTCGCACAGTTCACGGCTTCGGTCGGCGAAGTCGACCCGGGGGACGGGCACGGTGGTGTTCCCGCCGATCAGGTCCAGCGCCGCCAGTTCGACGCCCATCGCGCCCCGCTCGTAGGCCATCACCTCCACCCCGGACGGAGGCGCGATCTTCAGCACCGCCTCATAGCCGTCGCGCAGCCGTATGCGGTAGGCGATGTTGAACCAGCCGTGCCCCAGCTCGCTCGCCCATCCCTCGCCCCCGGGCACCCGGCCCGGGCCGTAGGCCCGCTCCACCATGGCCCGCAGGACGTCCCGCGACTGCCGGTTCTTCGTGATGCTCTCCACGCCCACTCCCCCGCCTTGGAACAGCACAACCCGGGCCGGTCCCCGGACCGACAGGTTTCTACCCGGTGGCCGGCCCCGCTGTCACGGGAAACAGACACTGACGGTCAGGCCGCCCTGCCGGCCGGGTTCGGCCGTCGCCCTGGTTCCGTGGGCCTCCGCGATGGAGCGGACGATGGAGAGGCCGAGCCCGTGGCCCGTGGTGCCGACGCGGTCCTGGGCGAGCCGGCGGAACGGCTCGAACAGGTCCGGGACCCGGTCGGCGGGCACGGTGGGCCCGGTGTTGGTCACGGTCAGGGTGCGGTCTTCGAGCCGTACCCGGACCCGGCCGCCGGGGTGGTTGTACTGGACCGCGTTGCGGATGAGGTTGGTCAGCAGGTGGCGCAACAGCACCGGATCACCGAAGACGGTCAGCGGCCGGTCCGCCGTCACCGCCACCTCGACCCGCTCCTCCTCGGCCTGCGGGGCGAGTTCGGCCGCCACCAGCCGCGCCGTCGCCGACAGGTCGACGGTCCCGGTCTCCTCCAGCCCTCGGTCGCTGCGGGCGAGCAGCAGCAGTGCGGTGATCAGCCGCTCGGCCTCGCGGTTGGTCTCGAGCAGGTCCTCGCGTACTTGGACGAGGCCGTCGGGGAGGGGGTCGGCGAGGCCGACCTCCAGGCCGGCGCGCTGGGCCGCGAGAGGGGTCCGGAGTTCGTGGGAGGCGTTGGCGACGAAGCGCCGTTGGCTCTCGAACGACTTCTCCAGCCGGTCGAGCATGGTGTCGAAGGTGTCGGCGAGGCGGTGGAGTTCGTCGTCGGGGCCGGTGAGCGCCAGCCTCTGGTGCAGGTTCTGCTCGCTGATCCGACGGGTGGCCTCCGTCATCGCGGCGACCGGTCTGAGCGCCCGCCCGGCCAGCCACCAGCCGAGCAGTCCGGCCAGCAGCGCCATGAACAGCAGTCCGACGGCCGACCAGCGGACCATCTGCCGCAGCGCGGTGTCCTGCACGGCCCGCACGGTCCGGTCGATCTGCCGGATCATGGCGATGTCGTCGGCGGCGGTGACCCGCGACGGACGAGTCCCGTGCGGGTCCGTCGGCCGCGCCTCCCCCGTGGCGGACTCGCCGCTGCTCTGCGCGACACCCCTGGTGATCTCGATGCCTTTGACCTGCTGGGCCGTTCCGTGGCGCGCGAGCAGCACCACGAAGGCCAGCAGCGCCGCGCCCGCCAGCAGGAAGAGCGCGGAGAAGGCCGCCGCCAGCCGGGCACGGAACGGCATGCCCCGCAGCAGCGTGCGCGGGTTCAGTCGCACAGCCGGTATCCCTGTCCCTTGTCGGCGGTGATGATGCCGGGGTCGCCCAGTTTGCGGCGCAGCCTGCTGACGACGGCCCGTACGGCACTGGTGCGCGGGTCGAGGTTCTCGTCCCAGACCGTGCGCACGAGTTCGTCGTGCGGCACCGCCGCCCCCCGCGCCTCCATCAGCAGGTGCAGGACCGCGAACTCCTTGGGGGTCAGCTCCAGCGGCCGGCCGTCGGCGGACGCCTCGCGCCGCGCCCGGTCCAGGGTGATGCCCTCGTGGCGCAGGGCGGCCGGGGGCGAGGTGGGCGTGCGACGGCTGAGCGCCCGTACCCGCGCGACCAGTTCGGCGAAGTCGAAGGGCTTGGCCAGGTAGTCGTCGGCGCCGAGTGCCGTGAGCCCGTAGACCTTGTCGGAGATCTCGGCCGCCGCGGTCAGCATCAGGATCCGCGGCGGGTCGGTGCGCTCGCGCAGCCGTCGGCACACCTCGTCGCCGGTCATGACCGGCAGGTCCCGGTCGAGGATCAGCACGTCGTAGTCGGTGAGCAGGCACATCCGCTCGGCCTCGTCACCGGAGCCGGCGACATCGACGGCCATCGCCTGCCGACGCAGGCCGGTGGCGATCGTACGGGCGAGAACGCGATGGTCCTCGGCGACCAGAACTCTCATGATCCCCATGAAACCCGGCGTGCCATTGCAGCGGCATAAGGATGGCGTGCTGATCCCCGTGCAACGCGCTTATCCCGGTGTAACGCGCTTATCCCGCTGCACGGGTCGCCCTGCTTCTGTCCTGGCCATGAACTTCGTCAAGCGCGCCGGGCAGAGCCTGCGGGCCAGGAAAGCCGGGACCGCCGTCCTGCTGGCGATCTTCGTCGTCATCTGCACGCTGCTGCTGGGCGGCTTCCTGCTGCAAGGGGCCACCGCCCGCCAGGAGGCGGACGCGCAGCGGACGATCGGCGTCGATGTGACGGTGAGCGGCAAGGGCCTCACCCCGGCGGTGGCGGACCGGCTCGGCTCGTCCCCGCAGGTGCACCGCTACACCCCGCGGCTCCGGCTCGACGCCGAGGGCCGCGGTGTGCAGCCTGTCCGCTCCGACGCCCCGGGAAGCGCCGGAGCAAGGACACAGCCGCCCCTGGCACTGACCGGCGTGCGGGACTCGGGCCTGCTGCTGCCGTTCTCGTACGGCTCGAACAGGATCACGGCGGGGCGCGGCATCACCCCCGAGGACGCCGTCCGCGCGGTCGTCCTGGTCGAGCGACGGCTGGCCGACAGGAACGGCCTCGCGGTCGGCGACACCCTCCGCGCGCGGTCCGCCGACGGAAGCCGCACCGTGCCGCTCACGGTCGTCGGGATCTACCGGGACTCGACGCCGGACCCGTCGAGGTGGACACCGCCGCACCTGCTGCCCGGCAACATGCTCTACGTCCCCGTCGGCGCCGTCCGGCGGCTGGACCCCGGCGCGGCGGACCTCACCGAGGCGGTCTTCAGGATCGGCTCCCCGGAACAGGCCGAGCGGCTGCACGCCGAGGCCCGACGGCTGCTCGGCGCCGGGTCGTTCGACTTCCGCGTCAACGACAAGGCGTACCGGGACCAGGTCCGCCCGATCCAGCGGGTCGCCACCTTCGCCGGGCTGATCGTCCGGCTCATCGCCCTGGCCGGTGCGCTGGTTCTCGGGCTCGTCGTGATGCTCCAGATCCGCAACCGTCGCGACGAGCTGGGGGTGCTTCTGTCGCTGGGCGAGAAGAAGTGGAAGCTCATCGGCCAGCACACCGTGGAAGTGGCCGCCGTCGCCCTGCCCGCCGTGGCCGTCGCCGCCCTGGCCGGTCACATCGCCGCCGGGCAGGCGGGCGACACGCTGCTCGCCCCCTCCGCGAGGCCCGGCTCCCCGGACGCACCGGCCGCCCCGCCCGAGATGCGTGTCGAGCCCTCCGACCTCGGCAAGGTCGCCGGCATCGGCCTCGGGATCTCCCTGGTCTCGACCGTCGTCCCCGGCCTCGGAATTCTCCGCCTCCACCCCCGCTCCATCCTCACCGCCGACGAATAAGCACCCAGCAGAGAGCCGATCCATATGAACTTCGTCAAACGCGCGGGGCTCAGCCTGTGGTCCCGCAAGGGCAGAACCCTGATCACCCTGTGCACCTTTCTCATCATCTCCGTGATGGTGCTGGCCGGCGTGCTGATCGACGACGCCACCGCGCAGGCCAGGAACGCGGCCGAGCGTTCCGTGGGCGCCGAGGTCGACCTGGAGATGGACCTGACCGGCCAGAACGCCGCCGGTGGTCTCGTGGCCCCGCAGATCAGCGCCACGGTGGTGGACGAGCTGGGCGCCTCGCCGCTGGTCCAGAAGTACACCTACTCGATGTTCGACCGGGGCGTCGTCAAGGGCGGCACCAAGCTGGTCACCGGGGGTGTGGACGCCTCTGCCACGGGCATGGGGCAGGACGGCACCCCGACCATCGGCGTCCTCGACTCCGCGCTGCTGCCCGACTTCCGCAGCGGCAACTTCAAGCTGCTGTCCGGAAGGCACCTCACCGCCGCCGACAAGGACAAGCACCTGCTGCTGATCGAGGAGCGGCTGGCCCGCAAGAACGGCCTCAGGACCGGCGACAGGGTCACCCTGGGCGCCAACGGGGGCAAGGCCACGGCGGACTTCACCGTGGCGGGCGTCTTCCGGGACCCGCGCCCCAGTTCCGAGCCCGAGCCGGAGCACCTCGTCGACCCGGCCAACATGCTGTACGCGTCCATCGGCGGCTTCGCCCGGCTCAACGGCGCCGCGGACGGGCCCCCGCAGGTCAGAAAGGCGACCTTCCTCCTCCAGGACGCCGACGACCTGGGGAGGTTCAAGAAGGAGGCCGATCGGATCGCGGGGTCGGCGCTCGACGGGTTCCGGCTCGACGCCAACGACAAGGCGATCCGGCAGATGACGGGCCCGCTGGACAGCATCGGTTCCACCGCCGCCGTCGCGATGTGGCTGATCGGCATCGCGGGCGCCGCCGTCCTCGTCCTCCTCGTCAACCTCGCGGTCAAGCAGCGCCGCAAGGAGTACGGCGTGCTGCTGGCCATGGGTGAGAGGAAGTGGAAACTCATCGCCCAGCAGGCGCTGGAGATCGTCGCGGTCGCGGCCCTCGCCGTCGGCCTCAGCTCCCTGTTCACGCAGAGCCTGACCCAGAGCGCGAGCCGGTCGCTGCTCGGCAGGGAGGCCGCCGAGGCCCGGCACAGGCTCGACTCCTGGCAGCCGCCGGCTCCCGGCAGCACCGGCATCGACCAGGGCATCGACCCGGACGAGAAGCCGGTGGAGAACGCCGACCCCATCGACGAGATCACCGTACGGCTCGCCCCGGCGGCCCTCGCCACCGTGGGCGGTGTCGGCCTCGGCCTAGGCCTGCTGGCCACCGCCGTCCCGGCCGCCTCCGTACTGCGGCTCAGCCCCCGGACCATCCTCACGAAGGGCAAGTGACAGCCACCATGACCAGCGCCACCGGCACCCCGCCCGTCCTCCGGCTCGAGGGCGTCAGCCACACCTACGCCGGCCAACGTCGCCGGACCACCGTGCTCAAGGACATCGACCACAGTTTCGAACGCGGCACCTTCTACACCGTCCTGGGGCCCTCGGGCAGCGGCAAGACCACCCTGCTCAGCCTCGCCAGCGGCCTCGACGCGCCCACCCGGGGCACCGTCAGCTTCGACGGCCAGGACCTGACGACGCTCGGCCTCGGCCGCTACCGCAACCGGCACGCCGCCACGATCTTCCAGCACTACAACCTGCTCACCTACATGACCGCCGTCCAGAACGTCACCACCGCCATGGAGATCACCGGTGTGAAACCGGGCCCCGGCGGGCGCAGGGCCCGCGCCCTGGAACTCCTGGAGCGGATCGGCCTGGACAAGGACACGGCCACCCGCAACGTCATGCGGCTCTCCGGCGGCCAGCAGCAGCGGGTCGCCATCGCCCGCGCCCTGGCCTGCGACGTCGACATCCTCTTCGCCGACGAACCCACCGGAAACCTCGACGAGGACACCGCCCGGGGCATCATCGACACCTTCCGCGAACTGGCCCACGAACAGGACAAGTGCGTCATCGTCGTCACCCACTCCCAGCGGCTCGCGGCGCGGTCCGACCGCGTCCTCACCCTGCGCAGGGGCAGACTGACGGCGGGGAAGGGACCACGGTGACGAACGGCGGACACGGCCGTCTCGGATTAACGTGCAGACGTGCGCGAGATTCTCCCGGTGCTGAGCGGGTGGTACGCCGCCGGTCTGCCGTTCGGCCTGGCCACCGTGGTCGCCGTCAGCCGCAGCGCGCCGCGCGGGCCGGGGGCGGCGATGGCCGTCGGGCCCGGCGACGAGGTCGTGGGCAGTGTGTCCGGGGGCTGCGTGGAGGGCGCGGTGTTCGAGCTGGCCCAGGAGGTCGTGGCAAGCGGGGAAGCCCGTCTGGAGACCTTCGGATACAGCGACGACGACGCGTTCGCAGTAGGGCTGACCTGCGGCGGGGAGATCACCGTGCTGGTGCGGGCCGTCACGCCGGACCTCGATCCCTCCTTCGGCGCGGTCGCCGGTTCGGTCGCCGCCGGGAAGCCGGTGACGGTGGCCACGGTGACCGACGGACCGGCCGGACGCGGGGCCACGCTCGCGGTCTGGCCGGACCGCGCCCTCGGCACACTGGGCACGGCAGGACTGGACGCGGCGGTGACGGCGGACGCGCGCGGTGAACTCGCCGTCGGCGCCACGGTCGTACGGCACTACGGGCCGCGTGGGCAGCGGCGCGAAGGCCGGAGAAACACGGTTTCGGTGTTCCTGCACTCGTTCACGCCGCCGCCCCGGCTGCTGGTGTTCGGGGCCATCGACTACGCGGCGGCCGTGGCCCGCCTCGGCGACTTCCTCGGCTACCGGGTCACCGTCTGCGACGCACGGGCCGTGTTCGCCACCGCCAAGCGGTTCCCGCCGGGCGTCGAGGTCGTCGTGGACTGGCCGCACCGCTATCTGCGCGGCACGGACACGGATGGCCGCACCGTGATCTGTGTGCTCACCCACGACCCCAAGTTCGACGTCCCGCTCCTCGAGGAGGCGCTGCGCCGGCCGGCGGCGTACGTCGGGGCGATGGGCAGCCGCCGTACCCACGACGAGCGACGGCGCCGGCTGGTCGAGGCCGGGCTGACGGACCACGAGCTGTCCCGGCTGCGCTCGCCGATCGGGCTCGATCTGGGGGCCCGTACCCCGGAGGAGGTGGCGGTGTCGGTGGCTGCGGAGATCGTCGCGGTGCGGTGGGGTGGGAGCGGGGTTCCGCTTACCGGGGTGGCTGGGGCGATTCACCTGCGGTGAGCTCGCGCCGCGAGTGCCGCTGTGTGCCGTCGGGCGTGTGCGGCTGCGTCGTGGCTTGTCGCGCCCACGCGGCGGAGCCGCAAATCGATACAGCCCCGCGCCCCTTGGGGAACTGCCCCCAGCGGCGCTCACAGCAGCCGGTGCAGAGTCACGTCTGTGAGGGTGGCGTCTGATGCCGTCGCCGTCATGTATGTGTGGTGGGGCTGGCGGCGGCGGTCGGTCGGGGAGCCGGGGTTGAGGAGGCGCAGGCCGCCCGGGGTCGTCGTGTCCCAGGGGATGTGGCTGTGGCCGAAGACGAGTACGTCGAGGCCGGGGAAGCGGGCGGTGCAGCGGGCCTCGCGGCCCTGGGCGGGGCCCGTCTCGTGGACGACGCCGAAGCGCAGCCCGCCCAGCTCGGCGTACGCGGTCTCGGGCAGCCGGGCGCGCAGGCCGGGGCCGTCGTTGTTGCCGTACACCGCGACCAGTCTGCGGCTGCGGTCCTCCAGCAGGTCGAGGGTGTCCGTGTCGACCCAGTCCCCGGCGTGGATCACGACGTCGGCGCGCGGGATCTCGTCGAGCAGCGCGGCGGGGAGGACCTTGGCGCGCTTGGGGAGGTGGGTGTCGGACATCAGCAGCAGACGCACCCGGCCAGGCTACGTACGCGCGGGCCGACCGGCGACACGATCCCTCGGACGGCGGAACCGGACACCACCGTACGTGACCTGTAATTCACGGCAAAGAAGCGTGATCGACGCCCGGCAGGACAGGTGCGCCGCGGGCACCGGCGTTAGCATCGGGCCACGCGCACCCGCCCGTCGGCAAAGATCCAAAAGGGGGCCAGGAACCCGATGCCGGTCAAGGTCAGCGTCATCGTTCCGGTGTACAACCCCGGTCCTTACATCGAGGACTGCGTGGCCTCGCTGCTGCGGCAGTCGTTGCCGCCCGACGAGTACGAAGTGATCTTCGTGGACGACGGTTCGACCGACGCCACGCCGGCCCGGCTCGACGCGCTGGCCGCCGAGGACGCCCGGGTCCGGGTGTTCCACCAGGAGAACTCCGGCTGGTCCGGCCGGCCCCGCAACGTCGGGATCGACGCCGCCCGGGGCGAGTACGTGATGTTCGTCGACAACGACGACCACCTCGGCGACGAGGCCCTGGAGCGGATGTACGACTACGGCGTGGCCAACGGCGCCGACGTGGTCGTGGGGAAGATGGTCGGGCGGGGCCGCGGGGTGCCCGTGGAGCTGTTCCGCGTCAACCGGCCGCACGCGAGCGTGGAGAACGCGCCGCTGATCGACAGCCTCACCCCGCACAAGATGGTCCGCCGGGCGTTCCTGGAGCGCACCGGGCTGCGCTTCCCCGAGGGGCGGCGCCGTCTGGAGGACCACGTCTTCGTCACCGAGGCGTATCTGCGCGCGGACAACGTCTCCGTGCTCGGCGACTACGTCTGCTACTACCACGTGCGGCGCGACGACTCCTCGAACGCGGGCTTCCAGCGCTTCGACCCGGTCGGCTACTTCAAGAACCTCCGCGAGGCCCTCGACGTCGTCGAGCGCTACACCGAACCCGGCCCGCTGCGCGACCGGCTGTTCCGGCGCTGGCTGCGGGTGGAGATGGTGGAGCGGTTGCGCGGGAAGCGGTTCCTGGGCCTGCCGGAGGACTACCGCAAGCAGCTCTTCGAGGAGATCCACGGGGTCGTCGTGGAGCGGTTCGGGCCCGGCGTGGCGGCGCCGTTGCAGCCCACCCAGCGGGTGGTCGCCGCACTGGTCGCCGACGGGCGCTACGACGATGTCGTCGCGTTCGCCGAGTGGGAGGCCGGGGTCGCCCTCACCGTCGACCCGGAGGACGTCCGCTGGGTCGACGGCGTGCTGCGGATCGCGTTCGCCGCCGAGCTCACCCACGACGGCGGGCCGATGACGTTCCCGTCCGCCGGGGGCTCCCCGCGGTGGCCTCCGGCGGATGTGCGGGAGGCGGTGCGGTGGCTGGGCGAGGACACGGTCGGCCGGTTCGGCCGGGCCAAGCCGGATCTGCTGCTGCGCGACCGGGCCAGCTCGGCGCAGTACTTCCACCCGGTGGAGGTGGTCCGGGAGACCGTCCCGGCCGGGGACGGCAGCCGGGTGCGGCTGGTGCTGCGCGGGACGGCGACGGTGGACCCGGCGGTGCGGGAGGTACTGCCGGCCGACGGGCTGTGGGACGTGTACGTCCGGGTCGGTCTGGGCGGCTGGACCAAGGAGCTGCGGCTGGGCCCGGCGCCGCGGGGCGAGCGGCCCGCACCGCCCGCCGGGGTCGTCGCGGGCCGCGTGGTACTGCCGTACTGGACGGACCGGCACGCGGCGCTCGCGCTGGACGTGGGGCGGGCGGGGAAGCGGCTGGGGTTCGGCCGGCTCACGCCCGGCGACTTCGAGGTCGCCGGGGACCGGGTCGCCGTGCGGCTGGCGCTGTATGTGCCGGGGGCGACGGAGGTGCTGCTGCGGCTTTCCGCGGCGGGGGGTGTGTACGACGTGCCCGGTGTCGTGTCCCCCGGCGGGGAGCTGGCTGTGGTGCTGCCCACCGCGTCGCTGGTCGGGCGGGTCTGGCGGGCCGCGTTGTGTCTTACGCCGGGGGTGCAGGATCGGTTCCACCCGCTGGCGGTCGCTCTGCGGGTGGGGGCGGAGGGGGTGCGGGTTGTACCTGCGCCTCGGCCGGGGCCGGTGCGCAGGCTTGCTCGTCGGGTGCGGCGGTTGCTGCACAGGCTTTTCGGCTGACCCGCCGTCGGGGCCGGTCGCGCAGTTCCCCGCGCGCCCAAAAAAGGCTGCTCACCCTGCCCGGTACTGGGAGAGTGCCGCTCGTAGGGGTTCCCAGGCTCGGGTGCGGGAGACGCCGAGGTTGCGAGCCCTGACCAGGGGGCGCCAGAAGCCCGCTTTCAGGAGGGTCTCGGGCGGGACCGCCTGCACGCGGTCCAGGACCGACTCCGGGACCTTCTGGGGGTCGGGGACGTCGTACTCGGCCAGGATCTCGTCGTAGCGGTCGTGCAGGACCCGGTTGTGCGGGTCGGCTCCGAAGACGACGAGTTGGCCGGTGGGGTGGGTGTCGACGAGGACCGGGACCAGGTCGGGGCGGTGGTGGGTGAGGATCTGGGTGAGTTTGTAGACGTCGCCGGTCCAGGCGGTGGTGTGGCGGTCGCGGGCCGCCTCGTCCACGCTGCGCGGCAGCATGTCGTCGAACACGATGACGCTCGCCCAGCCGGAATGGCGTTCGACGTTCATGAAGTCGCGCAGGGCGTACTCGAACAGGTGCATGCCGTCGATGAAGGACAGGTCGAGGGTGGTGCGGCGCCAGTGGCCGAGGGGGTGGCGGCCCCGGCGCAGATTGCGCCAGGGGCGCCGGCCGCCCGCGAGGTGGGCGAGGGGGTTGCGGCGGGCGAAGAAGTCGTCGCTGGTGGCCTGCACCAGGTGGACGTCGCAGCGGATCTCCGAGGTCACCTTGAAGGCGGGGTCGACGGCGACGCTGGGGACGCGGGACAGCCGCAGGCTGCGGCCGTCGTTGACGCCGATCTCCAGGTAGTTGCGGTTGGCGGTGACCTTGTGCAGTTCCCGCAGGAACTCGTGGCGTTTCACGGGCGGACTCCTTCTCGGATCTCCTCGCGGATCAACGGCAGCGCGGTGTGCAGGGAGGTGCGCCAGTCGGGCAGGGGGCCAAGGCCCGTCTGTTGCCAGCGGGCGTGGCCGAGGACGCTGTACGCCGGACGGGGCGCGGGGCGGGGGAACGCGTCGGCCGGCACCGGACGGACGCGGTCGGGGTCGGCTCCGGTCAGCCGGAAGATCTCGCGGGCCAGGCCGTACCAGGTCGTCTCGCCGGTGGAGGTCGCGTGAAAGACGCCGGTACCGCCGCGGCGGCCCAGGTCGGCGACGCGGGTGGCGACGTCCGCGCTCCAGGTGGGCTGGCCGCGCTGGTCGTCGACGACGTCGAGGCGATCGCGGCGGGCCTCCAGCTCCAGCATCGTACGGACGAAGCTGCGGCCGTGGACGCCGTAGAGCCAGGCGGTGCGCAGGACGGCGGAGGCGCCCGGGAGTTCGGCGAGGACCGCCCGCTCGCCGGCGAGTTTGGTGCGGCCGTAGGCGGTGCGGGGGGACGGTGGGTGGTCCTCGGGGTAGGGGGCGGTGGCGTCGCCCGGGAAGACGTAGTCGGTGGAGACGTGGATCAGGCGGGCGCCGTGTGCGGCGCAGGCGCGGGCGAGGAGGCGGGGGCCGTCGCCGTTGACGCGCAGGGCGCGGGGTTCGTCTCTCTCGGCGTCGTCGACGGCCGTGTACGCGGCGCAGTTGACCACCAGACCGGGGCGGTGCGCCGTGAACGCGCGCTCGACGGAGGCCGGGTGGGTGATGTCGAGGGCGGTGTGGTCGAGGGCGGTCACGTCCTCGCCGCGCCGGGTCAGTTCCCGCACGGTGTCGCGGCCGAGCATGCCGCCGGCGCCGGTGACGAGCCATCTCATCGGGTCCCCGCTCCTCGCTTCAGGGGCTCCCACCAGTCGCGGTGGTCCCGGTACCAGGCGACGGTGTCGGCGAGGCCGGTGGCGAAGTCGTGGCGGGGGCGGTAGCCGAGTTCGGTGCGGGCCTTGGTCCAGTCGACGCTGTAGCGCAGGTCGTGGCCCTTGCGGTCCGGCACGTGGTCGACCCGGTCCCAGCCGGCCCCGCAGGCGTCGAGAAGCAGGCCGGTCAGCTCGCGGTTGGTGAGTTCCGTGCCGCCGCCGATGTTGTAGACCTCGCCGGGGCGGCCGTGCGTACGGACGAGGTCGAGGGCCTGGCAGTGGTCCTCGACGTGCAGCCAGTCGCGGACGTTGTGTCCGTCGCCGTAGAGGGGGACCTGTTCGCCGTCGAGGAGGTTCGTGACGAAGAGGGGGATGACCTTCTCGGGGTACTGGTGGGGGCCGTAGTTGTTGGAGCAGCGGGTGACGCGGACGTCCAGGCCGTGGGTGCGGTGGTAGGCGAGGGCGATCAGGTCGGAGGAGGCCTTCGACGCCGAGTAGGGGGAGTTGGGGCTGAGCGGGTGGTCCTCGGGCCAGGAGCCGGTGGCGATGGAGCCGTAGACCTCGTCGGTGGAGACGTGCACGAACGGTCCGACGCCGTGGCGGAGTGCCGCGTCCAGCAGGGTCTGGGTGCCGAGCACGTTGGTGCGTACGAACGTGCCGGCGCCGTCGATCGAGCGGTCCACGTGGGACTCGGCGGCGAAGTGCACGACCTGGTCGGCGTCGGCCGTCAGCTTGTCGACGAGTCCGGCGTCGCAGATGTCGCCCTGCACGAACTCCAGGCGGGGGTGCGCGGAGGGCAGGTTGGTGAGGGTGCCGGCGTAGGTCAGCCTGTCCAGGACGGTGATGTCCGGGGCGTCCGGCGCGGCGAGGAGACCGCGGACGTAGGCCGAGCCGATGAAGCCGGCGGCACCGGTGACGAGGAGGTTCATGTGTGGATCTGTACCTTGCTGTGGTCGCCGAGGACGAGCCGGTGGGCGCTCGGAACGCCGGGCGCCGGGGTGACTTCGACATGTCGGCCTATCAGGGAGTTCTCGATGCGGCCCACTCCGGCGATGGAGGAGTCGCGCAGCACGATGGAGAACTCCAGCTCGCTGTCGGTGATCCGGCAGTTCTCCGCGACGGAGGTGAAGGGGCCGACGTAGGAGTCGCGGACCTCGGTGCCCGCGCCGATGACGACGGGGCCGACCAGCCGGGAGTTCACCACCTTGGCGCCCGCCTCGACGACCACCCGGCCGACGGTCTCGGAGGCGTCGTCGACCTCGCCGTCGATCCGGCGGTCCAGGACCTCCAGGACGGTCCGGTTGACCTCCAGCATGTCGACGACGTTCCCGGTGTCCTTCCAGTACCCCTTGATGATGGTGGAGCGGACGTCGGCGCCCTCGTCGAGCAGGTGCTGGATGGCGTGGGTGATCTCCAGCTCGCCGCGCCGGGAGGGCCCGATCGCGCGTACGGCCGGGTGGATGGCCGGGGTGAACAGGTACACGCCGACCAGGGCAAGGTCGCTCTTGGGCCGTGCGGGTTTCTCCTCCAGGCCGACGACCTGCCCGGCGGCGTCGAGTTCGGCGACGCCGAAGGCGCGGGGGTCGGCGACGCGGGTGAGCAGGATCTGGGCGTCGGGGCGGGTGCGCCGGAACTCGTCGACGAGGTCGGTGATGCCGCCGACGATGAAGTTGTCGCCGAGGTACATCACGAAGTCGTCGTCGCCGAGCCAGTCGCGGGCAACGATGACCGCGTGGGCGAGGCCGAGGGGCCGTTCCTGGGGGATGTAGGTGATGTCGAGGCCGAAGCGGGAGCCGTCGCCGACGGCCTCCCGGATCTCCTCGGCGGTGTCGCCGACGATCATCCCGACCTCGGTGACCCCGGCTGCCGCGATGGACTCCAGGCCGTAGAACAGGACCGCCTTGTTGGCCACGGGGACCAGCTGCTTGGCCGAGGTGTGCGTGATCGGCCGCAGCCGGGTGCCGGCGCCGCCGGACAGCACGAGGGCTTTCATGGGGATCACCTGCCGTTCTGTGCTGCCGTTCCGTGCTCACCCCCGACGATGTTTCATCCCGGGGCGGAGCGCATCCCGGGCGGCGTCCGCCCGCGCAGCGGGATCTCGCTCCACACCTGCTTGCCGCCGCTGACCGGCAGCGTGCCCCAGGTGTCGGAGACGGCCTCGACGAGGATGATGCCGCGCCCGCCGGTGGCCTCCCAGCCCAGGCCGGTGGGTTTGACGGGGGTGCGGGGCGAGGCGTCGGTGACGGCGATGCGCAGCCGCTCGCCGAGCAGGGTGAAGTCGAGGCGGACCGGGCCGTCGGTGTGGGTCAGGGCGTTGGTGACGAGTTCGGAGACGACCAGCAGCGCGGTGTCCATATCGCCCGCGCCGCCCGTGCCGGCCCTGGCGTCCTCGGACACACCCCAGGAGCGCAGGGTGCGGCGGGTGAAGCGGCGGGCGTGCCGGGCGGCCTCGGGCACCCGCCACACGGTCCAGCCCTCGCGCAGCGGTTTGACGGCCATGCCGTCGTAGCGCAGGAGGAGCAGGGCCACGTCGTCGTCGCGGTGGGCGCCCGCGAGGAGCGTGTCGGCGACCGTGCCGAGGCGGGCGGGGTCGGAGCCGGACAGCGCCTGGGCGAGCCGGTCAAGACCGGTGTCGAGGTCCAGTTCGGCGGACTCCACCAGTCCGTCGGTGGTGAGGGCGAGCACCGTGCCGGGCAGCAGCCGCAGGGGAGTCATCGGGAACTCCGCACGGGTGACCACGCCGAGCGGCGGGCCTCCGTCGGCGTCGAGGATCTCGGTTGCGCCGTCCGGGTGGCGCAGCACGGGCGGCGGGTGTCCGGCGCGGACGTACCAGGCGGTGCCGCTCTCCATGTCGAGGTCGACGTAGCAGCAGGTGACGAAGAGGTCGGTCTCCAGTTCCATGAGCAGCCGGTTGGAGTGCGAGACGACCACGTCGGGCGGGTGGCCCTCGGCGGCGTAGGCGCGCAGGGCGGTGCGCATCTGGCCCATGAGGGTGGCGGCGGCGGTGCTGTGGCCCTGGACGTCGCCGATGACGAGGGCCACGTGGTGGTCGGGCAGCGGGATCACGTCGTACCAGTCGCCGCCGACCTCCAGGCCGGCGGTGGCGGGCAGATAGCGGGCGACGGCGAGGCCGCCGGGGAGGATGGGCAGCCGGCGTGGGAGGAGCTGGCGCTGGAGCATGCCGACGAGTTCGTGCTCGGCGTCGAAGGCGTGGGCGCGCATCAGGGCCTGTCCCGCGAGGCCGGCGGAGGCGGTGAGCAGGGCGCGTTCGTCGGGGCCGAATTCGTGCGGGCCGTCCCAGCCGATGACGCAGGCGCCCGCCATGCGTCCGACGGCGGGCAGCGGCAGCACGGCGAGGCCGCCGGGGCCGATCTCGGCGAGGGCGGGTTCGAGGTCGCCCGCTCCGGCCGGCCAGATCCGGGCGCGGCCCTCGCGCAGCGCGGCGGCGAGGGTGGGCATGGCGCGCACGGGCGCGTCCGGCCACTCGGTGCGCCACTCCCGCCGCCACAGTTCGGGCCAGGACTCGGGTTCGGGCGGGTCGAGCACGGTGACCACGAGCCGGTCGTTCTCCAGCTCGGCGAGGGCGATCCGGTCGGCCCGCAGCGGCTTGCGGAGCGCGGCGACGACGGCCTGGCCGACGTCCCGGACGGTCCCGGCGGTGGCGAGCGCGGCTGCGAGGCGCTGCACCCGGGCCACGTCGGTGACGTCGGCGCGCAGGGTGGAGGCGTCGGCGACGGTGCCGACGAGCCGGGCCGGGCGGCCGTCCCCGCCGGGCAGCAGCCGGCCGCGCAGCCGGAGCCACTTCGGTGTGCCGTCGGGGCGCAGCACCCGGAACTCCAGCTCGCGTTCGCCGATCGTCATGTGGTCGGGCTCGACGGCGGACATCAGGGCGGGCAGGTCCTCGGGGACGGTGCGGGCGAGCAGGGTCTCCACCCGTCCGTCGAACTCGGTGCGGTCCGTCCCGAACAGTTCCAGGATCTCGTCGCCGACCTCGGCGCGGCCGGTGTCCATGGCCAGGGCGAAGGCGTCGGGGCGCGGTGCCTCGCCCGCCGCGGGCCCGGCGGGGGCAGGGCCGACGAGGGACTCGGCGACCAGGCCGAGGGAGGTACGGTCGTCGCCGTCGAAGCCTCCGGGGCGTTCGGTGACGGCGAGCAGACAGCCGCCCCCGTCGTCGGACAGGGGCAGCACCGCCACATGGGCGTCCCGCACGGACGCCCGCCGCGCGTCCGGGCAGTCGGCGAGCTCGGCCGGTCCCAGCCACACCGGCCGTCCGGCGCGGTGGGCGTCGGCGATCGGGGAACTCCCCCGCACGGGGTAGGTCTCGCGCAGTCCGTACAGCGTCCTCGGCACACCGGCCGACTCGGCGAGGCAGAGCAGGTCCGCGTCGCCGGGGAGGTACAGGGCGGCGAGGGACGCCCGGCCGAAGACGAGCGCCTGTTCGAGTACGCGGTGCGTCCGGTCGGGGGATGCGGGATCGGCCATGATCGTCTTGAGGGCGATCTCGGCACGCGGGGGTCCCGTCCCGCTCCCCGACGCGCCCTCACTCGCCACGTCCGCCATTAGAGCGCCTGTGGGGCGGGTGCGCAGCCCCCTCTGTACCATTCCCGGACCGTTGGCCGGCCGGGGGCCCGGCTCGCCGTGCGCGTCGGGCTGCCAGGGGGCAGATTTGGACCCTGGGAACCCGTGCGGCCGGTGGGCGAGGAGGTGGTCGCCGTGTCCGACGGGCAGGACTCCGCTCAGGCGTCGGCGGCGGCCGTCCGGACACCGGTCGGCCGGCCCCTGCTGTCGCTGGCGCTGACCTCGCTGATGGACGCCGTCGGCGCGCACTCCGGCGCGGTGTACCTGCGCCCGGGCGACGAGCCGGTGCTGGAGATGGCGGTGGTGGCGGGGCTGCCCCGGGCGTTCGCGGCGCCCTGGGAGCGGGTGGGCCTGAGCGCGCCGATCCCGGTCGCGGAGGCGGTGCGGGAGCGGCGCCTGGTGTGGGTGGGCGGCGAGCAGGACATGGCCCGCCGCTATCCGCGGATCGCCGTGGTCCTGCCGTACCCCTTCGCGCTGGCGGCGCTGCCGGTGGCGACCGCGTCCCGGGTGTACGGCGCGGTGTATGTGACCTGGCCCGGTTCGCATCCGCCGGAGCTGTCGGAGCGCGAGCGCGAGCTGCTGACCTCGGCCTGCGGGCAGCTGGCGGAGCGCCTGGAGCGGGCGGCGGCCCGCAACCGTACGCTGGGCGCCGAGCCCGATGTGCTGGACGCCGGGCCGCTGGGCGGGGTCGCGGACCCCCTCGGCCCGGTGGAGGCGGCGCGGATGGTGGCGCGGCTGCCGTACGGGCTGTGTTCGCTGGATCTGAGCGGGCGGGTGGGGTTCGCCAACGCGGCGGCGGCGGATCTGCTCGGGGTGCCGGTGAGCGGGCTCCTCGGCACCCAGCTGTGGGCGTCGGTGCCCTGGCTCAACGACCCGGTCTACGAGGAGCGCTACCGGGCGGCGCTGATCAGCCAGGACGTCGTCTCGTTCGTGTCGCTGCGTCCGCCTGCGGACTGGCTGTCGTTCCGGCTGTATCCGAGCACCACCGGGCTGAGCGTGCGGATCGTCAGGGCGCGGGGCGTGGCGGAGGCCGGGCCGTCCGACGCGCGCTCGGAGGACGCGCCGGCCCGTCTGGTGTCGATGTCGCAGGCGCTGAGCATGGCGGGGGCGCTGACCGAGACGGTGAGTGTGCGGGACGTGGTGGGGCTGATCACGGACGAGATCGCGCCGGCCGTGGGCAGCGGGGCGCTGGCGCTGCTCGCGGCGCGGGCGGGGCGGCTGCGGGTGCTTGGGCATCACGGGTATCCGGACCCGCGGGTCGTGGAGCGGCTCGACGGGGTGCCGTTGTCCGCGCCGACGCCCGGGGCGCATGCCGCCGCCCACGGGGTACCGGCGTTCTTCGAGTCCCGGCAGCAGCTGGAGCGTCTCTATCCGCCGCTGCGGGCCGAGCCGGACGGCTTCGCCGCGTGGGCCTTCCTGCCGCTGATCGCCTCAGGTCGGCCGGTGGGCACGTGTGTTCTCGCCTACGCCGAGCCTCGTCCGTTCTCCCCGCACGAACGCGCCGTGCTGACCAGCCTCGCCGGACTGATCGCGCAGGCCCTGGACCGTGCCCTGCTCTACGACGTCAAGCACCAGCTCGCCCACGGGCTCCAGGCGGCGCTGCTCCCCCACTCGCTGCCGTCGCTGCCCGGCGTCGAGGCGACCGCCCGCTATCTGCCGGCGACCCGGGGCATGGAGATCGGCGGCGACTTCTACGACCTGGTGCCGTCCCGGCCGTTGCCCGCGGCGGTGATCGGGGACGTCCAGGGCCACAACGTCACCGCGGCCGGGCTGATGGGGCAGATCCGGACGGCCGTACGCGCGTACACGACGGTCGGGCAGGAGCCCGCGGAGGTCATGCGCAGCACCAACCGGCTGCTCATCGACCTGGGTTCGGAGCTGTTCGCCAGCTGTCTGTACCTGCGCCTCGACCCGAGGCGTGGACGGGCGGTCATGGCCCGGGCCGGGCATCCCCCGCCGCTGCTGCGCCGGGCCGACGGCCGGGTGCGCGTCCTGGATCTGGCGGGTGGTCCGCTGCTGGGCATCGACGGTTCGGCGACCTATCCGACGACGGAGGTGGAACTCACTCCCGGCGGTGTTCTCGCCCTCTACACGGACGGGCTGGTCGAGACACCCGGTGTGGACATCGAGGACGCCATCGCCGAACTCGGACGGCGGCTCGGGGAGAGCGGGGACCGTCCGCTGGAGGAGCTGGCGGACGACCTGGTGGGGCGGTACGCGACGGCCGAGGACCGGATCGACGACGTGGCGCTGCTGTTGCTGCGGGCGCGCGGGGACAGCTGATCCGCGCGGGACACGACGCGGCGGTGGTCCGACCCCCGCCGGAGGGTCGGACCACCGCCGTGGCTGTGCGTCAGTGGGACTCGGTCACGCCCGAGCCGCCCTCCAGGCCGTCACCGGCGTCCTGACCGTTGCCGGCGTCCTGACCGTTGCCGGCCGCCTCGTCACCGGCACCGGCTTCCTCGCCCGCGCCCGCTTCCTCGCCGGCCTGGTCTCCGGCACCGGCCTCTTCGCCGCCGCCCTGGATGGCCTCGCCCGTGTTGTCGTCGATGCCGTCACCGTTCTCGTCCACGGCACCGGCACCGGCTTCCTCACCCCCGGCCTCTTCGCCCGCACCGGCCTCTTCGCCGCCGCCCTGGATGGCCTCGCCCGTGTTGTCGTCGATGCCGTCACCGTTCTCGTCCACGGCACCGGCGCCCGCTTCCTCGCCGCCGACCTCGTCGCCGGCACCGAGGCCGCCGTCACCGAGGGTCGCGCCGGTCGCCTCCAGGGCGGTGGTCACCGGCTGGAAGAAGGTCTCGCCGCCGGCGGTGCAGTCACCGCTGCCGCCCGAGGTCAGGCCTATCGCGAGACCGTCCTGGGTGAACAGGGAGCCGCCGCTGTCGCCGGGCTCGGCGCAGACGTCGGTCTGGATGAGACCGGTGACGGTGCCCTCGGGGTAGTTGACCGTGGCGTCCAGGGCGAGCACGGTGCCGTCGTTGAGACCGGTGGTGCTGCCCATCCGGAAGACCTGGGTGCCGACGGTCGCGTCGGCGGCGGCCGAGATCGCGACCTTCTGGTCGCCGACGTTCACCTCGCTCGCCGCCTGCGTGGCCGGGTCGTCGTACTTCACAAGTGCGAAGTCACCTTCGCCCGGGAAGGTCGCCTGGTCGACCGTGGCGATGGGCTGACCGTCCTCGGAGTCGGCCCACTGCTCGGCCGCGACACCGCAGTGACCGGCCGTCAGGAAGGCCGGGGTGCCGTCGCTCGCGGTGACGTTGAAGCCGAGGGAGCAGCGCGCTCCGCCGCCGAAGATGGCGTCGCCGCCGTCGACCTTCGTGGAGAAGGTGCCGGCCGACTTCTGGATGCTCGCCATGTTCGTGCCGAGGCCCTTGACCGTGGACTCCAGCTGGTTCCACTTGGTGCCCGTGACCGTGGAGTCGGCGGTGACCAAGATCTGGTTCGTGCGGGGGTTCACGCCCCACGCGGTGCCCGGGATGGTCGCCTTGGCCTTGAGGGTCGCGGCGGCGGCGTCCAGCTCCTCGGTGCTGTTCTCCACCTCGCGGACCTTGGCACCGGCCTTCTTGGCCTGCACGATGACGTTGTTCTCGTCACCGTCGATGTTGATGTCGTCACCTTCGACGTTGATGACGTTGACCACCAGCTGCTGAAGCTCGGAGTCGTAGTACGAGCCCGCGAAAGCGTCGCCGAGCAGCTTCTCCAGCTGTGCGGCGAGATCGGAGGCGTCGCCCGCCTTGAGGGTCTTCACCGAGGCGGCGTCATTGGAGCCGTCCTGGGAGGCGTTGGCGTTGGGGAGAAGGAATGCCGCCGCACCGAGCGCAGCCACACCGCCTACCGCGATGATGGCCTTGCGCTTCGTTACTCGCTTGTGACTCAAAAAACTCGACCTCCTGGGGGACGGGGTCTGCTGCCGGTGTTCGGCAGCTCCGTACAGCGGCGCCTGGTTGGCCTTGAGTACGCGGCCGCTCACCGGTGCGTTCAATCGCGTTTGCCAACTTCCTTTGCGAAACATGGAATCGGCCATGACCTACGGCTGACTCGCCGCCGTGGGGAGCAATCGCCCATATGGCGATGACGGCCACCGAAGCCGACAAGATCCTTTCCGGCGGCTTCGCACGCTGTGCGTCCACCGGGGACCCGTCCACCGAGGGCCTGGGTGAGGGCGCGTTCCCCCTGGTCACGCACGGCGGAAAGCTGTCGGGGCGGGAGTCGGCGGCAGCCGCGGGCCCCGCCATCCTGATCGCCGGGCCGGCCGCCTTCGCCCCCGGGGCGACCGTGCGGCGATCCGCCTCCGTCCGGCGCTCGACGGCCCCTTCGGATGTCCTGATCGAATCGGTGCCTGACCGGATCTCGCCCGCCGGACGGACACCCGAAGTGAGCAGCCAGTAACTCTCCGTCTCTCATGGAGAGCGGAATCCTCGCTTCAATGAATCTGCACATCGACTGCCCAAGCGGGTCACCAGGAGCGGGGATTCTGCACAACTGGGCGGCGCCGCCCATGCCATTGGGCCGGGAGTGTCGGGTTTTCGCCGGAACAGCCCAGGACGCTCATCCGAGCGGATCCGGCCCGAGGTGTGAAGGAGTGCGCGACAACTCGTGCCCACACCTGCACCGTTTAACGCTCCTGTGACGCAACTTCCCAGGTGAGGGCCTTGGTTGAGTGGCTCCGCACGCCGCCGACCTGCTTTGATCCATCGCACCGCAGGGCCGCCGGGCCTCCTGGCTCATGAGTGTCCGGCGCTCGTGGTCGCGGCCGTCATCTGTCCCCAGAGGGGGCCGCTCCCCCCTTGAGAGATATCCATATGAAGGGAAGTTCCACCATGAACTCCACCCCCCAGGTTGAGACCGTCGAGATCTCGGACGCCGACCTCGACACCGTGTCCGGCGGCCTGTCCGTGAACGCGCTCAGCACCGTCACCGGCCTGGTGGACGGCATCGCTCCGGTCTCCGGCCTGGTCAACACGGCCGTGGGCACCGTCGAGGGCGTCACCGGTCTGAGCACCGCCCCGGTCACCAACCTGGTCGCCGGTCTCTGATCGCACCGCTTGTGACCCCTTGAGTCCCGGAGCCGGCAACCGGCTCCGGGACTCATCGGCGTCCCCGTACCCCTTCAGGAAGTCACGTGCAGTTCCGCCAACAGGCCCTCACCAAGCTCCAGTCGCCGGAGGAGCTCGACCTGCCGGTGCGTTTCGCGCGCCCGCAGGGCTGGCTGGTGCTGTCCGTGACCGTGGCCGTCATGGCGGCCGCCTCCGTGTGGGCGGTGACCGGTTCGGTCGCCTCCACGGTGAGCGCACCCGCCGTCCTCACCCATGGCGAGGGCAGCTACATCCTGCAGAGCCCGGCCGCCGGCCAGGTCACCGCGGTCCTCGTGAAGGAGGGCGAGCGACTGCCCGCCGACGCTCCGGTGCTGAAGGTCCGTACGGCCGACGGGGACGCCGTGGTGCGGACGGTCGCCGCGGGCCGGATCACCGCGCTCGCCGCCACCATCGGGCAGATCATCTCCACCGGCGCGAACGTCGCCGCCGTCGAGAAGGTCGCGGACGCCGACGACCCGCTGTACGCGACGGTGTACGTCCCGGCGGAGAACGCCGCCTCCGTCCCGGCGGACGCGGCCGTCGACCTGACCGTGCAGACCGTGCCCTCGCAGGAGTACGGCGTGCTGCGCGGCCATGTGAAGTCGGTGGACCGTACGGCCCAGTCGGCGCAGCAGATCTCCGCGTTCCTCGGCGACAGCCAGCTGGGCGAGCAGTTCACCAAGGGCGGCCGTCCCGTGGCGGTCCTCGTGAGGCTGGACAAGTCGGCCGGCACGAAGAGCGGTTACCGGTGGTCGTCCACCGACGGGCCGCCGTACCGGCTCACCTCCATGACCATGGCCTCGGGTTCGATCCGGCTGGCCGACCAGCGCCCCGTCGATTGGCTGCTCCCGTGACGACCACCGAGCGCGCCCGCGGCCGCCGCCGGGCCGCGCCGCCCCGGCGCACGGTCCCCAAGAGCCGTACCGGGACGGTCCGTACGCCCACCGTGCTCCAGATGGAGGCCGTGGAGTGCGGCGCCGCCTCCCTCGCGATGGTCCTCGGCCACTACGGCCGGCATGTTCCGCTGGAGGAGCTGCGGATCGCCTGCGGCGTCTCCCGCGACGGCTCGCGCGCCAGCAACCTCCTCAAGGCGGCCCGCAGTTACGGCCTGACGGCCAAGGGCATGCAGATGGACCTGGCGGCCCTCGCCGAGGTGAAGGCACCGGCGATCCTCTTCTGGGAGTTCAACCACTACGTCGTCTACGACGGCATGGGCCGCCGCTTCGGCAGGCGCGGGGTGTTCGTCAACGACCCCGGCAAGGGCCGGCGTTTCGTGCCGATGGAGGACTTCGACGGCAGCTTCACCGGTGTCGTGCTGGTCCTCGAACCCGGCGAGGACTTCGAGCGGGGCGGGCGCAGGCCGGGGGTGCTGGGCGCGATGCCGGCCCGGCTGCGCGGCACCGCGGGCACCATGCCTGCGGCGGTGCTGGCGAGCCTGCTCCTGGTCCTGGTGGGCGCGGCGGTCCCGGCGCTGAGCCGGACCTACATCGACATGTTCCTGATCGGCGGTCAGACCTCGCTGCTCGAGGTGCTGTTCGCCTCCATGGGCACCTGTGTGCTGCTGACCGTCGCGCTGACCTGGCTGCAGCAGGCCAACCTCCACCACGGCCGCATCATCTCCTCGACCCTCTCCAGCGCCCGCTTCCTGCGCCATCTGCTGCGGCTGCCGGTGACGTTCTTCGCCCAGCGCAGCCCGGCCGACCTGGTGCAGCGTCTCCAGTCCAACGACGCCGTCGCCGAGACCCTGGCCCGTGATCTCGCGTCGGCGGGCGTGGACGCGGTGGTCGTCGTCCTGTACGCCGCCCTCCTCTACACCTACGACCCCCAGCTCACCTTCGTCGGTATCGGCGTGGCCCTGCTGAACATCGTCGCGATGCGGGTCGTCATACGGATGCGGGCGACACGTACGGCGAAGCTGCGCGCGGACAACGCGCGGCTGACCAACACGGCGTACAGCGGGCTGCAGTTGATCGAGACGATGAAGGCGACCGGCGGTGAGGACGGCTACTTCCGCAAGTGGGCGGGGCAGCACGCCACCACGCTGGAGGAGCAGCAGCGGCTCGGGGTGCCGAGCGCCTGGCTGGGTGTGGTCGCCCCGACGCTCGCCTCGCTCAACAGCGCGCTGATCCTGTGGATCGGCGGGATGCGGGCGATCGAGGGGCATGTCTCGGTGGGGCTGCTGGTCGCCTTCCAGTCCCTGGTCGCCCGTTTCACGGCCCCGCTGACCCGGCTGAACGGCGTGGCGGGCCGGATCCAGGACTTCGCGGCGGACGTGGCCCGGCTGAAGGACGTGGAGAACTTCCGCGCCGACCCGCTGTACGACCGCCGCGCCGGCGGCGATACCGACTCGACGCGTCGGCTGCACGGTCATGTCGAGCTGGAGAACATCGCCTTCGGCTACAGCCCGCTGGACAAGCCGCTGCTGAGCGGCTTCGACCTGACCGTCGGCCCGGGGCGGCAGGTTGCCCTGGTGGGCGGCTCCGGCAGCGGCAAGTCCACGGTGTCCAGGCTGATTTCGGGCCTGTACGCGCCCTGGGAGGGGGTGATCCGTATCGACGGCCGGCGGCTGGAGGACATCCCGCGCGGCGCGCTCGCCTCGTCCGTCTCCTTCGTCGACCAGGAGGTCTTCCTGTTCGAGGGGACCGTCCGCGACAACGTGGCGCTGTGGGATCCGTCCGTCCCGGACGACGCCGTGGTGGAGGCGCTGCGGGACGCGGCGCTGTACGACGTCGTCGTGCGGCGGCCGGGCGGCATCCACAGCAGGGTGGAGCAGGACGGCCGCAACTTCTCCGGCGGGCAGCGCCAACGCCTGGAGATCGCCCGGGCGTTGGTGCGTGGTCCCAGCATCCTGGTGCTCGACGAGGTGACCAGCGCGCTGGACGCGGAGACCGAGCTGGTGGTGATGGACAACCTGCGCCGGCGTGGCTGCGCCTGTGTGGTGATCGCCCACCGGCTCAGCACGGTCCGCGACAGCGACGAGATCGTCGTCCTGGAGCACGGCACGGTCGTCGAACGCGGACGGCACGAGGATCTCGTGGCGCGCGGCGGGGCGTACGCGGCGCTGGTCAGGGAGCGGTGACCCCGGTGCACGACGGTGATGTGGTCCTCGGCGCGCTGGGGGGGATGGGCACGCGCGTCGACTGCGCGGGCTCGGCCCGGCTGGACCTGGAAGGTCCGCAGGTGCTGTGGCTGGTCGCGTCCGGCGCCCTCGACCTGTTCGCGGTCGACGCCGAACAGCAGGGCCACTGGCACCACTTGGGCCGACTGGAGGCGGGCTCGCTGCTGCTCGGTCCGGTCGCGGGGCCGCAACACACGCTCGTCGCCCGCCCGTTGCGGGACTGCGTGGTGCACCGCGTCGGCCTGCGCGAGCTGTACCAGCCCGCGAGCACCCAGACCTGGTCCTACGACGAGTACGGCAACCCCCAGTACGTTCCGCCGACTTCGAGCCCTCTGGAGTACGCCCTCGCGCTCGGCGTCGGCCGCGGTCTTTCCGTGCTCTTCCAGGCACCGATGACCCCGGCCGAGCGTCCTGCGGAGGTGACCGACGACGATGTGTTCTGGATGCAGGTCCCGCCGGGGAGTGTCCAGTACGGCTCGCTGTACGGCGCGGAGGCGGCGGCCGACCTGCTGATGGACCCTGCGCTGTGGCAGTCGATGGTCGACCAGCAGTACCGGCTGCTGACCGCCCTCGACCGCTGGATCGAGCAGCTGGAGCGCACCCACGAGACACGGACGGCCGCCGGGATCAAGGCCGGTGAGACGGCCCGCGCCCAGGCCGACCGGACCCTGCTGGCGTCGATCGGCCGGAAGTCCGGGCAGCGCACGACGTCCGCCGACGCGGACGCCACCTTCGCGGCCTGCGGGCTGGTGGCGCGGGCGGCCGGGATCGCGCTGGTGGAGCCCACCCGGATGGGCGCGGGCAACGACCGTCTCGACCCGGTCGAGCAGGTCGCCCTCGCCTCCCGGGTGCGCACCCGCGCGGTGCGCCTCGACGGGCGCTGGTGGCGGGAGAACGTGGGCCCGCTGGTGGGGCACCGGGCGCTGTCCGGGGCGCCGGTCGCGCTGCTGTGGCGACGCGGCGGCTATGTCGCCGTACACCCGGCGACCGGGCGGGAGACCCCGGTCGAGAAGGCGAACGCGGAGGAGTTCGAGCCGCGGGCGGTGATGTTCTACCGTCCGCTGCCGGAAGGGAAGCTGGGTCCGCTGGGCCTGCTGCGCTTCAGCATGCGCGGCACCGGCGGAGACCTCACGAACCTGTTGCTGAGCGGGCTGGTCACGGTGGCGATCGGCGCGCTGGTGCCGATCGCCACGGGCAGGGTGCTCGGCGAGTACGTGCCGAAGGCCCAGCAGGGGCTGATCGTTCAGGTCTGTCTGGCGGTCATGGTGAGCAGTGTGGTCGCGGCGGCGTTCATGCTGCTGCAGAACCTCACCATCCTCCGGCTCGAGGGCCGGATCGAGTCGTCGCTCCAACCGGCCGTGTGGGACCGGCTGTTGCGGCTGCCGACCAGGTTCTTCGCCGAGCGCTCGACGGGCGAACTGGCGAGCGCGGCCATGGGCATCAGCGCGATCCGCCGGCTGCTGGCGGGCCTCGGTCCCTCGGTGGCCCAGTCCGTCACCGTCGGCGCGATGAACCTGGGGCTGCTGCTCTGGTACAGCGTCCCGATGGCGCTGGCCGCGATCGGCATGCTGGTGGTCATCGCGGCGGTGTTCCTGGGGCTCGGGCTGTGGCAGGTGCGCTGGCAGCGACGGCTGGTGACGCTCTCCAACAAGCTGAACAACCAGGCGTTCCAGACCCTGCGGGGGCTGCCCAAGCTGCGGGTGGCGGCGGCCGAGAACTACGCGTACGCGGCCTGGGCCGAGCAGTTCGCGCGCAGCCGGGAGCTCCAGCAGCGGCTCGGCCGGATCAAGAACCTCAACACGGTGCTGGGCGCGGTGTATCTGCCGCTGTGCTCCCTGGCGATGTTCATGCTCCTTGCGGGACCGGCGCGGGGCACGCTGTCGGCGGCGGACTTCCTCACCTTCAACACGTCGATGACGATGCTGCTGACCTCGGTCACCTCGCTGACCGGCGCGTTCGTGTCGGCGGTGGCCGCGCTGCCGCTGTTCGAGGAGATCCGTCCGGTGCTGGAGGCGGCCCCTGAGGTGCGCGGCGCGAGCACCCGCCCGGGCCCGCTGTCCGGCGCGCTGGAGGCCCGCCGGCTGTCGTTCCGCTACTCCGACGACGGTCCCCTCGTCCTGGACGACGTCTCCTTCGCGGTGCGGCCCGGCGAGTTCGTGGCGGTCGTCGGCCCCAGCGGCTGCGGCAAGTCCACCCTGCTGCGGCTCCTCATCGGCTTCGACCCGCCGCTCTCCGGCAGTGTGCTCTACGACGGCCAGGACCTGGCCGCCCTCGACCAGTCCGCCGTACGCCGGCAGTGCGGGGTGGTGCTCCAGCACGCCCAGCCGTTCAACGGGTCGATCCTCGACGTCATCTGCGGCACCGAGTCCTACACGCCGGAGGAGGCGATGGCGGCGGCCGAGCTGGCGGGGCTGGCGGAGGACATCCGGCGGATGCCGATGGGGCTGCACACCATCGTCGCCGGCAGCGGGTCGGTCTCCGGCGGTCAGCGGCAGCGGCTGATGATCGCCCAGGCGCTGATCCGCCGGCCGCGGGTCCTCTTCTTCGACGAGGCGACCAGCGCCCTGGACAACGAGACACAGCGGACGGTCATCGACAGCACCCGCAAGCTGAACGCCACCCGGATCGTCATCGCCCACCGGCTGTCCACGGTGCTGGACGCCGACCGCGTGATCGTCATGGAGAACGGCAGGATCGCCCAGCAGGGCCCGCCCGCGCAGCTCCTCGCGGACACGGGCGGGCGGCTGCACGAACTGGTGCGGCGGCAGCTGACGTAACACTCACTGCCATCGGTCCGGCGGGCACATCTGGGTCGCCGCCACCCGCAGGGCCGCCGCGAAGCGGGGCGGGTCGCGCAGGAACTCCATGTGGATGCCGGGGAACTCCGCCCAGGGCGCCCCGATCCGGCGGGCGATCTCGATCGAGGGGCGGGCGTAGTACGTGCCCCGGTCCTCGGCACCGGCCGCCAGGAGGAGGGGGAAGGGGGCGGCCCGCAGCGCGTCCCAGTCGGGGCGGAAGGCGGCGAAGGCCTGCCATTCGTCGGCGAAGAGGTGGTCCTGGTTGCCCAGGAACCGCCGCCAGACGTCGGTGGGCCAGCGGTAGGTGCCCTCGCCGCGGGTCGTCTCCGCGAACCGGCGGCCCGCCGCGGACGCGCCGCCGCTCGCGTACAGCGCCGCGAGTTCGGGGAAGAAGCCGCGCGCCGGGTCGCCGTCCGGGAGGACGTTCACGGCGGGCGGCTCATGGGCGACGAGACCCACCAGCGTCTCGGGATGGAGTACGGCCAGCGTGAGCCCGATGATCGCGCCGCCGCTGTTGCCGAAGACCAGCGCCCGCCCGCCGGCCAGTCCGTCGACGAGAGCGCGGGCGTCCGCCGCCTGCCGGGCCAGCCGGGCCGGCCCGGCGTCCCGGCCGTCGCTGCGGGAGTTGCCCCGCCGGTCGTAGGTGATCACGGTGAAGGCGTCGGCGAGGTCGTCGGCCACGGCCGTGTAGTAGCCGGCGTCTCCCCCGGCCCCGCTGATCATCAGCAGCGCGGGACCGCTGCCGCGCACCTCGAAATACAGCCCCGTCCCGGCGACGTCGAACAAGCCGCTGCGCATGTCTGAGCTCCCTCACTAACGAAACTTTGCCGTTTCGCTGAAAGTGGTCTAGCCTCGGCCCCAGCCTCAATGTGTACGAAACAGTTTCGTTTACGTGCTCTTTGCCTTCTCGTCCACTCCTTCCGCACCGATCTCCCTGGAGTGCATCCCCATGCCCTCGAAGACCCTGACGGACGGCACCCGCACGGGCGCCGGACCGGAGCCTTCGGCCTCGTCCACCAAGAAGTGGTGGATCCTCGCGGTCGTCGCCCTGGCCCAGCTGATGGTGGTCCTGGACGCCACCATCGTGAACATCGCGCTGCCCTCGGCCCAGGCCGACCTCGGCTTCTCCGACGGCAACCGGCAGTGGATCGTCACCGCTTACGCGCTCGCGTTCGCCTCGCTGCTGCTGCTCGGCGGCCGGATCGCCGACCTCTTCGGCCGCAAGACGGCCTTCCTCGTCGGCGTCGTCGGCTTCGCCGCCGTCTCCGCGCTGGGCGGCGCGGCGGCCAACTTCGAGATGCTGGTCACCGCCCGCGCGCTCCAGGGCGCCTTCGGCGCGCTCCTCGCGCCGGCCGCGCTGTCCCTGCTCAACACCACGTTCACCGACGCCCGGGAGCGGGCCAGGGCGTTCAGCGTCTACGGCGCCATCGCCGGCGCGGGCGGCGCGGTGGGTCTGCTGCTCGGCGGCATCCTGACCGACGCGCTCGACTGGCGCTGGACGCTCTACGTCAACGTGGCCATCGCCGTGCTCGCCTTCGCGGGCGGCTGGATCCTGCTGACCAACCACCGCGACGCGGGGAACTCCAAGCTGGACGTGCCGGGCACCGTGCTGGTCGCCGCCGGTCTGTTCGCCCTGGTGTACGGCTTCTCCAACGCCGAGACGCACGACTGGGACTCCCCGCTGACCTGGGGCTTCCTGATCGCGGGCGGGGTGCTCGTGGCGGCCTTCGCCTGGTGGCAGACCCGGGCCGCGCACCCGCTGCTGCCGCTGCGCATCCTGCTCGACCGGGGCCGCGGCGCCTCGTTCCTGGCCGTCCTGGTCTCCGGTGCGGGCATGTTCGGCGTGTTCCTCTTCCTCACCTACTACCTGCAGCTGAACCTGGGCTTCAGCCCGACCAAGACCGGCGTGGCGTTCCTGCCGATGGTCGCGGCCCTGATGGTGGCCGCACAGCTCGGTACGACACTGCTGGTGCCGCGGCTCGGTCCGAAGGTGGTCGTCCCGCTGGGCTTCGCCGTCGCCGCGGCCGGTATGGCCTGGCTGACCGGGATCGGCGTCGGCTCCGACTATGTGAGCGCGGTCCTGCCGCAGCTGGTCATCACCGGTATCGGCCTCGGCCTGGTCATGCCGGTCTCCATGCAGATGGCCACCGGCGGGGTCGCCGCCGAGGACGCGGGCGTGGCGTCCGCGTCGGTCAACGCGATGCAGCAGGTGGGCGGCTCGATCGGTACGGCGCTGCTGAACACCCTCGCTGCGGGCGCCGCGACCGACTACCTGGCCGGCCGGGACGCCACCAGCAAAGCGGTGCAGGCGCAGGCGACGATCGAGAGCTACACCACCGCGTTCTGGTGGTCCGCCGGCCTCTTCGCGGCGGGCGCGCTGGCCACCTTCCTGCTCTTCCGCCGCGGGGTGCCGGAGCAGGACCCCGAGAACGCGGACGCGGCTCCCGTCGTCCATATGTGACGGAGAAATCGGCACGATGTGCCGGAGAAATCGGCACGCCAATGTCAATCCACCTCAGGAAAGTTCACCAGTTTGGGTGAACCAGATCTTGCGCGCGGCGTGGCAGGGATGGTGCGCGTCCCAGCGGGGTACTACCGCCTTCCAACGCACCCCCTGCCGAGGTGGAACGGACATGACTCCGCCGGCCAATCCCCACGCACGTACTCGTGTCAGCGGCCCGTTCACCGTGGTCGAGGTGTCGGGCGAGATCGACCTGGCGACGGCGCCGCTCGTCGCGGACCATCTGGACGCGGCGACGGCCGGCCGGACGCCGGACGTCCTGGTCGATCTGCGCCGCGTCGAGTTCTTCGACTGCTCGGGGCTGCGGATCCTGTGCCGGGCGCAGGAGCGGGCTGGGCGGCAGGGCGGACGGGTGCGGGTCGTCTCGGACGATCCGCGGCTACGTCGGCTGCTCGGCGCCACCGGCCTGCTGGGCCGCTTCCCTCCGCTCGCCGCGTTGCCGGCGCTGCCCGCCCCGCCCCCGCTGCAGACCGCTCACCCGGAAACCGAGTGATCCCAGGGACCGGCGGGCGGCCCCACTCCGCCCGTCCGGTCCCTGGGTGGCGAGATCGCGGTGGTCCCGCGCCAGTGGCCCGTACTCCCCACGTCACGAGCCTGTCGCGGCGTCCACGGGAACCACGCGACCCCGGTCTCAGAAGGTGAAGAGGCTGCTCTCGGCGGCGTTCCTCACACACTCGTTGGCGAAGACGTGCTCGTAGGCGACGCGCCTGCCCTGCCACACGCCGTCGACGGTGACGACGACCGGGTCGTACCGCTTGGTGCACACCGCGCCGCCCGGGACGGCGAGGGCGGCCGGGTCACCGCCGGCGGCGCGCAGTTCGGCGCAGGCCGGGGCGGCGGCGGGGTGGGTGCCGGAGGGACCCGGCGCACAGCTCAGGGTGACCGCCCGGGCCGCGTTCACGGTGGCGGCGCTCTCGCCGTGGCCCATGGTGAGGACCAGGGCGGACGGGGCGTACAGCGAGGCCGGTGCGGCGGCCGGGGCGGCGAGCGCGGGCCCGGTGAGGGGTGCGCAGAGAGTGGCGGCCGTCAGGCCGAGGGTCGCTGCCCAGCGCGCGGTGTTCCGCATTGTGTGCATCCTTCCGCTCGATTCGGGGGTGTGCCGGTCCGGCGCGATCGGTGCCGGACGCGGCGAGCGCGAGTCTGCCGAGTCCGCCGTCGGAAATCACCTCGACCCCACGGGTTTCAGTAACCTTGCGTATTGAATCAGTGGCGTGAAGTCACGGAACTCGAACGTTCCAACGCCGAAAGCAAGCGCTTCATGATCCCTTTCTGATCCCTTCCGCCGGCCGGGTGGCCGGTTTCCATGGGTTCGTTAATCGGCCTGAAACATTCCGCTCTCGGCTGACCTCTCTGCGGTCCCTTGCGTTCAGGGACCGGCGGAGTAATTGTGATTACATGATTACAAGCGAGCAGAGAGACAAGTTGAGGGGCTGGTTCGCCGGCCGGTTGCCCGACGACCTGTTCGAGGAACTCACCGAGGTCACGGTCGACCGCGAGGAGATCACCGTGGTCGGGCGCGTCCCCGCGCCCCGGCTGGCCGAGGACGCGCCGGCCGCCGAGCGGAAGGCCGCGGTGACAGCCCGGATCCAGGAGTTCCGTGAGCGCACCCGGGAGGCCCGGATGGCGGTGGCCCGGGACGCGGAGCACCGGTTCGGGCGCAAGGTGTCGTGGGGGGTGGTGTGCGACGGCGAGCGCGCCCTGTTCACCCATGTGGCCGCCCCTGTCATGACCCGGCTGCGGCAGCCCGAACGCCAGGTGCTCGACACGCTGATCGCCGGGGGCGTGGCCCGCAGCCGCAGCGAGGCGCTCGCCTGGTGCGTCCGGCTGGTGCAGCGGCACACCGACGACTGGCTCACCGAACTGCGGGACTCCCTGGAGCACGTCGAACGCGTGCGGGCACAGGGGCCGGACGCGGATGCGGACGCGGAGGGGGCGGCGGACGCGCCGGACGGTTCCCCCGGAGAGTGACGAAGGGCGTTGTCAGACCCCTCGGCTACGTTGCGAGCATGACGCAATTCGTGTTGGTCGCGGGCACCTGGCTGGGTGCGTGGGCGTGGGACGAGGTGGCAGCGGAGCTGCGCGCCGCCGGGGACGACGCCCATCCCCTGACACTGTCCGGACTCGCCGAGAAGAGAGCCCTGCCGGCGGGGCAGCAGACGCACGTCCAGGACATCGTCGACGAGGTGGAGCGCCTCGACCTGCGGGACGTGGTGCTGGTCGGGCACAGCTACTCCGGGGTCCCGGTCGGACAGGCGGCGGAGCGGATCGGTGACCGGCTCAGGAGGGTGGTGTACGTCGACGCGAACGTCCCCTTCGACGGGCAGTCCTTCCTGTCGGGCTGGCCCAGCGACGACGTACGCGCGTCGATCGACGCGCACGGCGGTCACTGGCCGCCGCTCGACGCGGACGACTACGCGGGGCAGGAGCTGACCGACGAGCAGATCGCCCGCGTCCGCTCCGAGGGCACCCCGCACCCCGGGGCCACGCTCACCGAACCGGCGGTGCTGAAGGGCTCAGCGGGCGAGCTGCCCTCGGTCTACGTCAAGTGCCTGCTCGACGGGGACGCACCGCCGCCCGCGGTGGCCGGGCTGCTGAAGGGCGACCGCTGGAAGCTGGTCGAGATGGACACCGGTCACTGGCCGATGTTCTCCCGCCCGCGCGAACTGGCCCACATCCTGCGGGAGTCGGCCGCCGGACGCTGAAGCCACCCGCCTACCGGCCGGTATCGTCGCCGTGCGCACGGGCTCGACGACGAGAGGCGGTACGGGCGGATGGCCAGGCACTGGGCGGACTTCCAGTTCGAGATCTACCTCAACGGGATGACGGGGGCGGTCCCCCGGCTGCCCACCGACCTCACCCGGCTCGAGGAACTCACCGAGCGGCGTCTCGGTCCGGGCCCGGTCGGCTATGTGGCGGGCGGCGCGGGGGACGGCAGTACGGTGCGGGCGAACCGTGCCGCCCTGGAGCGCCGCCGGATCGTGCCGCGCATGCTGCGGGACGTGCACGAGCGGGATCTGGCGGTGGAGATCCTGGGCCGCGCCCTGCCGGCGCCGCTGGCCCTCGCGCCGGTCGGCGTGCTGTCGATCGTGCACCCGGAGGCGGAGACGGCGGCGGCCCGGGCGGCCGCCGCGCACGGGGTGCCGTACATCCTCTCCTCGGCGTCGAGCACGCCGATCGAGCAGGTGGCCGAGGCGATGGGGGACGCCGAGCGCTGGTTCCAGCTGTACTGGTCCAAGGACCGCGAGGTGACCCGGAGTTTCCTGGGCAGGGCGCGGGCGAGCGGCTTCACGGTGCTGGTCGTCACCCTCGACACCCCGATGCTGGCCTGGCGCCCGCGCGATCTCGACCAGGCGTATCTGCCGTTCCTGCACGGCGTGGGCACGGCCAACTACTTCTCGGACCCGGCGTTCCGGGCGGGCCTCGCCAAGCCGCCGCACGAGGACCCGAACGCGGCCGTCCTGCACTTCGTGAGCCTGTTCGCGGACCCCGGCAAGACCTGGCCGGACCTGGCGTTCCTGCGCGAGAACTGGGACGGCCCGATCGTCCTCAAGGGCGTTCTGCACCCGGACGACGCGCGGCTGGCCGCCGACGCCGGGATGGACGGTGTGGTGGTCTCCAACCACGGGGGCCGCCAGGTGGCCGGTTCGGTCGCGGCTGCCGACGCCCTGCCCCGGATCGCGGCGGCGGTCGGCGAGCGGCTGACCGTCCTGTTCGACAGCGGGATCCGCACCGGCGACGACGTCTTCAAGGCCCTCGCCCTGGGCGCCCGGGCGGTCCTCCTCGGCCGCCCCTACGTCTACGGCCTCGCCCTGGACGGACAGCCCGGGGTCGAGCACGTGATCCGCTGCCTGCTGGCCGAGTTCGACCTCACCCTGGCCCTCTCCGGCCACGCCACACCGACGACGGTCGGCGCGGCGGACCTCACGGGGGCCGACTGAGCCCGCGGCGGCTCAGGCCGTGTCGTCCGACAGGGCCACCGGGCGGGCCGACGGGGGTGCGCCGGTGACGGCGAGGGAGCCGGGGGTGGCGGGGGCCGCCTCGGGGAGCCAGCGCTGGTCGGCGGAGTCGTCGCGGACCTTCACCACGATGTCGTCGCCCGCCTCGGTCCCGGCGGTGGCCAGGGCGAGGGAGTCGTCCCAGCGGGGCAGCAGCTCACCCTGGACCGTGAAGTCGTAGCGCACGTCGTCGGCGCGGGAGCCCCCGGTGTCCGCGCAGGTGTCGAGGATGACGACACCGGCGTCCTCGTGGGAGTCCGCGCACAGCTCGGTGTCGGCCGCACTGCGCAGCCGGCCGTCGTCGTCGTACGACCACAGCTGGGTCTCGTCGGAGGAGCACTCGGCGAGCTGGAGGCCGGCGCCGGCCTTGACCGCTCCCTGGATGTCCAGGCACAGGCCGACGTCGGCGTTGCGCAGCCGGGTCCGCTGCGGTGCGTCGGGGAGCTGGGCGGTGCCGGGGGCCGTCGGGGTGGCGGTGGCGGCCTGGGAGTCGGTGCCGGGGACGGCGCCGCTGGTGGAGGCGGCCGGGTCGGCGCCGCCGCCGTCCGCCCACATCCCGGCGGCGAGCAGCGTGCCCAGCAGACCGGCGGAGGCCAGGCCGACGCCGGTGAAGAGCGCGCGCTGCGACCGCGCTTCCCCGGACGCCTTGCGGCGCGGCGAGGGGATGCGGGAGAGCAGGGTGGAGCGCCGGCCGTGCGAGCCGCCGCCGCCGCGCCGTCGGGCGGAGCCCTTGAGGCGTACGGACTGCTGCCCCGCGCGGCCGGGACGCGAGTCGTGGTAGCGGACGGCACCCCAGCCGAGCACCGCCTCGGCGAGCAGCAGGCCGAGGCTCCCCTCGAAGTGGCCGAGCTGTTCGGCGGCGGCCCGGCAGTAACGGCACTCGTCCAGGTGCTTGCGGACGTCCGGGAGCAGTTCGCCGCCCCGCCGGATCGGCCCGTCGAGGAGGCGGTTGTGGAACCGGCACTCCTTGCTGGGGGCGAGTTCCCCATGGGCGCGGACCAGGCCCTGGCGCAGCCTGTCCCGGGCCTGTTCATGGATGCCGGACACGGTATCGGTGTCCATGCCGAGCAGCCCGGCGGCGGCGGTGACCGGTTCGGCCTCGACCTCCATGTGCCACAGCACACAGCGGGCCGCGGCGGGCAGGCCCTGGAAGGAGCGCTCGGTCAGCACCCGGTTTTCGGGCGTCATGGTCTTCGAGGTCCGCAGCCCCCTGGCCCCGGCCGGCTTCCTCAGCACCGGCAGGGCCTCGGATATGTTCTCGTCCGAGGCCCACAGACGCGCCATGTCCCGCACGGTCACCAGGAGCCGGGGGCGCAGCGCGGTGCCCGGCTCGCCCAGCTTCAGCCGGTCGAAGACCTGGTGGAAGGCGGCGGCGGTGAGCATGTTGGAGACGTTGCCGGACGAGGCGAGGCAGATCGCCGCGTACTCGTGCACCGGCCGCCAGTGCCGGGCGATCAGCAGCGCGGTGGACTGCGCGACCTCGCTGTCCGCACCGCCACGGGTGCCGGCGGCGAGGGACTCGTCGGATTCCCCCGGGCCACCGCCGGGCGGGGGGTAGGCAGGACGAGGAGGCTGGGCGGTGGGCACTGAGTGGTCCTTTGGTACGTACCTGTCGGCTGCAGCAGGGAGCGGGCGTCCGCTTTCTCGGCGGACACACAGGCCCCGGCCGTCACCCCCCGCTCGGGTAGTTCACCATTGCACAACTAAGTCGTGCGCAACAAGGCGCATGGACAACCTGACCCCTATTGAAAGAAAGTCGACAAGCTGCCCGTGCCGTACGGGACTTGTCGCACCTTTCCTCCGCTCTTGCGCCCCGTGTGAATCACACGCACGTGCCGGGGCGACGCGCACCTTCCCGCCCGTCGCGCCCCGTAGTGGACTGAGCACCGGCCACTTCCTCGGAGGCCCCGCGCAGGACGGCGGCTCTCCTGCGCGAAACGGCCGCCGGCCTTGCTCCTCCCGCCCTCGGCCGGCGGCCCACAAGTCCCGCTCCCGAACAAGCGGCCGTATGGCTATATCTGCCAGGACCGCAGCCGGTCCGCCGCGCCGTAGGCGTCGGTCTTGCCGTCGATGAGGTCCCGGGCGAGATCGACGAGGGCGCCGTACGGCGGATCGATGCCGACGCCGCTGACGAACATGTAGGCCACCGCCGTCGCGCACGCGAAGCGGGCGTTGGCCGCGGGCAGCGGCTTGAGCAGGGCCAGCGTGTGCAGCAGGGCGGCGGCCCGCCAGGCCGGGTCGGAGTCCGCGCCGAGCCGGGGCGGGTCGACCCGGTGCCGCGCGACGGCGGCGACCAGTGCGGAGAAGTCGTCGATGGTGGGCTGCTCGGGGAGCACCTCTTCATGGCGCTGGAGCAGCCAGGGCACGTCGATGTGGATGACGGGTGTCATCGGTCAGACGACCCGCCCCGCGCCCTTGACGGACGGTTCGTCGTCGGGGAAGGCCTCCGCGAACTCGGCCGCGTGGGCCGAGAAGAAGGTACGGAAGGCCTCGGCGCCCTCCTGGAGCGCCCGGTGCCGCGCGATGTCGGCGGCGGCGGCCTCCCGCACGAGTGCCTTCATCGACGTACCGCGTTCCTTGGCGATCTGCCGCAGGTCCTCCAGCTCGCGATCGCTGAATTCCACATTGAGGGCTGGCATGCCCTTCACGGTACCGCGCGGGTACTTACTCGTAAATATCCCCAGGTCACACTTGTGAAAGTCCGGTACCGGACGGTCACGGGCCACCCCCGTGACCGTCCGGCCCCGGACGGCTCCTACGCCTCCAGCGCGCTGATCCGCACCGCCCCCCGGACCGCTCCGGGCGCGCTGCTGGTCAGCGTCAGCCGCAGCCGGGAGCCCCGCGCGGGGGCGAAGGTGACGACGGTCGGCGCGTCGGAGGCCGTCGCCCAGTCCACGGTGGCTCCGGTGACCGCCGTCCACCGTTTCCCGTCCCCCACCTCGACGGCCATGGCCACGGGCAGGCTGTGGGTGGCGTCGACGGTGAAGGTGACCGCGACCCGGTCGAAGTCCCGGGTCCGGCCCCAGTCCACCGACACCCAGTCCTCGGCCCGTGCCCCGCTGAAGGCGGGCAGCAGGGCGGTGGCGGACTTGACGAAGGCGTTGGACCAGCCGGTGGCCGGGTCCCCGTCCAGAATCGCGGCGGGCAGGGTGTCGGCCCGGCCGGAGTAACTCGCGTCCGCGTAGGGGTAGTCGGGCGGCACCGGGTGGTCGGGGGCGAAGACGGGCGCCGGAGTCGCCGCCGTCGGGCGGGCGTGGGTGGTGCGCACCGTGGCGGTGCCCCGGCGCAGCCCGTCCACGCTCGCGGTCACCTTCAGGGACCCCGCCTCGACACCGGAGCGCACGATGGCAAGTGCCTTGCCGTGGAAGGCGGTTCGGGTGCTGGCCTGGTAGCGCTCGGCGCTCTCCTCCCGTCCGTTGTCGAGCCCGGCGAGGGAACCGCCCTTCACCTCGAAGGAGATGAGGTGCTCGGCGTCCGGCACCACGACCCCGCGCGCGTCGACCACGTCGGCGGTGACGAAGACCAGCGAACGGCCGTCCGCCGGGAGCGACTTGCGGTCCGGAGTGAGACGTACGGCGTGCGGGGCGCCGGCCGTGCGCAGCACATCGGTGGCGACGGTCCTGCCGCCGCGCCGGGCCACCGCCTTCAACACGCCCGGCTCATAGGCGACCTGCCACGTCAGGTGCAGCTTGCCGGCACTGCCGTTGGGGCTGGTGTAACTGCCCGGGTAGGGGCCGTCGGTGAAGGTCTTGTCGTCGCCGGTGGCCTCGGTGGTCTCCAGGTAGGTGCGGCCGTCGACGGTCTTCTTCGTGTCGAACTTCCGTATGCCCAGGGACTTTCCGTTGAGGAACAGCTCGACGGTGTCGACGTTGGCGAACGCCCACACCTCGACGGTGTCGCCCTCCTCGTGGTTCCAGGTCATGGGCAGCAGGTGGACCATCGGCTCGGCCACCCACTGGCTGCGGAAGAGGTGGTACATGTCCTTGGGGAAGCCGGCCGTGTCGACCGCGCCGAAGAAGGACGCCTTCACCGGGAAGACGTTGTACGGCGTCGGTTCGCCGATGTAGTCGATGCCGGACCAGAGGAACTGCCCGGTGAACCACTTCCGGTCACGGTCCTTCTTGTGGCCGTACTCGCCGCTCATGGTCCAGGAGGCGAGGTTGTTGTCGTAGGAGGAGACGGCCCGTTTGCCGGGGGTGTGGTTCTCCCCGGTGTTGAGGTGTTCCGGCTCCTGGTACGTGCCGCGGGTGGAGGTCTCCGACGAGGACTCGGACTCGAAGAGGAACAGGTGCGGGTAGGCGGCGTGCAGGACGTCCACCGACTTCGCGGTGTTGTAGTTGAGGCCGAGGCCGTCCAGCTTGGCCAGCATCAGGTCGGCCGCGGAGCCCTTGGCGGGCGGGGTGCGGTACTTGTCGGAGCCGATGACCAGCGGGCGGGTGTCGTCGGCGGCCCTGATCGCGCCGATGATCCGGTCGGCCATGGCGAGGCCGGCGGTCTGGGTCGAGTCGGTGATCTCGTTGCCGATGGACCACAGCACGACGGCGGGCGAGTTGCGGGCGGCTAGGACCATCTCGGTGGCGTCCCGCTCGCACCACTCGTCGAAGAACCGGCCGTAGTCGTAGCGGGTCTTGCCGGTCTTCCAGCAGTCGAAGGCCTCCACCATCATCACGATGCCCAGGTCCTCGCAGATCTCGACGATCTCCCGCGAGGGCGGGTTGTGGGAGGTGCGGAAGGCGTTGACGCCCATCGACTTCATGATGGTCATCTGGCGGCGGATCGCGTCGTAGCTGACCGCCGCCCCGAGGGCGCCCAGGTCGTGGTGGAGGTCGACGCCCTTGATCTTGGCGTGTCGGCCGTTGAGGAAGAAGCCCTCGTCGGGGTCGAAGCGGAAGGTGCGGACGCCGAAGGGCGTGCGGTGGGTGTCGACGCGCCTGCCGCCGACACGCAGTTCGGTCTCCAGGGTGTAGCGGTGGTGAGGTGTGGTGAAGTCCCACAACTGCGGTTCGTCGACCGTGAGTTCATGGATCTCGGTGGCCCGGTCGGCGACGGCGGCGGTGGAGGCCGTACGGGCCACCGTGCGACCGTTCGGGGCGAGGATCCGGGAGATCACCTCGACGTCCGCGCCCGCGCCGGAGGCGTTGACGACCTCGGTCGCGACCCGGACCGCGGCGCGTTCCTCCGTCACGGACGGGGTGGTGACGTACGTCCCCCAGCGGGCGACGTGCACCGGTTCCGTGATCACCAGGCGGGCCTCGCGGTAGATGCCGCTGCCGGAGTACCAGCGGCTGCTGGGCAGCCGGTTCTGCACCTTGACCGCGATCACGTTCTCGGTGGCGCCGTCGGTGTGCACCAGATCGGTGAGGTCGTAGGCGAAGCCGGTGTAGCCGTAGGGGTGCCGGCCGAGTTCGGTGCCGTTGCAGTAGACGTACGAGTCCATGTAGACACCGTCGAACTCCACCGAGATCCGCTTGCCGGCGTGGGCGGGCGGCAGGGTGAAGGTGAGGCGGTACCAGCCGAGACCGCCGGGGAAGAAGCCGGTGCCGCTGGTGGTGCCGTTCTGGGTGGTGGGGGTCTGCTCGATGCTCCAGTCGTGGGGGACGGCCACCTCGCGCCAGGCGGAGTCGTCGTGGCCGGGGGCGGCGGCGTCGGCGTACTGGCCGGTGGGGTCGGTGATCCCGCCCGGATTGACCAGCGCGAAACGCCAGCCGTCGCGCAGCGGAACCGTACGGCGGCCCGCGACGGCCGAGGCGGACTCGGCGGCCTCGGCCGCCGTGGTACTCAGGATTGCTCCGGCGGCCGGGGCGGCCGTGGAGGCGATCAAGACGGATCTGCGAGTGACGGTCACTGGCGGCTCTCCCTCATCGGGCCCAGAAGTACTCACAACTGATCTGACAACTGATCGTTACCAAACAGAATCTGACGACGTGCCACTCCCGCCCGTCAAGGGGACGTGCTGTCCTCACATCCCACGGGTGGACGGGACGCACTACGCTGGTACGGATGTGACGCCGTCTGTTCACTGTGAGTGTCCGCGATGGAGTGGCGCCGATGAGCCCGGAGTATCCGTTCGACGAGGCCGCGACGGCCCGGGTGGTCGTCGACGACACCGGCACGGTCGTCGAGTGGAACGAGGGCGCCAGGTCCCTGCTGGGGTGGCTCCCGGCCGAGGTCGTGGGCAGGCCCGCCGAGGATCTGCTCGCCGACGGGCGCGCGCCCGTGCCGTCCGGCTCCCGCTGGGACGGCGTGGTCACTCTGCGCCACCGCGACGGCCGTACCGTACGGGTGTGGCTGCTCGCCCACCGCCGGCCGCCCCGGCCGGACGCGCCGGGCCGCTGGCTCGTGGTCACCCCGCTGAACGGGAGCGACGCCCACTCCTCCGACGACACGCTGGCCGCGGCAGCCCTGCTCCAGTCGCCGTGCGCGGTCGCGGTCTACGACGACCGGCTGCGGCTGGTCCGGGTCAACAACGCGATGGCCGAGGTCATCGGGCTGCCCGAGGAACGCATCAAGGGGCTCAGGATCTCCGAGATCGGCAGCCAACCGCAGAGCGCGGAGCTGGAGGAGCACATGGTGCGGGTGCTCGCCGGCGGCCGGCCCCGGGACGTCCAGACGTACACCCGCACCGGCGGCGAGGACCACGCGCACGCCTGGCTGGCCCGGATGGCCCCGGTCACCGACGCCGAGGGCCGGGTGCGGGGCGTGTGCCTGTCCGCCCACGACTTCACCGACAACTACCTCGCCCGGGAGCGGCTGCAACTGGTCAACGAGGCCAGCGTACGGATCGGCACCACCCTCGACGTCATCCGGACGGCCCAGGAGCTGGCCGAGGTCTGTGTGCCCGCGCTCGCCGACTTCGTCAGCGTCGACCTGCTGGACCCGCAGGACGGCGCGGATCCCCCGGCGCGGTTCACCACCCCGCTGCGGCTGCGCCGGGCCGCCCATCACTCGGTCCTCACCGGCGACCCGATCGCGGTGGCCAAGCCCGGGGAGGTCCAGGACTATCCGACCGGCTCCCCGCAGGCCGACTCGCTCGTCGCGGGCCGCACCATCGTCGCCACCCTGCGCGGAGGCTCCCTGGACGCATGGCTGACCTGGGACAAGCTGCGCGCCGCGCGGGTACGCGAGTACGGCATCCACTCCACGATGTCCGTGCCGATCCGGGCCCGGGGCACCACCCTCGGGGTCGCGGTCCTCACCCGGTTCCGCCGCCCGGACCCCTTCACCCCGGACGACGTGCTGCTCGCCGAGGAGATCACCGCGCGGGCCGCGGTCTGCGTGGACAACGCCCGCCGCTACTCCCGCGAGCGCGAGACCGCCCTCGCCCTCCAGCGCAGCCTGCTCCCCCGCTCCCTCCCCCGGACGGCCGCCGTCGACGCCGCCTCCCGCTATCTGCCGGCCGCCCGCGCCGGGGTGGGCGGCGACTGGTTCGACGTGATCCCGCTGTCCGGGATGCGGGTCGCCCTCGTCGTCGGGGACGTCCTCGGGCACGGCATCCAGGCCTCGGCCACCATGGGCCGGCTGCGCACCGCCGTGCGCACTCTCGCCGACATCGACCTGGCCCCCGACGAACTGCTCACCCACCTCGACGACCTCGTCGTACGGCTGTCCGAGGAGGCCGGCGGCGAGGGCAGCCCCGGCGAGGTCGGCGCGAGCTGTCTGTACGCGGTCTACGACCCGGTGTCCCGGCGCTGCGCGCTCGCCCGGGCCGGGCACCCCCCGCCGGTGCTGCTGCGGCCCGGCCGCCCCGCGAGCCCTGTCGACCTGCCCGCCGGTCCCCCGCTGGGCCTGGGCGGGCTGCCCTTCGAGTCCGCCGAGCTGGAACTGCCCGAGGGCAGCCTGCTCGCGTTCTACACGGACGGTCTGATCGGGTCCAGCGAACCGGACGCGGACTCCGGTCACCGGCTGCTGAGCGAGGCGCTCACCGCGTACTCGGACTCCCTCGACGAGACCTGCGACCGGGTGCTGCACACGCTGCTGCCGCCCACCGGCGCCGCCGACGACGTGGCGCTGCTGCTGGCCCGCACCCGGGGGCTGCCCGCCGCGCAGGTCGCGACCTGGACCATCCCCGCCGACCCGGCGCTCGTCGGACCGGTCCGCAAGCAGGTCGTCGACCAGCTCGGGCGCTGGGAGCTCAGCGCGGCGTCGTTCACGACCGAGCTGGTGGTGAGCGAACTGGTCACCAACGCCATCCGCTACGGCACCCATCCGATCCGGCTGCGGCTGATCCACGACGAGACGACGCTGATCTGCGAGGTGTCCGACACCAGCCACACCGCGCCGCACCTGCGCCGGGCGAAGACCTGGGACGAGGGCGGGCGCGGACTGCTGCTGGTCGCCCAGCTCACCCAGCGCTGGGGCAGCCGGCACACGGCCGACGGCAAGACGATCTGGGCGGAGCTGGGGCTGTTCGAGGAGGAGTGAGAGGAGGAGTGAGAGGAGGAGTGAGGGGAGGGATGAGGGGACCGGTGGCACACGAGGAGTCCGCAGTGCGCGTTCTGGTCGTCGGTGAGCGATTCGTTCTGCCGGGTAACTCGTCGGCGCGCCTGGGGCGGGGGTGAGCGGTGGTGCGTGAACTGGTGCTCGGGGTCGACGCGGGACACACGGTGACCAAGGCCGTGCTGTTCGACGCCACAGGCCGGGCCGTGGCGCGCGGGAGCGGCACGGTGCCGTTGGACACCCCTCGGCCGCACTGGGTCGAGCGGGACATGGACGACGTGTGGCGGACGGCGCACCAGGCCATCGCCGCCTGTCTCGCCGAGGCGGGACCGGACGCGGGGCGGGCCGTCGCCGCGGTGGGACTGGCCGGGCACGGCGACGGGCTGTACGCCGTCGACGAGCGGGGCCGGCCGGTGCGGGCCGCGATCGTGGCGATGGACACGCGCGCCGAACCGGTGCTGGAGGAGTGGCGGGGCACTCACATCCCCTCCCGATCCCTGGAGTTGTCGGGCACGGTGCCCTTCGCGGGTTCCCCGGCCGCCCTGCTGGCCTGGCTCGCCCGCCACGAGCCCGGGGTACTACGGCAGGCCCGCTGGCTGCTGTCCTGCAAGGACTGGCTGCGTCTGCGGCTGACGGGCGCGGTGGCCACCGATCCCACGGACGCCGGCGCCTCGTTCACCGACATGCGGCGGGGCGGCTACTCCCCGGAACTGCTCGACCTGTACGGCCTCGGCGCCCTCGCCGGTCTGCTGCCGCCGGTCCTGGCCTGTGACGCGGTGAGCGGAACCGTGACCGGCGAGGCAGCGGCGCTCACCGGGCTCTCCCCCGGCACGCCCGTCGTCACGGGCGCCCACGACGTCGACGCCGCCGCGCTCGGCGTCGGCGCCACGACGCCGGGCGAACTGTGTCTGATCGCCGGGTCGTTCAGCATCAACCAGGTGGTCAGTGAGCGCCCCGTCGTCGATCCGCGCTGGCAGGTCCGCCCCTTCGTCCGCCCGGGGCAGTGGATGACGATGTCCACCTCACCGGCGTCGGTGGCGAACCTGGAGTGGTTCCTGCGGGTGACGGGCGCACCGGCCGAGCACCGGGACGGTATCCACAAGGCGATCGGCCACGAGGTCGAGGCGCACCTGGACGGTCCGTCGGAGGTGCTGTTCCACCCCTTCGTCTACGGCTCCCCGTACCCGCATCCCACGTCCGGGACGTTTGTCGGTCTGCGCGGCTGGCACGGCCGCGGCCATCTGCTGCGGGCCCTGATGGAGGGTGTCGTCCTCAATCACCGCTGGCACGTCGACGCGCTCTGCTCGAGGCTGCCGGTCGGCGCGGCGCCGGCCCGGCTGACCGGCGGCGCGGCGCACAGCGAGGTGTGGAGCCAGATGTTCGCCGACGCCCTGCGCCGGCCGGTCGAGGTGACCGAGGTGAAGGAGAGCGCCGCCCGGGGAGCGGCCCTGCTCGCCGCCACCGCCGTCGGGCTGCTCGACGACGTGACGGACCCGCGTGCCGGCGCCGCCGTACTCAGACGTCACGAACCCCGCCCCGACCGGGTCGCCGTACTCGACGAGGCGTACGAGGTGTACCGGGAGGCGCTGGACGCCCTCGGACCGGTCTGGGCCCGCCTCGACCCGCCAGGGACCCCGAAGTGACTTAGCAGCACGGGGCCACGGCGTCGCTGCTACGCCGGAGCCGGCACGCCGTCGCTTCGGTACGGGGGCTGGGCGCCCGCGCGGGTGCAGGTGTCGGCCGCGATCTCCACGGCGTACGAGAGCAGCCGGGCGATCTCGCCTCCGTCGAGACCGTCGACGCCTTCGCGGCCGAGCCGGCCGGTGCGGTGCAGATGGGCCAGCGTCGCGGCGGTGAAGGCGTCACCGGCTCCGTGCAGTGCCGCGCCCGGAGGCAGGGCGCCGCCGTCCGGCAGGGCCGCGAGGTGTTCGGGCCGCAGGCCGCGCGGCGGCACCTCCCGCGTGGAAGGAGTAGGCGGCCGACCCGTCCTCGCGCAGGTGCACGGCGGCGAGGGTGGTGGGGTCGGAGGTCGGCAGCACATGGGTCAGGCGGGTGCCGGATGCCGTGAGGTGCGCGCGGAGCAGGTCGCCGAAGTGGTCGTCGGAGAGACGGGCGAGCAGTGCCGTGGGGACGCCGAGGCGGCCGAGACCGGCGGCGACGTTCAGGCGGGAGCCGCCCGGGAGCGGCTGGAAGGCCGCGGCGACGTTCAGGCGGGAGCCGCCCGGGAGCGGCTGGAAGGCCGCGGCGCCGTCGGCGGTGCGGGTGGGGGTGAGGTCCACCATCGCGTCTCCGGCGACGACGACCGCGGGCTGCTCTGCGGTTTCCGGTCCGGCACTCATGCGGGTTCCTCGGGGACGGAGGGCGGCACGGCGGGGGCGGGGCCGTTCGGTGGTGCACCGTAGCCCCCGCAAGACGGGTTCACGTTAAGTCCGAAGAAGTTTTCTCGCAAGATGTGTTAACAACGGCGCAGTCTCCTGCTAATAATTCCGCCATCGAAGCGCGCCCTACTCCGTCAAGGTCTCGCCGAACCCGCACGAGAGGTCCCCCGTCACATGCGATCCACCAGATACGCCGTCATCGCCGGCGCCGCCGCCACCGCCCTCCTCGCCACCGCCTGTTCCGGAGCCGGAGCCGGTGGGTCCTCGGGAGGCGGCAAGAGCATCAACGTGCTGATGGTCGGCAACCCGCAGATGGAGGACATCGCGAAGCTGACCAAGAGCACGTTCACGAAGGACACCGGC